>NZ_JBVHTR010000039.1:0-29192 GCF_055565775.1 Streptomyces sp. NPDC028331 | reverse complement strand
TGGTGTGTGGTTTGGGTGTTTTTTGGTTTTTTTTTTTGTTTTTGGTTTGGCCCCCCCCCCCCCCCCCCCCCCCCCCCCCCCCCCCCCCCCCCCCCCCCCCAACCACCGGAGCAGGTCTGCTGGAACAGTCCCTGCTTCGTTCCCCTGAGTGTCGAGTGGCGATGGCCGGGGGAGCCGTGCGGTCAAGACACCGCAACGCCTTGACGACGAGTATGTCGGGGGGCGGAACGGATGGAAAGCGGCGACCGGACACATTTGGTCCCGCCTAAGAGTTGTCCCGTAATCGATCACGGTCGTGCTTGCTGACCTGCCTGCTCGCGGTTCAGCCTGTGACGCTGAGGTTGTGGAGGCGGGCTATGCCGAGCATGGCGTGGTGGACGCCGTCGCCTTTCAACCGGCAGTCGCGGAGGATCTTCCAGCTCTTCATCCGGGCGAAGGCGTGCTCGACGCGGGCCCTCACCTTGCGGTGCGAGGCGTTGTGTTCCTCTTTCCAGGCCGGAAGTTCGGCCTGGCCGGGTTCACGGCGGTGAGGGATGATCAGGCCAGTGCCCCGGTAGCCACCGTCGGCAATCACGATGGTCCGGCCGACGGCGTCCTTCGCACCGGACAGCTCCCATGCCTTGCAGTCGTTGCGGTTCCCCGGGACCGGCCGGCCGACGGTGACGACAAGGCGGGTGTCAGCGTCGATGACGACCTGGTGGTTGGTGGAGTACCGGTAGTTCTTCGACTGCTCCGCGATCGCGTGGTCACGGGTGGGAGGGCGAGCAATGGCCCGAGGTGGGCGATGATCCGGTCCGCGGCGGACTTCGAGACCCCGAACAGCGGGGCCAGCTGCCGCAGGGTGAGGTTCGTCCGCCAGTAAGCGGCCACCAGCAAGACTCTGTCCTCCAGCGGCAGGCCCCAGGGGCGGCCTTTGCGCACCGGGTCAGCGCCCTCCCGCCGCAACGCGCTCACGAGCTTCCCGAACGGTCGCGAACTCAGCCCGGTGAACGGGGCTATCCAGGAGGGTTCCGACGCCGTGATCACACCAGCCACGGTGAGATCGTCTCACCTTGATCATCCTCCGGGCCGCGCCCTCTGGCGGGGCGTATCTCGGTCGCCCGGACGGGATCCGCGTGAGATCCTCCCGCCCGTGGCTACGGAGACCGAGGTGGGAGAGCTGCTGCACCAGCGCGGCTGGCGGACGGCATTCACCGTCGCAGAAAGAGTGAACGCGTGGGCCGCCCTGGTAGGCGTCATTGAGCGCGGCTACGGCGACGACATCTACGAGTACACCAACGACCTCTACTGCCGAAACTGGCTGCACGAGGCGTGGCTCCTGTTGGACGACTACATCGTGCGGCTCTGGACCCCGCAGATCAAAGTTCTGGACGACCGGTACAAGGCGGCGACTGTCGACGACGACGGCCAGGCGCTCGAGCAGTTCCACAGGTTGCCCGGCTCCGACCTGTGGTGGTGGCGACGACACCCTCGCATCCTCACCGGAGACCTCGGGCGTTCGCTTCGCTTGGTCGGCGCCATCGGCGCCGACCCTGACACAGCATGACCCTCAGCCTCGTGGAGTTGCGGGACAACTCTTAGACACCTCTCTCAACGGCACGGGAGCCCTGTCCGTTTTCTACGGTCCCGCCGTCACCCGTCCGGGGGCCACCCTGAAAACCCTCAATGTGCCCGAGGTCGCCCGGCTCCTCGTGGACGGTCGTCACGGGCGGTCTGCCAGCGTTCATCAGCGCCGCGGAGACCGCCGCGATGCGTCAGCTGATCAAGCGCCTCGTGCCATCGGACAGACCACGGCTGTCCGGTCTTGAAAGTCGTCACGGCGCCGGGACGAACCCTTTGCTCTCTCATTGCCCGCCCGCATCTAGGTTCGATGGTGAACAGGTGTGTGCTGTCTCGTGATGGGGGCGTTGTGGCGATCGAGCTGCCTGATGAGGTCGTGTCGTTCCTTCAGTTCATCGGGGTGAACTGGCCGAACGTCAACGAGGACAAGGTCCGTGAAATCGCCTCGCATGTGAGGGAGTTCGCGGAGAACCTGGACAACACGCACCAGGAGTCCACGGCCACGATCAAACGGCTGGGCGATTCCTATCAGGGGGCTTCGTACGAAGCGCTGCTGGCGAAGTGGGCGCGGCTATCGAACAGTCACATGAGTGAGCTGATCGAGGCCTGCCATGTGGTGGCGACTGCGCTGGATGTGGCGGCGGACGTGATCGTGGGGATGAAGGTCGAAGCCATCGCCGAACTCGCCGTGCTGGCCGCGTCGTTCATCGCGGACCAGGCGGCGGCCGTGGCAACCCTCGGGATCGCCGAGGCCGCGGAGGTGCTGATCGTGAAGGCGGCCGAGGAACTGATGGACTTCCTTGAGCAGCAGTTGGAGCAGTACATCATCGGGCAGGTCATCGAGGCAGCCGTCGACCCGCTGGTAGAGGTGGTCGGGCGGGCCGTGACAGGCCTGGTGTTCCAGTCGGCCGAATCCGCATTGGGGGTTTCCGCCAGTGGCGGGGCCGGCTCCGTCGGGGAGGGCTTCTCCATCCATCCGGAGGCAGTGCACGCTCACGCGGAGCTGATGAACGGTCACGCCGAAACGGTGGCCTCCCACGCCGAGGCGTTCCGGACGAAGCTGGCGACGGTGAGCTTCGAGTGACCAACCGAATCGTCAAAGCCCTCGAGGACGGGGCGCAGAAGCTCGGCAAGACCATCGGCGAGGACGCCGGCAAGGCCGTCAAGGACCTCTACCACGACACAGGGAAACGGCTGAGGAATGTTGCCGACAACCACGTCGAGAACGACACCAAGAACGCCGCCGAACTGGAGAAGATCCTCAAGGGCGGCAAAGACGGGGAAGGAATGGGGCCCGGGTCCCCGTCGAAAGGCCCGGGTGGCAACGGCGGCTCGGCCGGCAGTAAGCCAGATCTGCTGAACAAGGCGCTCGACGACCCTCGCCACCACAGCGTGGAACCGAAGAACCGTGCGTGCAAGGAAGACCCGATCGACGTCGCCAGCGGCCAGATGCTGTTGGAACAGACCGACCTCACGCTGCCCGGTGTGCTGCCCCTCGTGCTCAAGCGCACGCATCTGTCGGACTACACCTTCGGCACCTGGTTCGGCCCGTCCTGGGCCTCGACCGTGGACGAGCGGATCGAGGTGATCCACGGCCTGCGGGCCCGGCCGTCGACGTCGACCAGCACCGCCGCCTGGACGTGATCGGTCTCCCACACCTGGTTCCGCCAGCCCCACGGCCAGGCCAGGAACACATCACGCTTGCACGCCGCCCGCTCCCCACCCCCGGTGCCCGGGCCACAGCCTCGTCCCGCTCAACGGCCGCCAGCCACCGCCACACCCCACGCTCCCGCACCCCCAGCACGTCCGCCGCCGACCTCACCTGCCCAGTGGTGAGGCTCCCCTCCCACCGCAGGGCCAGCAGACGGCACACCACCGGCCCCCGCAACGCCCGAACCGACACAGCCGGCAAAACCCCACTCGAACCACCACCCGCCCCTTCCGGAGCCAGACCCAGCTCTCCCTGATCCACACCCCCAAGCACACCAACACCCACCGGCCAGGGAATCAGAACCCACAAAACTGAGACAACGACACCCCCCATGCAACAAAGCCCAGAACAGCAACGCCCCGCAGCTCTCTCACGCCCAAAACACTGACCCCACACCTCCAAACCGCCACCGACCAGCAACAACACACCCAGCCCCCACCATCTCGCACCCCACCACCCCAAAACCAAGACATCGCACTCAGGTCCTGTCAGAGGCATGACCGCATTATCCAGGTACTACTGACCTTTGCGGCGATGTCGTTGGGGGCTGACGATGTGTGATCGTCGCGGTATGCCGGCTGTGTGAGATATCCGCAGGGTGATGGGCTGACGCCTGAACAGCAGGCGTTTCGCGAGCGGATCCGGCTGGAGGCCGCGGAGCGATTTGCTGCGGGTGCTTCCTACACCGAGGTCGCCAAGGACTTACGGCTGAGTGTGCGCTCGGTGCAGCGCTGGCGCTGGTCTGCCTTAATCTCATGACAGCACTCCTCAACCCATCACGCAAATGGCGGAACGTGCGCATTTCGGTTGACGATTCACCTTTCCCGCACCCATCCGAGGCTACAGATTCAACATTTGAATCGTTGATTTCCATGCGGAAGACGCGGCTCCGTCCGAGGCTTCAGTCGTCGTAGTCGTCCTCGTCCTCGTCGTCTTGCATCTACCGCGACCTGCTCATCGCCGCCCACCAGCAGCTCGGCGCACCCATTGTGCTGGTGTGGGACAACCTCAACGTCCACAAGGACCGCCGACTGCGCGACACCCCCGACTGGATCAGCTGCTACTTCCTGCCGGCCCGGCCTATGCACCCGACCTCAACCCCGTCGAGGGCATCTGGTCACTGCTACGACGCAGCAGCCAAGCCAACGCCGCATTCACCGACCCCGACCACCTCATCAGCACACTCCGACACGGTCTCCGCCTCATCCAGTACCGCGACAACCTCATCAACGGATGTCTCGCCGAAACCGGCCTCACCTTGACGAGATCACTGCAGTAACGTCAGTAACTGGCTGTAGCTGGGGATTCCCCAGACACGTTGCGAGACTCGAACGCGAAGTCGAGGCGCGCGACGCTCGGTCTGGCAAGCTCCAGGCGCTGGCCGACCTTAGGTTGGAGTGAGCGGTGTAGCCAATGACCACGCCACGGCCGACCACCTCATGACGGTGGCCATCCGTGGCATGTAGCCCTCGGTGAGTTCAGGCGAGGGTGCTGTTGCTGGCATTGAAGAGCTACTCGAAGCGGCTCACGGCCGTCGCGGAGAGTACGAGGGCGGGTTGTCGATGACGACCCACCACTTCGGTTACCGGGGCCAGAGGTGCCGTGAAAGCTCTTCCTTGAGTCGGTTGGTGAGCTGCTCACCTTGCTGCAGGTCCTCCACGGGCAGGCGGACGACCTGGATCCCGCAGCGCTGCCACTGAAGGTCTCGGTTTCTGTCATCGGCGTACCGGCGGCGGTCTCGGTGGTGGGTGGCGTTAACGGTCAGAACTGGCCCCGCTTTTCCGGCCCGACCTGGCCCCACCGGAGGGGCCGTGCGGCGATTGTTCCGGCTTGAAGTGGCCCCGGCTTCCGGTCTGCTCCGGCCCTACCTTCGCCGGGACGGCTGTGCTGGGCGACTTGCTGTGGGAGAGAATGCTGGGCATGACGACTTGAAGAGCACCGGCCGGGCGGCAGCACTGGCGCAAGGTCGGGACCTGGGACACGGTCTTCGACGGGGACTGTCGGATCTGTGCCGCCTGCAAAACGCCCGTCCGCTCGTACCAGTACCGCTTCTATCCGCCCGAGTCATCTCTGTTCAGGCGGTGCATCGGGCTCGCCTGGTGTTCCAGTTGCCGGATCTACTCCGGCAATATGGTGCAGGTCCCGCGAAATCGGGTCCTGGTCGACGCCCTCGCTTCGCTTCCTGGCGAACAACGGGAGACGCTTGCACGTTCGGAAACACGACTGATTGAGTTCCTGGACCGCCAGGCCGAGGCAACAGGGATTAAGATCCCACCGGCCAGCTGGTCTTGGGGCTACTTCTTCGTCTGCAGTTGCTTGGCCCTGGCCTGGGCGAGGCGGTAGGACTCGGTGCCGGTCTCGATGATGGTGCCGTTGAAGGTGAGTCGGTCGACGATGGCCGCGCAGAGCCGGGGGTCGGTGAACGTCTTGGTCCAGCCTCCGAACGATTCGTTCGAGGCGATGGCCACAGCGCCCTTGGTCGTCAGGCGGGGGTGGCGGGCGATCTTGGTGCGGCCGTGGAAGACCACGACCTCGCTCGAGCGCAGGAGAACGTGGACGGTGCGGCCGATGAAGCGGACCGGAACCGAGTAGCGGCAGACCCGGACGGCGACCATGCCGTAGCGGTCGACCCGCGGGTTCAGTGCGAGGCCGGTCTAGAAGGGAGCCTCGGGCAGGGGCAGCAGGAGCGGGGCCTCGCGGGCGAAGTCCTGGCCGATGGTGCGGATCCGCATCCCGATCCGCCGGTTCTCCTCGGCCGCCTCGAAGCCGGCGAAGGCGTCGTTGAGCTCGTTCAGGCAGTCGACGCGCGGGACCGGGGTCAGGTAGTTCCGGCGCCAGTAGCCCACCTGACCCTCGACCCCTCCCTTCTCATGGGCTCCGCGAAGTCCCGGCTCGCAGTAGAACGGGGTGATCGAGAACCTCCGCGAGTTCGGGAAATCTGAAGCCTCTGGGCTGCGAACTCAGGTATGCGGAAGCCGTATCGTGGTGTCAAAGGGCCCAGTTCTTCGAAGTGTGGGCGTTTGCCACGTGCTGATTCGATCAGCGTGGGGCGGAGAAGGGCATGGCGTCAGCCCACTCCCAGAACGCGCCAGCCTCTGCGACCTCGCGTTCCATGACCTCGAACAGCCGCGAAGGGAGTGTCTGAGGCGGAACGTCGACCGCGACGTGACGGTCACCGCTCCATTCGCTCAGCAGGCCAGCCGCGTCGATTTCGTGCCTGATGCGAGCAGTCGCCTCGGTCAGCCGTGCCGAGTCCGGGCTAGGCATGAGAAGCATCCGCAGGACGCGGTGCCGGGAGAGCCCCACCACCTCGCTGACCTCGTCATCAGCTGAGAGAAGCACGCGGTCTCCCAGGGCCAGTCCGTAGACGCGGAAGGGGATGCAGGCGATGGAGAACATGCCGTCGTTGAGGGGCTTGAGCCAGAGCTGCTCCATCTGCCCGTCCAGCCCAAAAGGGGCGAGGTCGGCATGGGCGATGTAGTTGCTCTGAGCACGTCCGACAGGATCGTCGTGAACTATGAACTCCGTCATGTGCTTCCCCTTGCTCGAATGTGCTGCGCGGCCATGATGCCGCGGCGGTCCGTTGAGTCGTGCGGCAGGGAGGCGGCCCGTTCAGCAGTTGCGTGAATCGTGTTCGGCAGCGGAAGGGGCGACGGCGGTTGTGTAGCGAAGGCTGGTCTTGGCGCCGAGCGAGAAGACGTGCGCGAGGTGAAGAGGATCCGCGCCGCTGGCGAGAGCCTCCTCGAGAATGCGGTCCTGCCGCAGCCGGTCGAGGCCCACGGGCAGCGGTTTGACCAGCTTGTCCAGCCAGAAGGTGCCGACTGCCGTCGTGGTGGTGGCCGTGTTCCGGCTGATCAGCAGATGCGGGTTGGTGCTGTTCGGCCAGCGGCCGCGCCGGTAGTCGAGGTAATCGTTGATCGCCTTGGCGGTGTACTCGTCCAGGGGACGGTTGAGGCTTTCGGGGTCCAGACGGCACTCGGCCAAGTCCACCTGGTCCAGCAGCAGCATGCGGATCTGGAGGGCCGACAGGGCATGGATTCCAGACAGGGCGACGACCACTCGCAGAGCCGGATCCTGCAGGGCAGCCTGAGCGACGGCTTCCACCTCTTCTGTGGTGAGGGAGGCGGGGATTGTGGTGGGGATTTTGCCGCCCTTGATGCCGCGCATCGGGTTGCTGAAGATCAGCCGCTCGGCCTTGAGCGTCGCGAACAGCGAGCGTAGGGCACTTGCCTCGTAGGCCCGGTGATACCGGTTGGTCAGCCAGGTGGTGAGGTCATCACGTGTGACCTGCCGCAGGGTTGTGTACTTTCCGCCGTACTCGGTGAGGAACGGCAGGACGAGCCTGAGCAGGGTGACGACCGTGGACCGGGCCCGTGGCCTGCGGCGGGAAGTCCCGTGCCGCAGGAGCCTGATCCACGTGTCCAGCTCCGCCCGGATGTCTGGGGCCAGGAAGGCGAAGTGCTTCTGGCACCACCGGTCGAGCGAGTCGGCCCGGTCGTCGAGGAAGATCTCCAGGTTCTCGAACACCTCCAGGACGTGATTGGCGAGCACCGCGGTGTCGGTGAGCTGGGCGATGGTCGAGGCCCTGATCCGCTCGCCTGGTCGGTGGACTGCGCAGAGGATGCGGATGCCGCGACACTCACCGAGCCGACGGTGCGAGGTGGCCAGCCCCGCAGTTCCCCGATCCGGGTGGTCCGGCTGATCAAGAAGGCCGCCAATTCCGAGTCGAGCAACGGCAGTTTGCTGCTGACACCCCGGCCGGCGCTCAGACGCCGCGAGTGAGAGCCGATCACGCGACGGTGCTGCCGCAGACGGGTGGACAGGAAGCGTAGGGCAGAACTGGACACGTCGACGCCCGACGGGTAGACAAGCATGCCAAGCCTCTGGTGAAGACGGTCATCTTGGTCGAAAACCCATCTACCAGGGGCTTCACCGCATTGTCAGCCCGACCATCCTGTTCCCGCGGCAGGTTGGAAGGAGCTCATGTCCTTCCCCGCCCTCCCGGTCAACACCCGTTCGCTCCCGATAAAGGGCTATAGACCCGTGAACGCTTCAGACCCGCACGTCAACGCCTTCGCCGAGATCTTCGGCGATCCGCCGGCCGACTTCGCCGTACCTGTCGACTGGGCGGCAGTCGAGTCCTGGTTGGGGACGAGCCTGCCCGCCGACTACAAGGCCATCGCCGCCGCGTACGGCCCACTCGACATTGGCGCCTGGCTCTGGCTTCACATGCCATGCGTCAACCGCGATTGGTTCGACTATGGGGCCTGGGTCCAGCAGACTCGACGTGATACCCCCGGCGTCCTTCCCTTCGGCGCCACCCGTACCGCCGATACCTTCTACTGGGACACCACAGCATCCGACGACCCCGACCTGTGGCCGGTGGTCATGCACTGTCAGGACGACGAGAACGCGGGCCGCGACCCCTGGCGGCGCTTCGCGACCCCGCTCGTGCCGACGCTGGCCCGGCTCGTGGCCGACGGCATGCGCCCGGTGGCCGCCCGAAGTGGCATGCAAGCCGACCTGGAGCGCACCCCGTGGACACCGCCGCCCCGGCGACCGGAGCCAACCGCTCAGCAGCGGGCGGCACTCACCACGGGCAGCGGGCTGGAGACTTTGATCGCACTCGTCCCGCCGCCGGAGACACCCGCGCTAGGTGAGCACGACTGGGACTGGCTGTACGAACGGCTGGGTACACGTCTGCCCGGCGAGTACGTACGACTGATGGAGCGGTACGGGGCCGGCTCCTGGTGCGGCTGGCTGCGCTTCAACATCCCCTTCGGCGAGGACCGGTACGCGCTCGCACCGTGGGCCGAGTGGTACGCGGAGACCTACCAGGGGCAGCGAGCCGAGTTCCCTGAGTATCATCCCCTGGCTGTCTATCCCGAGCCCGGGGGATTCCTGCCCTTCGCCGACTCCATCGACGGCGACCAACTGTGCTGGCTGACCGAAGGTGCCACGCCGGACGACTGGCCATTGATCGTTGTACGGCGCCATGCCGCCCAAGGCCCACCGCTCAGCACCGACCTCACCAAAACCCTGCTGGAGTGGCTGCGCGGCCGGTTCGCGACCGAGGGCCTGCCCCCGCTCGGACGCCGCGACGAGGACCCCCTCGACTACATCGAATTCGTGCCCTACGACGCGGAACCAGCCGCTGATGACCAATGATTCAGCGCCGCATTGGTCGAGTTCGAGGTAGGTAGCCGACTCCATCAGCTCAACCCACCCTGTCGCTGCCGCTCCACGGCAGGCTCCTGCGATGTCGGCGGGCGGCCCATTCGTGGAAGCGGAGGCGACCGGCTTCGCGGACAAGGGGCAGAAGGGGTACCAAGGTACCGGCCCCGCGGTCCTGGTACCCCAGCGCGGCCAGCGGGAGGACCGATCCACAGGTCTGAAGGACTGGCGGCTGCTGCGGAAGCTGAGGTGTTCCATCATCCGCATCACCACCCTGGTTCAGGCCGTCCTTACGTGCATCTGACCAGGTCAGACCGAGGGTGAAAAGCGCTCATTGAGTATCGAATAATGCTACGGCCAACGGTGCCGAATTCTGCCGAGCGGGGAAGCAGAAAAACGCCGACGCGCATTCCCTTGGCCGTCGGGGGATTTCCGGCCAAGGGGATGCGCGTGGCCTCGCGGGAATTGCGAGGGCGGGCCAGTCAGGCGGTGGGGGCCAGCTGGTCGTCCTCGGAGAGGGACTGTGCCGGGGTCTCCTTCTTCCAGCCGGTGCCGAGCCTGAGGAGCAGCGAGGCGGCGGCGAGGATCACGCCGAACCAGATGACGCGGGTGACGCCCATGTGGTCGACGATCAGGCCGCCGAAGAGGGCGCCGAGGGCGATGCAGGTGTTGTACGCCATGGTGTTGAGCGACATCGCGGCCTCGAACGTGTCCGGCGCGGAGGCCAGCGTCATGTTGACCTGGGACAGCTGCACCGCGCCGAAGGACAGGCCCCACAGGATCAGGGCGATCACGGCACCGGTCTCCGCGTCGCCGATTCCGCGGAGCAGCAGCAGGGCGGCCAGCAGCCCGACGAGTCCGACGACGAAGGTGCCGCGCAGGCTGCGGTTGACCGTGTAGCCAGCGACGAAGTTCCCGATGGCGCCGCCGATACCGAAGATGATCAGCACCACCGTGATGAAGGTGGAGCCGGCTCCGGCCTCGTCCTCCAGGTAGGGGCGGACGAACGTGTACGCGCCGAAGTGGCCGAGGACGAAGAAGATGACGATGAGCAGCACCGTGCGCAGCTGCCCATTCTTCACCGGCAGTCCGAAGACCTCGCGTACCGAGACGGCGTTCTGCGACGGCAGCGACGGGATGACCGCGGCGACCGCGAGGAAGACCAGCAGGCTCAGACCAGCCCAGATGTCGAAGGTGGTCCGCCAGTTGGTGTGGGCCTCGACGACGGTGCCGAGCGGAATGCCGACGACCGTGGCGATGGAGATGCCGGACATCACCACCGCGGCCGCACGGCTGGCGTGCCGCTCGGGCACGATCCGCATGGCCATGCTGACGCCGATCGCCCAGAAGACGCCGCTGGCGAATCCCATGCACAGACGCGTCGCGAGAATCAGCGGGTAATTCGGGGAAACGGCGGTGATGAGATTTCCGAGGGCCAGCACCGCGAGAAGGGTGGGCAGGAGGTAACGCCGGTTGATGCGGCGGGTCCAGGCCACGATGAACGGCACGCCGAGGCCGGCCGCGACACCCTGCGCGGTCACCATGAGACCGGCGGTGCCGACGGAGATACCCAGGCTCTTGCTCAGCGGAGTGAGGAGACCCACGGGCATCAGTTCAGTGGTGAGGAAGACGAAAAGACTGGCGGTGATGGCAGCGACGCCGATCCAGGCCCTGACGGCCGACGTCGGGCTTTTCCGCTCCGTTACGGACATGACTACTCTCCAACAATCAGCTCAAGTGAGGTGCCGGGGACTTAAGAGGGACGTCAGGAACCCGTTCCGCCCCGGCCGGCGGCGGGCTTGGGCGCGAGCACCGCGGGTTCCTCACCGACGGGCCCGGTCCCGGAGGGTGGGCTCTGCGGCTTGGCCGGCCGGGGCTGCGCGAGCATCACGGCGATGAGGATCACGAGGATGCCGACGATCTGCAGCGCGGAGAACGTCTCGCCCTGGAAGACGAAGCCGAGGATGGTCGCGACGACGGGGCTGCCGAGGGCCAGGAAGGAGACGGCCAGGGCGGGCAGTTTCTCGATGCCGCGGAACCACAGCGCGTAACTGATGACCGCGCCGAGGACGATGAGGTAGGCGAACCCGAAGATGTTGGTCCCGGTCAGGGAGCCGGGCAGCCCTTCGACGTCGAGGGTGAAGGGCAGCGACACCAGCCCGCCGGCCAGCAGCTGCCAGCCGGTGAAGGGCAGCAGCCCCACTCCCTCGGGGCGCCCCCAGCGTTTGGTGAACGTGATGCCGGTGGCCATGCAGGCCGCACCGCCGAGGCCGGCGGCCACACCGACCGTGTCCAGCGCCGTGGATCCCTTGAACACCAGCAGGACGACTCCGGCCGCGCCGAGCGCGCAGGCCAGCGCGTGCACCGGGCGGATCTTGTCGCCGATCAGCAGCGCAGCCAGGATCAGCACGATCATCGGCTGCACCGACATGAGCATCGCCGCGACGCCGCCCGGCAGACGGTAGGCGGCGACGAACAGCAGCAAATTGAACGCGCCGATATTGAGCGTCCCGAGCACCAGGGAACGCCACAGCCACTGGCCCTTGGGCAGCACCCGGGAAATGAGCAGCAGAATGAGACCCGAGGGTAGTGCCCGCATGGTCGTGGCGAGCAGGGGCCGGTCCGGCGGCAGCCATTCGGTCGTCGCCAGATACGTGCTTCCCCAGATCGCCGGCGCCAGCGCCGTCACACCCGAGGTGAGGAATTGCCGGCCACTGTTCATGGCGCACCGTCCTCCGCAGCGAGACACCTGACGCCAAAACAGCGGGAGCCAGACAGAAGAATTGTGTTCACGTCACCGTTTCCTGAGCACAGAAGGCCGCGGCGATGCCTAGTCGAAAATGGCATCGCGCGTGCGCGAACGCTTCAGTTCGAAGAATCCGTCGGTGCCCGCGAGGGCGAGCACGCCGTCCCACAGCCGGCCGGCCGCCTCACCGCGCGGCGCGGCGAGATGACCGGGCCGAAGAACGCGATGAGTTCGCCGTCGGGACCGGGCACGTGGATGACGGGGGTGCCGACCTCGGTGCCGACGTGGTCCATGCCGGCGTGGTGGCTGGCGCGCAGCGCCTCGTCGTAGTCGGTGGTTTCGGCCACCTCGACCAGGTCCTTTGGCAGGTCGGCCTCGGCGAGCGCAGCGACCATCATGTCCCGCTTCAGGCCCGCCTGCTTGAGGTGGATGAGGGCGCCCATGGCGTTGTAGAGGGGGCGCAGCACGTCCGTGCCGTACCGCTCCTCGGCGGCGATGCACACGCCCACCGGGCCCCAGCCGTCGATCATGCCCTGCCGGTACTTCTCCGGCACTTCCCGGCCCTGGTTGAGCACGGAAAGGCTCATGATGTGAAAGCGCGTCTCGATGGGCCGTACCTTTTCCACCTCCAGCAGCCACCGAGAGGTGATCCACGCCCACGGGCATCGCGGGTCGACCCACATGTCGACGACGGTCTTCGCCTGCTGGGTGGATGGCGTGCTGGTCATGGAAAAGCCGGTCCTTCCGGTCGAATTCAGATACGGGTGAATGGGGAATTGCCGCCGTCCCGCCGGAACTCGTTCAACCAGAGAAATACGGGTCATAGCAAGGTCCTGGGGTGCCGGACGTGGCACGCTCAAATTCTGGATCGGCCCTCGCCAATGAGTCCAACACATGTTTGTCATCTCATTTATCTCCTGGCAAGATAGATCGCCATGGAGCTGCAGCAGATGCGCTACGTGGTCGCGGTCGCCGAGACGAACAGCTTCACCCGGGCCGCGGAGCGCTGTCTGGTCGTCCAGTCCGCCCTCAGCCACCAGATCGCGCGTCTGGAGCAGGAGCTGGGGGCGAAGCTGTTCGAGCGCACCACGCGCCGGGTGCGGCTCACCCCGGCCGGTGCGGCGTTCCTGCCGGCGGCCCGCCAGTGTCTGGAGGCCGCCGAGCGCGCGGCCCTCGAGGTCGCCGCGGCCGTCGGGGAGGTCCGCGGGCGGCTCTCCGTCGGGCTGATCCCGTCCGTCGCCGCCGTCGACATCCCGGGCGCACTGCGCGACTACCGGCAGCGGTATCCGCAGGTACGCATCAGCCTGCGGGTGGGGGCGAGTGACGACCTCGTGGAGCAGGTCAAGCAGGGAGCCATCGAGGTGGCCTTCCTGGGGCTGCCCACCACGGTGCGGCCCGAGGGGGTCAGCTGCCGGGAACTCGCCCGTGACCGGCTCGTCGCCGTCGTCGCGCCCGACCACCCGCTGGCCGACGAGCCGACGATCGACCTGCGCCGGCTGTCCTCGGAGGTGTTCGTCGACCTGCCCGCGAGGACCGCCGGGCGCGCCCAGTCCGACCTGGCGTTCTCCGCCGCAGGCCTGACCCGTGACGTGGCGTTCGAGGTGACCAACGCGGATTTCCTGGCGCGGCTGGTCGGGCAGGGCCTCGGCGTGGCGATGCTGCCCGCCGCGTACGTGGCCCAGCTCAGCGGCGTCACGACCATCGAGGTCATCGACGCCCCGGCCCGCGTCGAGTACATCATCTGGAGCCCGGACAGCCGCACCCCCGCGGCCACGGCGTTCCTGCGCGTCCTCGGGGTGCCCGACGCCGAAGCCGCCGTGTGACAACAGCGCGGCCCGCTGGGTGCGGGCCGCGCCGCAAGTGTCTTTCAGAACAGATCAGTTGGCGGTCAGCGCCGGCCGCCGGGGTCGTATGTTGCGGTGGATCTCCAGCGTCGCCGTGGACCTGTTGAGGGTGATGTAGTGCAGGCCGGGCGTGCCCTCGGCGAGGAGACGTTCGGCCATCGCGGTGACGTACTCGACGCCGATGCGGTGGCCCTGCTCCGGGTCGTGGGCGGCGGCCTCCAGACGGTGGGCCAGGTCCTCGGGGAAGGCGGCTCTGCTCAGCTCGGCGAAACGGCGGATCTGGCGGCCGTCGGTGGCCGGCATGATCTCCGGGATGATCGGGGTGTCGCAGCCGGCCGCCGCCACCCGGTCCCGCAGCCGCAGATAGTCGGGTCTTCGATCTTGAGCGGTGCGCCTGCTCAGCGCCTCTGACGTTTTGTCACGCTCAGTGAGCACACCTGGTGGCGGCTGCCGCGGCCGCAGGCGCGCCGGGAGCCCACACGGCCACAGACTCGCTTCGCGATTACGGGTACAGCTTCTCGCCCTTCGCCAGCATCGCTACGTACTTCTCGATCCGGCGCGCCCGGGTCTCGGCCTTCTTGGCGTCCTGGATCCGGTACAGGATCGAGTAGCGGTTCTGCCGGTCCAGCGTCTCGAAGAACGCCGCCGCGGCCGGTTCGGCGGTCAGGGCCGCCGCGAGGTCGTCCGGCACCGTGGCGGTCTTCGCGCCGTCGTAGGCCGCCTCCCAGCGGCCGTCTGCCTTGGCGCGATCAACCTCGGCCTGCCCTGGCGGACGCATCCGGCCCTGCTCGATCAGGGCGGCCACCTTGTCCCGGTTGACCTTGGACCACTTGCTGCTCGGCTTGCGCGGGGTAAACCGCTGGAGCCACCACTGGTCGTCAAACTTGGCTTTCTGGCCGTCGATCCAGCCGTAGCAGAGTGCCACGTCGAGCGCCTGGGCGTAGTCCAGCGCGACGATTCCAGGGCCCTTCTTGCGAAGCTTGAGCCAGATGCCGGGCGAGACGGCGTGGTTCTCGCCGAGCCATGCCGCGAATGTCTCGGCGGATTCGAATGCGACGATCTCCAAGTCCTGAGTCACCCCAGCAGCGAACCACACCCGGCCGATTGCCGTGACGCATTCGGGCACGGCCGGGGAAGCTCGCGATGATCTCCGCATCGGGACGCTGCAAGAACAGCTCCTCCGTGTCGCGCGCAAGGTCGTCGCAAGCACGGCAGGCCATGTCGAACTGTGCAAGGAGGGCGAGCGTCTGCCGTCCCATCGCCCGCTCCACCAGAGCCGGCTGGCGGAGCCAGGTCCGACGGAACACCTCAAGGATCCGGTCGGTCTCAGCCTCGATGCGGCGCTGGCGTCCGGCCTGTGCGACCGCGGTCCTCAGGCGTGCGCGGGTCAGCCGGGCAGCCTCGGCTGGAGTAGGCGCGATGGCCAGGATCATCCGGGCCTCCCGGGCCAGCAACTGCTCGCGCTTGGAGACGAAAGCCTCGAGGATCGCGGGGTAGTACTCGCGCAGGTGGGAGCGGAGCCGATTGTGGGCGCGGGTGCGGTCCCAGACTGCATCCTGCTGAGCCCTGGCGAGGACGCCTACCCCCCTCCTCCCGCCACCACGGCCCGCTCCAGCCGCCCACGCCGCCTAACCACCACGGGGGCGAGCAACACCCGCACCCGAACACCGCAGATCCGCGTCGCCCGGCATGGCGCGCCCGGCCCCTGACGGGGCCCGCGATCCCTGTCCCTGGTGCGCGGTCGGTGGGTATGAACTGGACCGGCCGTTGGCCGGCGAGGGGGAAGCCCCCTGCCGACGGCTCCGGGCGTGGCAGGGGCCGGGCCCCAGCCGGGGCCCGGGCAGCTGGATGCGGGAGGCGGCAGGCCATGCGTGGGTGCACAGCCGCCTCGGAGAGCGACGCCGGTGGGCGCGCCTTGACGGCCCATCGCATCCCGTCGGAAACGGGCGGCCCAGTGTAGGGCGGGATCTTCGGGTCATCGGCCCGCGATCACCGCGACCACGGCGCCCATCACCGCCAGCCCGGCCAGTCCAACAGTCAGTGGCTGGGTCAGTGGAGGGTGCCGGTGTACGAGGTAGGCCAGCCCTCCGAAGAGCAGTAGACCGACCAGGACCAGCAGCAGGACGACCAGTAGAGCGAGCGTGGACACGACGGATTCCTCTCGGATTCAGGCATGCGGAGGCCACATGCGGGATGTGGATGTTGGAGCGCAAAGGCTCCCTCGCCCTTGCGTCGCGGACGGAAGCGTCCGAGTGGGCGGCCCAAGGATGGCGGAGGCATGGCTTAGCCCCGCAACTCCGCTCTGAACTGGGCCTTTGCGAAGCGCGCCGCGACGTGCTCGACTCTGCCAGACCGGATTTTCGGTTACCAGGGTCGCGACGCGTCCATGTCCGAGGTTTAGCTCCTGACCTGCAGAAACCAGAAGAAGCAGGGACCGGATCGAAACCGTCCTCACCGCCGTTACCGCCCACCTCCTCGAGGAACGCGGACGACGCAACGGCACCCCCGCCACCGCCCCGCAATGGCTGCACCTGACTTCCTTCACCGGTCACGGCATCGACATCGTGGGCCGCACGCCCGACGGCCACCTGGTGATCGACCAACTCAAGAACACACAACACATGCCCGGACCACCACCGGCGCCGCCGGGCACGCCTGCCCCCCTCCCCCCACCACCACGGCCCGCTCCAGCCGCCCACGCCGCCTAACCACGACGGGGGCAAGCAACACCCGCACCCGAACACCGCAGATCCGCGCCTGGCCCCAGCGGCGGCTCGGGCTGCTGCTCGTCACCCAGGCGCCGGTCGACTCCAAGATCAAAAAGCTACCCGGCTGTACGGCAGGGCGCGGCCGGCGCGAACGAGTCGGCCACCCCGAGCGCGCGCCGGGCCCGGCGTGGACACACCTTGCCCACGTCCGGCATCCGGCCAGCGCCGTCGGATGGAACGGGCCCCCGTCACGGGCCCGACGGGGGCGGGGGCCGGACCCCTGACAGGGCCCGCGACGGTCGGTGCGGGGCCGGCGGCCCCGGGGGACGGGTGGGGCGAGGGTGCGGCGCGCCACGGCCCCGTGCCGCGTCTGCCGGGCGCAAAAAAAAGGGGAGCCGCCCCGGGGACGTGCACCACGGCGTCGACCGACGGCGGGGCGGGAGGCGGAGCCACCACGGGACGCATACCAAGGCCGGCGTCCACACTCCAAGGCTCGAGCCGAACCGCCCAGCGGCAGCCGGTCGCCGCCGGCGCAGGCCAGCCGCAGAGATCCAACTGCCGTGCGCCCTTCGCTGTCATGATGGCCCGATGGACAACCGGGAGAGGACCGAACCTCCGCGAGTGGCCGATGAGCACGCCACACTGACCGGCTTCCTGCAGCGCCAGCGTGACACGCTGGCCATGGCATGTGCGGGGCTCACAGCCGAGCAGCTCAGGGAAAAGGCCGTGCGGCCTTCGGGCTTGTCGCTGCTCGGCCTCGTCCGGCACATGGCTGACGTCGAGCGAACCTGGTTCCGGAACGTGTTCAACGGCGAGCACAGTGATGTGCACTGGCCCCGAAGCGACGGCGGCGCTTTCGCCGTCGACACCGCAGACCCGTTAGAGGCGTTCGCGATCTGGCATGAGGAGTGCGCCCGATCCCGCGACATCGTGGATGCCGCCCAGTCCCCCGACGTCACCGGGCGGTACGGAGACGACGTCTTCTCTCTCCGCTACATCCTCACCCACATGATCGAGGAATACGCGCGGCACAACGGCCACGCCGACCTCCTCCGCGAGCGCATCGACAAAATCGCCGAACAGTAGTGGACGGCCGGGGCCGGTCAGGGCTTCGGTCTCGTCCTGGCCCGGCTTCGTGTACGCCCCGATGTGGGGCGCAGCATGGGGACCACGGCGCGGCGGCCACCGCCTACCACGAGCGCCGTACGACAACCGACTCCCACACGGGGCCGGCCGGCGGCCGGCCGGGCACGACCCCTGGCGCGGGCCCCGGAGCGAGCGAGAGCCGGACCCCTGAGGGCGTCAGTCCTCGCCCGGCTGCATGATCGTCATGACCGGCTCGGCGTTGTCGCCGGGGCCCGATCTGGGCGCCAAGCCGGACTCGGCGGGGCTGACGGGCACGGCCGCCTCGCGGAATCCGGTACAACTCGACCGTGACGCTGCTGCCCCCGCGCCCTGGCTGCGCCGGATGGCGGAGCGGGTCATGGTAAGGACGTCCCACAGACGGCCCTTCTCGTCCCGCGGGGTCTAGGATGGCAGCGTCGTGAAGAAGCCCGGACGCTGCTCCGTTCAGGGATCCGCCCACCGTTTCCGAGCTTTGTGGAGCACTTGGGGGACATCGTCTCGGAGCTCGCTCTGATCGGCATGACGAGGTGGCTTCCCGGAGGCAGGGTCTACCTCCTGAGCTTCGAGGGCCCTGCCCAGTATGTGAAGGCCGGTACGACGACGGGTCACGCGCTTCGCATGCGCAAGTTGCGGCACCAGGCACGCATGCACGGTCATGGCCTGTTCGATGCCTGGGTGACGGGTCCTGTCGAGGATGCCAACGGCTTTGAGCAGCACCTGCTTCGCGAACTGGCAGAGCTGTGTCCGGAACACCAAGGCGAGTACTTTCACGGCCTGCCGTTCGAGACGGCATTGGGCATTGCAGAGAGTGTGGCCCTCGCTTGGGGTGCACCATCTCGGGACTGGCCCTCACCCGTGCTCGATTAGAAGGCGCCGCCCAAGTCCGGTGGCGGGATCAACAACAAGAAGGACCCGGTGGAGACCGAGCTGCACACCGCGGCCTGCGCCGGAAAGGTCACTCTCGCCGCCGCTCAGCAGGCAATCGTGACCGACTGGAGCACCGCCCTCAGCAGGCTTGGCCTCGGCTGAGCTTGGTGCCGTGCGTATGGCGGCGTCCACCAGCCTCGGGGAGCATCGGTACCGCGGTTGACGCGTCACGGTGCTGCCACACTCGCGCCCATGAGCGACGACAGCGCCAAGAGCCTCGACGGAGCCATCGGCACCCACGTCAACGCCATCACCTACGAAGTGATGGGCTGGGCGACGGAGGCACTGCCGACGCATGTACCGGCGGGCGACCTGAAGAAGCTGAAGCTGGCCGCGGGCGAGCATCTCGCGGCGATGCTGACGACCGCCTCTCTCGGCATCGTGCCGGTCGCCGTAGATGTCCACGGCGGCGTGGATCTCGTCTACCGCGTGGCGGACTCGGAAAGCGACGCACTGTCGTCGCTGCTCGGCCGCAACGGTGTCGAGTTCGCCGACTTCGAGGTGAAGTCGATACCCGGTGACTTCCACGAACACGACGCAGCGGCCTCGCGGGCACTGAAGCGAGGTGAGGAGCCAGGCACTCATTGGGCGACGTTCGTGTCAGCGAACGATGTCGTGGAGGCGGCCCAGTCGATGATCGCCAAGGCCGTGAAGCAGTTGCGGGATAAGTCCTCGCCCGACAGGGCGCGAGTGGTGTTCATCGTGTCCCACTTTTTCGACCGGCCCTACGTGGAATGTCTCGACCTGGTGATCGCGCACACGTTGACTGCCCCGACGCTGCCAGACGAGATCGACGCCGTGTGGGTGTTCTTCGCTCCATCGCACCTGGTGGTGTGGTCAGCTGTCGAGCAGCGCTGGACGCAGCTTCTTCTCTGCAGTTTTAAGGAGGACGGGACGGCCCCGGAGGTCGACTTCGGCATGGAGCTGCTGCAGCACTACGAGGGGCTGTTCCTGGAGCGGGCGGGGATCGACGGGCCCTCGCCCTATCTACTACGGCCTCGGGACTGTCTATAGCAGGCACCCGCGCGTCGGCCGAAGGCCGCACTGCGTGAGCCGAAGCACGATCGGTGTCACAGAGGCAGGTTTGCTGTCACCAAGGCCGACGGCGGAAGCGGAGCGAGATACCAGAGGCGTAGCGTTCCGGCATGACGTCAGTGCCGCCCCGGTTCCCGCCGCATCCGATCCGCGGCGTACGGGTACTGCATCAGAAGCAGAACTGCGCGCCGCATTTCGCGGAGATAGAAGTGGATTTCGAGCCCGCAGATGAGGGCTTCGCCTTCCAGGTGGCTCAAGAGCTGACGGTGGACTACGAACCCGCCGAGGCCCTTTCACGCTTCTTCGCGGCTGCCGCCGTGGGGATCGAGGAGCAGCTGAGCTTGCCCGAGCACGGAGTCGTGATCGCCACTCGGGTGGTGCTGCGGCGCGCCCGCGCCGATACGTTCGGCTCTCATGAACTGGCGTTCAAGATCGCGGGCTATCTCGCCGCCCGCAAGGCGTTGGAACGCACGGGGTACCTGCGCCTCTGAGTGCTGCCCCTCGCGACGAGGTAGCGGAACATCACATTCAGCCGGACTCCGCGCGACACCAAGCGTGCTGCCCCGGAACGCGACGGGCCCAGGTGTGGAGATCCGCTTGTAGTCCAGGACGTAGGCCAAGGCGCCGTGGTGGATGGACTGGCAGCAGATGCAGCGCAGGATGGTCGACTGGCCGCGGCCTGTGGCTGCCGCAAACCGATGTGGTAAGCCTGCGCGAGGGTCCAGATGTCCATAGCTACCCTGACCGGTATTCCCGTCTCGCAGACATCGGCCTCGATACAGACGCTTGATAACGCGGATGGGGCCGCGGTTGCCCGCAGCCCCCATGCTGCATGCGACGTGAGTCAGGACATGGTTACCGTGCTGTCGTCGTGGTGCCGGTGGCCCACAGGGCGCCGCCCTTGCCGGTGCCGCCGGTGCTCTTGTAGACGACCAGGTTGCCGTCGTTCTGCATCACCGCGTACGCGCCGGAGTTGCGGTTCGTGCCGCTCGACCACAGGGCGCCGCCCTTGCCGGGCCCCCCGGTGCTCTTGTAGACGACGAAATTGCCGTCCGACTGCATCACCGCATACGCACCCGGGTGGCCGTAGCTCCGACTCGACCAGATGGCCGCCCCGTCACGTCGGCGATACATCACCAGGTTGCCGTCCATCTGCATGACCAGGCGGGTGTACGTGCCCTGCGTCCACCAGCCCGGCTTGAGGGTGGTGCCCGAGCCGATGGTCTGGTGCCGAGCGTAGGTGCCGCTCGACCACAGCGGCGTGACGCTTGCCTGCTCGTAGACCACGACGTTGCCGTCATCCTGCACCGTGGCGTACGCACCCGGCGCGCCGTCCGACGGGCCGGACCACAGGGCGCCGCCCTTGCCAGGTCCTCCGTTGCTCTTGTAGACGACGAGCTCGCCGTCCGTTTGCATCACCGCGTACGCACCCGGGTTGCCGCTGGTCCGACTGGACCAGACCGCCTGGCCGGCGCCCTTGCCGGTCTTCAGGTAGGCCACGAGGTTGCCGTCCGTCTGCATGGTCAGCGTCACCGTGGCGCTGTTCAGGCTGTGGCCCGGGGACAGCTGCTGCCCGGGGTACATGAAGGCGCCGGCTGCCGGGGCGGGGGTCGAGGCGGGGATGTGCGGGTCGAGAAGGTGGATGTTCTTCCCGCTGTCCAGGTAGGCGATTCCGCCCTGGTACTTGTCGACGGCCCAAGTGACCCGGCGGTCGTCGGCGACCGGTCCGCCCGGCAGGTCAGCCAGGTCGCTGGTGGCGGCGGTGTCGGTGTGGACGTCGGTGAGCGTGAGCTTGCCTGCCGTGTCGTGCTCGATGACGAATCCATCCCCGAGCTGGGCAAGACCGACGGGCACGGGCACGTCCTTGCCGGTGGCCAAGTCCCATACGCCTGCCGGGCCTGATACTCCACATGACCAGTACACCCAGTGCTGGGCGGCCGCCTGCAGCTCGCTGGGCACGCACTGCGCGCCGGTCGCGACGGTCTGAACGGTGCGCCGGGTGGTGAGATCGATCTGCGTCAGCGTCCCCGCGGTGGGCCCGGGGACCCATACCGTGGAGCCCGACAGCGCGGCGGCGGAGATGGGGCGGCTGAAGAGGACGTGGCTGCTGCCGCCCGCGTCCGCATCACCGATGTACTGCTTCTTCGTGGAGCCGCCGTCGTAGACGACGTAACGGCCCTCGGCGTCGACGAGGGTGCCGCCGGTGGCGCCCGGCGTGACCAGAATCGGGTTCAGGTCGGGAATCTTGATGGCGACGGCATCGCCCTGGCCGCTGCCGCCGGGCTGCAGCTGGGAGATGCTCCCGTCACCGTTGGCGATGGGCGGATTGCAGGTGGACGTGGTGTCGCAGTCGGTCGGGGCGAGGGAACCACTGAAGCCCTGCTCGGGGCCGTAGGAGGGCGGGGAACCCAGCTGGACCTTCCGGTCGTAGACGTAATCCCCACCGCCCTGTCCGCGCTGGACCGTGAAGAGCGTCCCGCCGCCGAATGCCAGCCCGTCGAGAGGGGCGGGCACGGCGGGGTCGGAGTCCACGGCGGTCCCTGTGGGGGTGCCGTCCGGCCCGGCGGTGAACAGGCGGGCCGCCCAGTCGGTGGCGGCTGAGCCGCCCGCAACGACTGCCCCGTTCGGCTGTTGCCTCAGCGTATTGAAGTTGACGTGTTCCAGGACTGGAGTCACGGTGGAAGACCCGGACAACGGCATCGCGTAGAGCGGGTAACCGAGTGTGTCGTCCGCGGTGAGCGGACCGCCGTGCGATACCAAGTGGGTGATCAGCAGGGAGTCGCCCGCGATGGCCAGGTTGCGCAGGGTGCTGGTGTACCCGCTGCCCAGCGGCGCCGCTGGCACCTGGATGCTGCTCTCCGGGCCAGCAGGGGCAGAGCGGGACACAACGTGGACCTGCCCCGCCGATGCCTTCCCGTCTGCTCCGTATGACGAGTACCAGGCTAGGTACTTGGCAGACAGTGCGACGTGAGCGGATGGGGCCAGCGGCCCCATCACCGGCGTGACCGCACCGGTCGCCAGGTCCACCAGCGCCAACCGACCCTCAGTAATGCCGTTGGTGCTGTCTCTGTAGAGGATCACCACCGAGTCGGCGTCCCCGGCGAGAACCGTGGGCTGCGGTGTGGCGCCCGCGGGCCAGCCGCTGACCGGTGTGTCGATCTGCTGCCCGTCCGCCACGGCGAGCACATGAAAGCCCGTCACCGTTCCGTCCGCGGCCTTGGTGACCGTCAGCACGCGCGAGCCGAAAGTCCCCAGATAGCTCTGGCCGGCGCCGGGGGTGATGGTGGTGGTCGTTCCTGAGTCCATGTCGCGCAGTTGGTATCCGCCGGCCGAGGGGATGGCCACGACATCGGAACCCGCGCCGTTGAACCCGGGTATCGGGTTGGTCCTGAGCCCGGGCAGCGGGATGTCCGGCCCACCCGCGTACTTCGTCCAGACGAAGGTGGACTCGGTGTCGGACCGGTGCAAAAAACCACCAGTGCCCGCGAAGACGACGGCATCGCCGGGCGGATTATTCAGCAGAGCGGCCGGTATGACCGTCTCCGTGGGGGTGTCGGCCGAGGCCGTCGCCGCCGTAAGCGGCAGGACCCCCGAAGCGAGGGCGAACGTCGCAGCGACCGCGATACATCCGCTCCTCAGGGTGTGATGGGCCACCCATTCCTCCTTCACGGTGGGAAGGCACGGGGGATATCCGGCCGACCGCTCCAGACTCTGAACGGCTCTGATGGTTGAAACGACGTTGTCGCTCCGGTACCCGAGCCCTCGGTCACCGTGACCCCCATGCGGAGGCGAGGTTAACCGGTTGCATCGGGCGACATGAAGTTGGGGCCGATGACGACCCAGACCTCGCTCGGCACGGTCAGGTGCTTGCCGAACGGTTGCGGCGGCCACGGCTGGTCGAAGAGTCCTGAGGCACGCGGAGTTCGTGCGCGACCATCGTGGTGCCAGGTGACCAGCTCGGAGAAGTGGCGCTGCGTAAAGCTGCCCGCCTCCAGGAAGACACCCAACAGCGGTCCGGCTCCAGGCAGGCGATTTTTGAAGCATGTCTTGACTGCTCCGGAGATATCGTCGGCCTCGGTGTGGACGAACGTCATCGAGCCGACGTCGAGCGACGGGATCTTGACGAACCGCAGGCCGCCACGGGCGAGCTGGATCTCAGGGGCGTCCCTCAGCGTCTCGGGGCACGCGATGTCGGTCAGCTCGTACACCGTCTCCGATGGGGCGCGCCAGCCGCCCGAGCCGACGATGTTGCCCTGTGGCAGGCGAGACTGGTCGGCGGCCAAGGGTGTCGAGTCCGGCACCGAGCAGCAGGCTGCGGATCGACTGCTCGTACTCGCTGGAGCGGACCCGGTCGTGCGTGAGCTGACCGGTGAACAGGCGGCGGGCCCGCAGCCGGATCAGGGCGACGGCGTGGGGTTCGGCGCCGGCGTCGGTCGCGGCTGTGCGGCGGCGTCCCCGGCGAGCTGGTTGGCCGTGCGAAGGCCGATCGTGCGGCGGGAGTACCGCGCCCGCCAGTGCGCCCAGTCGGCACCGTGCGGGGTGCTGTCCACCCGCTCTTCCCACTTGGCGTAGGTGCCGCGCATGCCCTCGAGGTCGGCCGCCCACTCCTTGGTCCGCTGCTGAGCGAGATCGGCGAGCTGGGATCGCGCCCTGCACCGGAACCGGAACGGTTCAGGGTGCGGGTCTCGTTGCAGCCGGTGGGATCGAGGCAGATCTCTGCCGAGAGGGAGCGAGTGCCTTTCCCGGTGTGGGGCAACTCGACCTGGCCGTCGGGTGGGCTGGCGCTGGTGCTCGTGTTACATGGGCTGACCGACCGGCAGAACGCAGCAACGGTCCGTAGTGGAACCGGCGCCGGCTCGGCCGGATAGCTGCCCATCACCAGCCGCAAAGCACGAATGGTCCGCCTACGCCTTCGGCGGACCATCATGCAAGTCACCCGGACCTCTGGCGACGACACCCTGGAGTCGTGAAAATTGGGGTGGGCGGCCGCCCCGCCGACGTCGTTCGATCTTGGTGCCGATTCGAGCCTGTATGCAAGCAGATCGGGGTCAGTCCTGGGGCAGGATTTTTTCTCGAGCTTCTGGCGAACCGACGATTAAAACCAGAGTCCCAGGGACTTTGGAGTTCTCTTTGAACGAAACGCTACCCTGTTGATCAGAAGTAGATCCGCGATCTTGAGACGAGTAATCGATCACCATCGCCGACTTGCTGCAGCCCAGCGAAGCCCATGTTTTGGATTCGCTCGGACCTGCCGCCGAAGCGAAGCTGTAGGGGCCTGCAGGGTACTTCGTGCTGCGTTCTGAGTCCTTTTCAGGCCACGCAGAGGTCACATGGATCAAGGACCGCGTAGGGTTCGTCGCGTCAGCTACGCGAAGGCCACAGGAGTCCTCTTGGACGTATGCGGTCAGACGGTAAGCGCCCTTGCGGACTTCGCCTATCACCTTGGGCGGTTGAGATTGAGGCGGGAATTCACCCTCCGCAATAAGCCGTGCTTCTTTGGCGTCGATAGACTTAAGTTGACTTAAGGGCGCAAGTTGGCCAGCCGTCGATTCGTGCGCGGCTCCGCTTCTGCTCCCCGAAGTGCATGCCATGCACGAGAGCGCAAGGGTGACCCCTATGGCTATCTTTCGAATCATCTGCACCATGGGGCCACCCGAACTCGCGCCGCCGGCGAAGCCGCCGATCAGGCTGCGGGAGGCGGCATGCTGTGTGCCAACAGGCACCCTCTCAGGACGCGCTGTCCCGAAGGTGGTGCGTAAGGACACCCTGGATGTCGATGAGCCACTGGCGCAGGGACAAGCCGGTGGGCGGGGGCTCGTGAGGCCGAGGACCTGCGCGGAGTGCTCGATCTGCGTGACGTGCGGGCCGTAAGCCGTGTGGAACTTCTGCCCCTGCTCGTCGTCGCCCCACGGGGCTCCCGCCGCGGCCAGGCCCTGCTTCAGCGTGGTCAGCGCGTGTGCGAGGGCAACGCTTTCGCGGTGGAAGGCGGGCGCCGCCGTCTTGATGTCATCGACCTTGATGTCGAGTATCTCGTCCTTGCCACCCATGACTTGAGCGCCTTCCCCCTCCGTCGACTGCCCGGGCTTTTCGACCCTAGCCACCGGGTTGTCAGCTCATGACGGCGTGTCACGCAAAGCCAAGGCAAAGATCCGTTCGATTGCCGTGAGTTCTCTCACGGCAGGTACCACATCAGGATGAGTTGGCTCCGCCGGTGACGACGCCGGACCGATTCCAGAGGTCCTTGGACGGTCTCTCCGACGCCTTCGCGGTGGACGGACTTGAGAGGCCGTTCTCATGTGTATTGCCGGTCTCTGGGCACGGCCGAGCCGTCGGCGGCGGCCGACGGGATGTCGATCGCTGTGGGCCCGGCCGGTGGGGCTGGCCGTGGCCTCTTCACAGGCTGCGGGCGGTGATGTCGCCGTGGGAGGTGGTGGAGCGGATACCGAGTTCGGCAGGGCCGTCGTTCTTCAGGGTGTTGCTGATGCGGCCGTAGGCGGTGTCGGCGTCCAGGGCGGCCGAGACGCTGGCGGCGGCGCCGATGTGATGTCGCCCGACGGGTGGTCAGTTGGATCGTGCCGCGGACGGCCTCAGCGATCCAGTTGTCGCCGTGTGCGGTGCTGATCTCCGCGGAGCCGCCCAGCCGGCGGGCGTCCACATCGCCGTCGACCGCGGTGAGGCGGAGGCTCACGGCCTCGTCGACCTTGGTCTGGTGGTACGCGCCGTCGAAGACGACTTCACCGAGGCGGCCGACGGGGCGCAGCTCGCACGCCCCGGTCCTGGCGTCGCAGGAATCGAGGTACCGGTGGCCGTAGGGGTTGTCGACCAGTTAGGTGTAGGTGCCGTCCGGTCGGCGGCGCAGCACGTCGGACGACTCGCCGCTCAGGTCGAGCGTCGTGCCGTCGGGCAAGGTGGCAAGGTCGCTTTGATGGTCCACTCATCCGCCCAGGCGACGATGTCCCCGGTGGCAAGACCGGCCCAGCGGTGCGCCCGCAGGTCCGGGCGCACGCTCACGTAGGCCGCGAGCGCAGTGCGAATCTCCTCCAACCCCCGCACGTACGCACCCGGCCCGGTGACGTAGACCGAATCCGGGTCGAAGCAGACGCATCGCATGGAGAACACCGTGGGGTGGCGAGCACCGGACGCTGCGGCCACGGCCAGGCCGGAGGAATCTGCATGCGCTCCCCCGGCGGCCGTTCGGCCACCGGCACCGGGTTGCCTCCGCCTGACGGGCCGGTGGCGGACGGTTGGGCCGTCCGGGCGCGAAAAAGGCCTCCCCGCTGAAGTTTCGGACCCGGTGCAGGATGCCGTCGGCCACCTGGCGATGAATCGCGCCACCGCCCGCAACGGCGAGGCTGGCGAAAAAGCGGTTCAGACGGTGTCGGGGGCGCCCTGGTGGGCGCTGAGCGCGTCGGCGGTGCTCGGGTAGTGGGGCAGGAGGCTGTCCACTCCGGTGAGGGTGAGCATGCGCATCAGCCGGTCGGGGACGGCGGCCAGGGTCAGGGAGCCGCCGGCGTCCTGGGCGCCGTGCCAGATGCCGATCAGTGCGCTGAGGCCGGCGGAGTCGCAATAGCCCACACCCGACAGGTCCAGGATCAGGTGGTGGTGGCCCTGGTTGATCAGCTCCAGCGCGCGGGTACGCAAGCCGGGTGCGGTATGCAGGTCGATCTCGCCGGTGACGGTGGCGACCGCTGCGGGACCGCGGGTGGCGGTCAGGGCCAGCTCGATGTCGTCGGTCATGGCCGTCAGTGCTCCTCGCCGACGGGCGCGGCGGTGGTGTGGGCGGTGGATCCGGCCCCCGTCGCGGCGGCGGCCTGGTCGGGAGTGGGAACCGACAGAGCCAGCAGGGCGACGTCGTCACTCGCGCCCTCGGGCAGGGCGTCCAGCAGACCGACGGTGTCCTGGACCAACTGCGCCGCCCCGCACGAGGCGGGACGAGCGGTGAGGAAGGCCGTCAGGCCCTCGTCACCGAGCATGGTGCCGGTGCCGGTGTGTGCCTCGGTCAGGCCGTCGGTGTAGAGGAGCAGGGTCTGGCCTGGGGCGAGGTGGAGGGTGGTGGAGGCGAAGCAAGCACCGGAAAAGGCCCCGATGAGCATGCCGCCCTTGGGGCGGACCGCTTCCACCCGCGTGCACGTGGCGGGCCCGGCTTCGGGCGGGGCGGGGCTGAGGTGGTAGGCCGGGGGGTGCCCACCGGTGGCCAGCTCCACGGTGAAGCCCCCGGCCGCAGCAGGGGTGAGGGTGGCGAAGAAAGCTGTGCAGAACCGGCTGCCCGCCCACACATCGGCCAGCAGGGTCCTGTTCAGGGCCTCAAGTACCGCGACGGGATCGTCCGTGTGCTGGGCGGAGGCTCGCAGGGTGTAGCGGGCCAGGGAGGTGATAGTGGCCGCCTCGGCGCCCTTGCCGCACACGTCCCCCAGGAACAATCCCCACTTCCCGGAGGACAGGGGGAAGACGTCGTAGAAGTCGCCGCCCACATCGTGCACGGACGCGGTGTGGTAATGACAGGCCAGCTCCAGGCCGGGCACCGTCGGCAGCGCCGGCGGCAACAGAGTGCGCTGCAAGGTGGAGGCGAAGGAGGCGATCGCCGCCTTGTCCCTTTCCGCCTGCTCCCGGGCCGCCCGCTCAGCCTCGGCGGCCCGCTGCTTCTGGCGCACGGTGCGCAGCGCGGACAGTCGCAGCTCCATCTCGTCCATCACGATCGCCGCCAGATCGGTCAGGGTGGCAGTCTGTTCGGAGGTGATGGAGCGGGGCTTGGTGTCCAGGACGTTGATGGTGCCCAGCTTGTGCCCGTCCGCGGTGGTGATCGGGGCGGCGGCGTAGAACCGAACCCCCAGCGGACCGGTGACCAGCGGGTTGCCGGAGGCGACGTCGTCGAGCAGGGTGTCGGGGATCACCAGGGCATCGTCGCGCAGCACCGCCGAGCCGCACAGGCCCGGGTCGCGGCCGATCTCGCTGACCCCGTCCAGGCCGTGCGCGGCCTTGAACCAGATCCGGTCCTCGTCCACGATCGTCACTGTCGCCACGGGGACGTCGAACAGGCGGGCTGCCAGCGCAGCCACCCGGTCGAACGCCCCGTCGGGCGGGGTGTCGAGGATGTCGTAGCGGCGCACCGCTTCCATCCGGCCGGCCTCGACGACCTCGTCGGGCACCAGATGCAGGCGTTTGCCAGGAACGCCGTCCTCGGATGCCGAAGCCTGCTCGGGCATCGGCTTTCCACCTTCCTTGACCTCCCGCAGCCACCGGGCGCGACGCGGGCCAGCGGAAAGCCTAAGAGGTCCTAACAAAGGCGTTGGACGTGACGGTGGGTGATGAGGCAGGTGGCGAGGCCGAGGAATGCTTCGTGGATGTCGTCGCGTCGCTCCCAG
>NZ_JBVHTR010000038.1:0-45085 GCF_055565775.1 Streptomyces sp. NPDC028331 | reverse complement strand
ACCAGATACGACAAGACCGCCACCTCCTACGAAGCGGCGGTCACCCTCGCGTCATTCCTGCTCTGGGCAAGATCCGTTTGAAGACGGACCCTAGTGCTGTGACCGGAAAGGTTTGCCGGGAAGCTCGCGGCGTCCGGTGCGGTACATCGCAAGGCGCAGCATCGCCCGCGTACTGGATGTACTCGGGTGATGCGACAACGCGGCGAGGTGCCGTGCCAGGCGTCGCGAGCCGGTGAACCTTTCCGGTCACAGCACTAGGTCGGCCCAAGCGCGGACTCCTGGGCGATGCGCACAGCCAGGCGTCGCATGAAGTCGTCGGTGGCGTGGTTGTCGTAGGTGCGGTGCAGGGCCTTCGCTTCGGCGCGCAGGAGATCTTCCAGCATCAGGACTGCCCTTTCCCCGGATCCGGGAGACCGATGAGGCGGCTGAGGTTCTGCAGACCGAGGTGCTCTTCACGAGAACCCTGACGCCAGCGAAGGCGACGCCTCTGAACCAGGTGAGCCGACCGGATCTGCCCCTATGATCCGGCATCTGCCTGGCGAGCCGTCGCCCAGTGCTCCTCGAACTCGCTCCGGCTGACCTCTTGTCTCGAGAGCACAGGGTCAAAGAGGTCCACGATCGGTGGATTGAACGGCCAATCGTCAGGGCCACTGCGCACGGCGGTTCCGTCCTTGGCCAGCTCCACTTGGCGAATCCGACGCCCATCGGACCCCACTTCCATCAGATATACGACCGGTTCATCGCTCTCCTCGTCCCAGCGACGCCGCAGGAACACGACGTCTCTCTCTGCGAGCGCACCGAAGCCTTCACACTCACGCTGGGCGTCACACTCGGCGCGCAGACCATCCAGTCCTGGAGGCATTCGAGGACCGTCGATGTCGACTTCCTCCAGGCCCTCATCCTGAGACCGGGCCACAGTGTCCGGGTCGGTGACCACCTCAACCCAGGCGAACGTTTCGAGGACCTCCCGCTTGGAACGACCCCTGGTCGGTGCGCACCGCCGCATCGGGTGCGCTCCGTGGCCGACACCGGCTCGAAGGTCAGGCCGCCGGCGTCCGCGAGGAGCCGGGCGATGGTGGTCTTCCCGACGCCGGGCGGGCCCCACAGGACGGCGGAGCTGAGGCACTGCTGAGCGACCATGCGGCCCAGTGGGGCGTCCGGGGCCAGGAGGTGGGCCTGCCCGACGACATCGTCCAGCCGGGTGGGGCGCAGGCGGTCGGCGAGGGGCCGGGCGGGCTCCTCGCCGAAGAGCGGCAGGGTCGGTTCCATCGGTCTCTCGGCTCGCTGGCGGACGTGTGCGGACATGACGAGCCTTGCACGAGGGTGCTGACACGCGTCGGCTCAGCCGCGCGTGGGGAAGCTCGCGGAACTCATGGGGCCCTGGGGCGGTCGCGTCGCGGCAGTCGCTCGACGGCCAGGTGGTAGGAGTCCTCGACCGCGTCGGTGACCAGTTGCTCGGTGATGCCGGGGCCTGCCCCGAGGGAGATCCAGTGGCGTTTGTCGAGGTAGCGGCCCGGTGTGATCGAGGCGTAGCGGCGTACTTGGGCGCGGGCGTGTTCGGGTTCGCACTTGACCGTAATGATCTGCTCGTCCGGGTCGTCGGTGACGATCAGGAACACCTTGCCCGCGACCTTGTACACGCCGAGTCCGGGGGTGAAGGGGTATCCGTGGCTGACGTCGGGGAGGGCGAGGGCCGCCTGGCAGGCGGTGTCTTGGAGCCGGTCGCCGGCCGCGCTCACCGGGCTGACCGTGTGCCGTTGCCGTAGGTGCGTGGGTCGACGGGCCGCTCGGCCTTGGGCAGGTGGGCCACGACGAGCAGGTAGGAGTCGGTGACGAGTTCCCTGACGAGCTCCTTGCCGACGTCTTCCCCGCCCTCCAGCGTGATCCAGTGCTTCTTGTTCATGTGATAGCCGGGAGTGATGTGGCTGTGGTGTTCCCGCAGAGCGAGGGCCTCCCCGGGGTCCGCCTTGAGGATCACGACAGGTCGGCCGGGGACCTCGGTCATCAGCATGAACACCTTGCCGCGTACCTTGAAGACCTCCCAGTCGGGGCCGAAGGGGTGCTCCAGCCGGGCTCCGGGAAGTTCTTCCGCGCAGTCCGCGGCGGTCTGCTGCAGGGTCGGTCCGTCCATGGGCGGTAGGCCTCCACGAGTGGTGTCGGAATGTGGCGTCAAAGGACGCGGAGGCACGCCACGCGGTCGCGGCGGCACGTCCCATCCTTCCCTCGAAGCCGGCACAGAGGGCAGTAAAATGCGGACACGTGATGGTCGGCAAGCGACACGACAGCCCGAGCGGACAGGCCGGGTCGGCCGCGGTTCCGCTGTACGGTTTCCAGCCCCCGGTCGGCACGCCGTACGGCCTGGAAGTCACCCTCATCGAGGACTTCTTCGCCCAGCACGACGACTGGCCTTGGAACCCGCCCCTGCCGGGGCGCGCCACCTTCCACTACCTGATCCTGGTCACCGAGGGTGAGTTGCTGCACGACGTCGACCACGTCACGCGGACCGTCGCCCCCGGCCAGTGGCTGTGGGTGCGCCCCGGGCACGCACAGTGCTGGCATCCGCCCGGCGCCGCCCGCGGCCCGTTCATCCTGTTCGAGCCAGGCGTGCTGACGGCCGGCACCGCCCGCCTCCTGGCCCCGCTCACCTCGCACGAGGCCCCCGCCGTGCTGAGTCCGCATCCCGACGACGCCGACTGGCTCCAGCAGACGGCACTCCAGCTCCTGGACGAACACCGCGCGCTCGGACGCCGCCCCCTCGACGTCCACCACGCCCTGCGCCGCAGCCTGCTCGAATCGCTGCTGCTGCGTCTTGCCAACTCCCCCGGCATCGCCCCAGCCGACACCACGGCCGGTACGGGGCATGGTGAAACCTACGGACGGTTCGCGGACGCCCTGGAGCTGCACTTCCGCGAACTGCACCGGGCCGCGGACTACGCCGAGCTGCTCGGCTGCTCGGTCCGCACCCTCAGCCGCGCCGCCCGGAACACCACCGGAAAAGGGGTCCGGGAACTCATCGACGAGCGGCGGCTCCTCGAAGCCCGGCGCCTGCTGGAAGGTGCTCGGTGGGACGCCCGGGCCGTGGCCGCGCACCTCGGCTTCACCGATCCCGCGAACTTCGGCCGCTTCTTCCGCGACCGCACCGGCCTGACTCCGGCCGCGTTCGCGGCCGGCCACGGGAGGACCGGTAAGTGAGGTGAGCGCGCGGAGGCCCGCCTCCCCATGGCCGACCAGGTTTTTACCGCAGTGCACCATCACGACCCGACCGGCCGATCCAGGGGGTTGAGCGCCTCGCGCAGGCACCGGCCAGTGACGCTGTCGGGACTGTCGGCGAGCTGCTCAGGGGTGCCGGTGGCGGTGATACGTCCGCCGTTCACGGCGCCGGGCGGTGCTCGGTGTTCCACCAGAGCGTCCAGGCCAGAAGCCGGGCGGTGAAGTCCTCGAAGCCCAGCAGCACTTCGTCCTTCGGACGGAAGGAGCGTTTGCCGGGGCGCGGCTGACGGGCGTAGCCGGGCAGCGCGGCCAGGAACATGCTCTCCACCGCCCGGTTCAGGCCCTCCACAGTGCCCTTGAGGTGGGGGGTGCAGGCGGGCAGGTCCTCCACCGCCACGTCCAACAGATCGAACGCTGCGGTCACCATCCTAGACAGGAAGTCCTTGCCACGGTCCACCCATACCTTCTCGGGCACGCCGCCGAACGGGCCGTAGAGGTCCTCACGCAGCAGGGCGGAGCGCAGCGCAGCAAGTACCGACTCCCGCGACGGATGCCCCCGGCGTGACCGCGACGGATGCCCCGGGCGTGACCGCGACGCCGGTGATCGCGTTCGTCGCGCAGTCGGTGAACCAGATGATCCACGGCCTGCGGGCCCTGCCGCCGACGTCGACCAGCACCACCGCCTGGACATGATCGGTCTCCCACACCTGGTTCCGCCCGCCCCACGACCAGGCCAGGAACACATCACGCTTGCACGCCGCCCGCTCCCCACCCACAAACCCGGCCCGCTCCCCCGGCGTCAGATCACGGCAGATCGCCCGGAGCAGCGTCGGAATCGACGGAGGAGACTCGCCCTCCCCCCTGACCGCGCGAGCGGTCAGCTCACCATGCACCGCCGCGACATTGCCCTTCCACAACCCCAGCAGAGCCCGGACCTCATCAGTAACCGTCAACCGCCCCGGAAACGCAGCCCCCTCCCCCGCTGCCCGGGCCACAGCCTCGTCCCGCTCAACGGCCGCCAGCCACCGCCACACCGCACGCTCCCACACCCCCAGCACGTCCGCCGCCGACCTCACCTGCCCAGTGGTTAGGCTCCCCTCCCACCGCAGGGCCAACAGACGGCACACCGCCAGCCCCCGCAACACCCGAACCGACACAGCCGGCAAAACCCCACTCGAACCACCACCCGCCCCTTCCGAAGCCAGACCCAACTCTCCCTGATCCACACCCCCGAGCACACCAACACCCACCAGCCAGGGAATCAGAACCCACAAAACTGAGACAACGACACCCCCCATACAACAAAGCCCAGAACAGCAACGCCCCCCAGCTCTCTCACGCCCAAAACAGTGACCCCACACCTCCAAACCGCCACCGACCAGCAACAACACACCCAGCCCCCCACCATCTCTCACCCCACCACCCCAAAACCAAGACATCGCACCTACTAGGGTCCGTCTTCAAACGGATCTTGCCCACAGCAGGAATGACGCGAGAGAGACCGCCGCTTCGTAGGAGGTGGCGGTCTTGTCATACCGGGTAGCAATGCCGCGAAAGCTCTTGAGCCGGTTGAAGCAGCGTTCGACAGTGTTGCGCCGGCGGTAGATCTCCCGGTCGAACTGCGGCGGGCGACCGCCGTCACGGCCCCGGTTGCGGCGGTGGCGTTGCTGGTCCCGCTTCTCCGGAATGGTGTGGCTGATGCCGCGCTTGCGGAGGTAGGCGCGGAAGCCGCGGGAGGCGTAGGCCTTGTCCGCGACCAGGTGGTCTGGTCGGCAGCGCGGTCGGCCCGGACCGATGCGGGGCACTCGGATCCGCTCGAGAAGCGGACGTGCGCAGACGCCGTCGTGACGCTGACCGGCCGTGAGCATGACGGCCAGCGGCCGTCCCCGGCCGTCGCAGGCGAGGTGGATCTTGGTTGTCAGACCGCCTCGGGATCGGCCGAGGGCGTGATCATCCGGTTCGTCTTGCCGGAGGGTCCCCTTTTTCGGCCCGTGGCCCCAGCGTGCTGATGGGCGCGGACGATGGTGGAGTCGATCTGGACCAGCCAGTCGATGTCTCCGGCCGCATCCGCCCGGGCCTGCATCTGCTGCAGGGCCCGGGTGAAGACGCCATCGAGGGCGTAGCGGCGGAAGCGGGTGTAGACCGTCTTCCATGGCCCGTAGCGTTCGGGCAGGTCACGCCAGGAGATCCCGGTCCGGATCTTGTAGACCATGCCGTTGATCACCCGGCGGTCCTCCACCCGCGGTCGTCCCGTTTTGGCCCGCGGTATGAGTGGAGCGAGTAACTCCCTCTCTTGGTCGGTGAGTTCATGACCGCGTACCACACCACCATGATCCACCATCTAGCGATCTTTGAAGACGGACCCTAGTCCAGGGGGGAGGGACCAATGGCTTTGTCCATGAGAACGGGTTCTTGCTCAGGTTCTGTGGAGTGGTCACGGCGAGTGAGCGAACTGCTGCCGAATCGGATGCGCTCGGAGCTGGGGTGAGGTGAGCTCCAGAGCCCGGTTGTCCTGTCCGGCAGCCATGCGGTCAAGCCATCGTTCATACCAGGCGAGAAAGTCCGGGGCTGAGGAGACGTTCGGGCCCCAGAAGCCGTCTGCGTTGCCGATGAGCATACGCCCGGTGAGAGGGCCGGTTATGCCTATGAGGACGAGATCGCTGCATCCGCGTTCGATGACGTGTAGGAACAGGTCACCACGGCGGGTGGGGCGGTAGGCCCGGCTGAATCCTCTTGAGCCCGTGCTGGCGTCTCTGGAGTTCATCGTGAAGAGCGTGCAGTCCCCCAACGGCATCAGTCCGTAGTACGGAGACGCACCACTGCCGCCCATGTTGGTGAGGAAGTCTCGATAAGGCTGCGGAAGTTCCACGTCATGCTCGGCCTGAAAGGCATCTGCCTGACCTTTGGTGAGACGGGGGCCGAGACGAAATTCGTGCCGCTCCTCCCCAAAGGAGTGGCTTCGGTTGGGCGCGTAGGGGATGCGTGCCAGCTTGCGTCGCAACCGCGGGATACGGGAGTCCATGCGAGCTCTTCTCTCGTGTCGCCAGCAATCTATCGCATGGCACCAGAGCTCATCCTGCGAGCAGGACTCGCTTCCTCAGCAGCTGGAAGCCTGCCCGGCCAAACATCTGGCGCTTGAGCATCTTGATCCGGTTGACGTGCCCTTCAACAACGCCAGAACTCCACGGCAGAGTGAGGCCGGCGATGACGGCGTCGCGGTCGATGCCCGCGGCCAGGGTGTGGAGGCTGGGCAGGGCGTCTCGCCGGACGGCGTCGAGCCAGTCGGGCAGGCGCTCGCCCTTGCGCTCGGTGAGCATGGTCGCGAAGGAGCGGGCGTGCCCGGTGAGGGCGTCGAGTTCGGAGCAGTGCGTCCGGACAGCCTTGAGCTGGAGTTACTCGGTCCCGGTGAGGGCGTCCGTCCGGCGGAGGATTCATCCGGCGACGGTCCGGGGCGAGGGCGGCCGGGCGGTCACCGGCTGCGGCGAGGTGCGCTTGTCGTGCAGGTAAGCGCGAACGCGCTGGTAGCTGCCCTTGTAGCCGAGTGGCACGACCTCCTCCCACACGTCCAGGCGTTGGTGCAGCCCTTGCTCCAGCGGTCGTCCAGGTAGGGCGGCTTGTAGTCATCGAGGATGGAGGGCCGGTTCTGCCACTGGCCGATGAACAGCTCTTCCGGCGTCGTGGCTTCAGCGAACTGCTTGACGGTGCGGTAGGTCATCCCGAGCTGCCGCTGGACCGAGCGCCGGCTGTGTCCCGCCGTCAGCAGTGCATGGACGGCAGCATGTCTGGCCCGGGTCCGGTCGGCGAATCGGTGCCCGCGCGGCCAAGGAGAACCGGACGAGTCCGCGGCCGGAACAGCCTTGGGTCCGGGTCCGGGTCCGGGTCCGGGTCCGGGTTCGGGGACCAGAGCGCGGAGGCAGCGACGGTGCTGGGCGACGCTCCGCTCGGTGGCCTCGCTGAGGTTGTGCCAGAGATGCCACCGGTCCGCGACCTGGACGGCCTGCGGTGCACCGGCGGTGGCGCCCTCGGCGAAGAGGGGCGCCCGGTCGCGGCATACGACCTCGACGCCGGGCCGATCGGCGAACCAGGCCGCCAGGCTCGATGCCTCCCGGTCGGGCAGTAGGTCGACAGGACGGCGGGGCTCGAAGTCGACAAGAACGGTGCCCCCCGGCGTCGTCACCAATCCTCTTCCTCGTTCGGGTTCCCTTGCGGCAGACGGTAGGTGCACGGAGGGCTTGAAGAACGGTGAGGGTCGTCAGTGCGTCACGTTCAAGCCGCTGACCACCCCTCACCCGTTGACGCGAGCCGCAGTGGCCACAGACGGTCTGATCACGCCTCTTGTTCCGTGGTGTGCTCAGACGGGCCTGACGCAGACCTACACGATCGAACGCCGCGAAGGCTGCCTGGCGTTCACCACGCTCGTCAACTGGACGAAGAAGGATCCCGAAGGCAACGCTCAGACAGCCCATGCGGCGTTCAACGTGTTCGTGGAGGCGAAGACGGAGAACAAGGCGACGTTCACGGAACGCATGTCCATTGTCGCTGTGGACATGGACACCGATCTTGGTGGCGTGTCGCTGGACTACTGGGACACCCCGTGCACCCCTAGCTGTGACGCCACGTACACGAACAACTGGACCGGAGCAACGTGGACGAGTCTCGCGGACAAGCACTGGGCCTCGGCGACGAAGGCGAATACGTGGACCGCCGACAGCCGGCACGTCTGAGTCGTTCGACCGTGGCGTGTTCCTGAGCTTCAAGGCCGAAAGCCCGGAGTGGAAGGGCCTCCTTCCCGTGGACAAGCCGGAAATCTCGCTGTTCGATCAGATAGGTTGCGACAACTCAGTGTCGGTTCCCGCTTCGGGAGGAACTTCCGTCGCATCCGGGCAGCGCGCAGTACGGCAAGCCGCTGCACCGGTAGAGAGAAAGCGACGTAAGGCAGAAGAACAGAGGAAAGATCTGCCCAACCTCCTACACGACGAACACCGAAGCGACACCCGAAGTGACAAAAACAGCCCGGATGGCCGTCAGTGCGACGAGTATCCGTTTGCCGCCACAAAGGAGAGTGGCGGCCAATCCGTGACCGGCGGAGACCAGTGCGTCCAGCTGTATGCGAAAAAGAGTGACAGTGACGGTAAGTGGCGCCTGTATCCCGACGACCGCCCCGACGTCCCGCGCCGACGTGGCAGGAAGTGTGCCGAAGGGCTTCGATGTCTGCCAAGCAGAACGAAGCAGCAGGCCGAGGACTCTCGGCCTGCTATACGAAGGCGCGGATGGGCGACGACGATCCCTTCTACATCGCCGCTCCTGGGCTGGAGGACTGCCGCCCCGATGAGGTGTACGTGGTCCGCCCGTAGGGAGTAGTCGACAGAAGAATACAGAAGGGCCCCAGTGTGTGTCATATTGGGGCCCTTCTGTTTCAGGCGATATCCCAGTCGAGGACTGCTCCGCTGCCTTCTGCCCGGATGCGCGGCGCATATGTCAACCCCAGCCTGCAGCGGGACAGGGGTTGGTTCGTCTCGAGCGATGTCACCATGTCTTCGCACATCGTGCGCACGCTGTCCCACGCGATCCGGAAGCCCGGGTCGTCGTGGGCAACATCGAGGACATTTCCGTACGTTGGGCCGTGCCGGTGGTCGACGACCAGTTGGTCGCCCGATATGTTCGCGCCGATCGGGACCCACTTGACGTGTGCGTTTCCCGGCGCGGCGGTCAGCCCCAGGTCCTCTCGCAAGTAGTGCGTCTGCCCGTCACCGGTGATCTCTATTCCGTCGGCGATGACGAACATCGTGACAGCATCATCATTGTCCTCTTCGAGGCTCCACGCGACCAGTTGTTCCATCTCACGCTGGCCGGCCTTCATGTTCTCAGCCGGCAGGATGGAGTATCCGCCGGGCAGGATGTACCCGGCGTTGCCCGGAAGGCCGAATGTGATGCCGTTGTGCCACTGCAGGAGTGTGACGAGGTCGGGATGAAGATCGAACCGGTACTCGGCGATCTTTTGGATGTCGTCCTGTGCGGCGGGCGTGTTCAAGGCTGCGTAATCCGCGGTGGCGTTTGCTTCCAGCCATGCGTCGAGCCGCTCCAGAACTCGGGCGAGGTGGTCATCGGTCATGCCGACGAGCTTAGACATCGTTTCCTTTGGTGCTGTTGGGTCGTTGTGTGGTTTGTGGCAGACCTGGTTGAGCGGCTGGTTCCGAGCGAGTTGTGGGTGTTGTTCCGTCGGGTGGTGCCGCCCACGGAGATCAAGCGCCCGCAGGGCGGCGATCGGCGGCGGACGGGTGACCGCGAGACGCTGGCCGCGATCATCTTCGTAGCCACTTCCGGCCGCACCTGGCGGCAATCACCGCCGGTCTTCGGTCCCGCCTGGCCCACCCTCTACCGACGCTTTGCCCGGTGGAGCCAGGACCGGGTCTGGGCTCGGCTCCCCGTGTCCTGCTCAATGAGCTTGGCGGCCGAGGCGACTTGGACCGGTCGCGGTGTGCGATCGACTCCGTCAGCCTGAGGGCGGCAAAAGGTGCCCCTATGGTCTTCGTCAAGCGGTGACCGGGATGGGCGACTGGTAGAAGGTTCCGTCCCGGAGCATGGCGAAGAGCACGTCGATGCGGCGCCGCGCAAGGCAGATGACCGCGGCGACGTGGTGTTTGCCTTCCCGGCGTTTCTTGTCGTAGTAAGCCCGTGAGTCCGGCTGCGAGAGGGAGGCAAAGGCTGCGAGGTAGAAGGCTCGTTTGAGCTGTCTGTTGCCTCGCCGAGAGGAATGTTCGCTGCGGATGGAGGTGCCGGATCGGCGGGAGGCGTACGCCTTGTCCGCCCGCACGCGGTGGGGCCGGGTGCGTGGTCGGCCCGGCCCGATGCGGGGCACGCAAATTGCCTTCAGGACGGGCTCGAACTGCGGGGAGTCCCCGCGCTGTCCGGCCGTGATGACGATCGACATGGGATTCTGGCCCTGCTCAACGGCCAGGTGCAACTTGGTGGTCAGGCCGCCGCGCGAGCGTCCGAGGCTGTGGTCGTCCGGCTCGGTGGCGATGCCGCCGGGCGGCTCCTTTTGCAGGTCCCCCTTTTCCGCGCCCCAGCGGCGTGCTGGTGGGCGCGCACAACGGTGGAGTCGACGTTGGTGTCCCAGGTGATCAGGTTCTTCGCGTCGGCCTGAGCTTGGAGCTCGGTGAAGATCCGCTTCCAGGTGCCGTCCCGCTGCCAGCGGCGGAACAGGTCGTACACCCGACCCCATGGCCCGTACCGCTCCGGGACATCCCGCCACTGCGCCCCGGTCCGGGTCCGCCAGCGTATGCCGTCGATCAGCTGCCGCCGCGTCCATATCGGCGGACGTCCCGGCTTCTTGCCCTTGGGCAGCAGCGGCTCCAGGCGAACCCATTGTGCGTCCGCCAGATCTCCACGTGCCACCAATCAAGATCAGCCCAGGTCCAAGATCCGCTTTCGATACACGCCCTAGGAGGGTGGTGACCTTAGCCATTGAGATCTGCTCTCGCAGCGACGTGGGTGGCGGGAGCCCGGCTGCTGGCGCTGGCCGCGGTGGCGCTGACGGTGGTGGGCCTGGCCGGGCATGCGGCTGGCGGGGTGTGGCTGACCACGACGGTGGGGCCGACGGCGTACCTGCTGCTGGCGCATCGCGAAGACGAGGCGTCGCGGCTGCGCAGCTCGCTGCTCGGGCCACGCCGCCGCGACCGGGTGCGGGCTGGCTTGGCTGGCCGTCTTCGGGCTGTGAAACCCCTCGGTCGCCGAAGAGCACCGTGACAGCCTCGCCCAGATCGCCGCGCAGGCCCTGGCGGTCGGGACAACGCTTGTGCTGCTGACCGTGCTGCACGCGCTCATCCGCCCGCCGCCGCGACCGCTCTGCTCATCTCCTCCAGTATCGCCCGGCCCGGCCCGCCGCTGTGCGGGATGCTGGCCGGCCTGGCGCTGCTGATCGCACTGGCGGCCGTGCTGGCCCATATCCCAGGCGCCCATCCGAAACGCGGGGCCCCGGGCGGAGAGTGAGTCAGTCCCAGCCGGGCAGCAGCAGCTCTCCGTAGGTCCCGGGGGCGACCTGTGGTTCTCCGGCGGCGTCGGCGAACGCCTGCAGTGCCTCGATCATCGCGCTGCGGCGCTCGTCGGGCATGGCCTCCACGATGCGGGTGATCTCCTCTTGGCGGCGCTGGGTCACCTGGCGGACCACGCGCTGCCCGCCCGGGGTGAGGGCGAGCTTCGCGGCGCGGCGGTCGGCCGGGTCGGTGGTGCGCTCCACCATGCCGGCGGCGATGAGCCGGTCGGCCATGCGCATGGCGGTGGAGGGGTTGACCGCCAGGTGCTCGGCGAGCCGGGAGAGGTTGACCGGCCCCCCGGCCTCCAGTACCACCAGCATTCGGAACTGCGGCACGGTCAGTGTCTCCCCCACCGCTGCCAGCGAGCGGGCCGAGACGGCGACGAGCGCTCGGGAGGCGGTGACGACGGCGGCGACCATCTCGGTGACGTCGGCGGGTGCGGGGGCCGGTTTCGCTTCGGACATGAGTCCAGTTCTACCCGGTCGGGCGGGACGGCCGGACCCCACCCCCATTTCCCCGCACCAAGCAAATTTTGCATAATGCATGGTATGAGTGACACGGTCCCCCCTGCCATATCCACCCCCGCCGCCGGTCATGCTGCGCCGGTGCGGCCCCTGGCGACCCAGCGCGGCCTGCGGCGCGCCTGGAGTGCGCTGCGCGAGTCCAAAGGCGGCCTGCTTGTCCTGTCCCTGCTGGTCGGAGCAGGAGCCGGTGGCGGTGCGGTGGTCTTCCGATGGCTGATCGAGACCTTCACGCTGCTGCTGTCCGGCCACGGCGACTACTCGGCCGCCGGCCATGCGGCCAACCCGCATCTGCCCTGGATGGGCCGCTACTTCGTACTCGCTGCTCCCGTGCTGGCCGGGCTGGTCTACGGCCCGCTGGTCCATCGGTTCGCCCGGGAAGCCCGCGGCCACGGCGTGCCCGAGGTGATGTACGCGGTCGCCCGTCGCGGCGGCCGCATCCCGTCCCAGGTCGCAGCGGTCAAGGCGCTCGCCTCGGCGCTGTGCATCGGCGGCGGCGGCTCGGTCGGCCGCGAAGGGCCGATCGTGCAGATCGGCTCCGCCCTCGGCTCCACCCTGGGCACCTGGGTCAAGGTCGCCGAGGACCGGCTGCGCGTCCTGGTGGCCTGCGGTGCGGCCGGCGGCATCGCGGCCACCTTCAACGCCCCGCTGGCCGGCGTGTTCTTCGCCATGGAACTGATCCTTCGCGACTTCACCGCCGAAGCCTTCGGCATGGTCGTCCTCGCCTCGGTCACCGCCAGCGTCATAGGACGCGCCTCCTTCGGCAACGCCCCCTTCCTCGACCTGCCCCCCTTCCATGTCCAACACCTCGTCCAGTACGCATTGTTCGCACTGCTCGGCCTGCTCGCCGGAGTGGCATTCAGCAAGGTGCTCTACCGCATCGAAGACGCCTGCGACGCGCTCTGGCGGGGCCCGGAGTGGGCGCGTCCCGCGGTCGGCGGTGCTCTCCTCGGCGGCCTGCTGCTGGCACTGCCGCAGATGTACGGCGTCGGCTACCCCGTCCTTCAGAACTCCCTGGCCGGCCGATACGCGCTGCTGTTCCTGATGGCCCTCTTGGCCGGCAAGATCCTCGCCACCTCACTCACCATCGGCATCGGCGGCTCAGGCGGCGTGTTCGCCCCCAGCCTGTTCATCGGCGCCATGCTCGGCTCCGCCTTCGGCCAGACCGCCCACCACCTGCTGCCGCACCTCGCCGGACCGGCCGGCGCCTACGGCCTGATCGGCATGGGCGCGGTCTTCGCCGGCGCCGCCCGCGCCCCCATCACCGCCGTCATCATCCTGTTCGAACTCACCGGCGAGTACACGATCATCCTTCCCCTCATGGCAGCCATCGTGCTCGCCACCGGCACCAGCCGCCTGCTCACCGGCGAGACCATCTACACCGCCAAACTCCGCCGCCGCGGCGTCGACATCGACACACCCGCCCCCGGCGCCCCCGCCGTGGCACTGACGGTCCGCGACGCGATGGAACCCACTCCCGGCGCACTCCCGGAGAACACCCCCCTCGCCCAAGCAGCCGACGGGTAGACGCCCGGTACGTCCTGTCCGGCCCCTACTGGACAGACGTCCAAATCGACTCCGGCCACCGCACGTATCACCTCGACCTGCCCTGCAACTGACAAGGCGGCACCACGGAACGCGGGGCGTTCCCAACACCTTGGTGGTGGGAACGCTTCCCGCTGCCGCGAACACGGCCTCGCCGTCGGGTCAGGGCCGACAGCGGCGAGGAGGATCCCGCCGGGCCCACTTCGCGTCCGACAGATCACCACACGCGCCTGGCTACTTGCTCCTGAAAAAGCGTTTGGCCTGGTGGCCGCCCTGTTGCTCCGGGGTCGTTGCTGTGCCGAGTTGAGGCGCTTCCGTCCTCACTGGCCACTGACGGTCATCCGGTGGAGGTTGTAGGCGAAGATCCCAAGTCCGGCCCAGGTCTGCGCGCCCGCCAGGCGGCGCAATCGGGTGCGGCGGAAGCCGAAGCTGCGTTTGAGGTGGCTGATCCGGGCTTCGATGCCGACTCTCCAGTTCCGCATCCGTCGGAAAGGGCGGGTGTGCTCGTACTCGCGTCGCGCCTTTCCCGGTGTTCCGTTGCGTTGGAGGCCGATCCGCTGAACGCCGAGTTCGGCCAGCGTCCGATCGTTGGCGGCCGTGCCAAAACCGCGGTCGGCGACGACGGTGCCGGGCGGTCGGCCAGTCAGCGCGGCCACTCGCTCGACCGAAGGCACAAGCTGCGGTGCGTCGGGCGGGTTCCCGCGGTGGACTTGGTGGTCGACGAGATCCCGGCCGTGGCCGGGGCCGTCGGCCGGCCACGGCGACGGCCGGACATGGTGTTCGCGGACCGCGGCTACGACCACGACAAGTACCGGCGACTGCTCTGGTCCCGCGGCATCCGTCCATTGATCGCCGAACGCGGCCAGCCGCACGGCTCCGGCCTGGCCGTCTTCCGCCGGGGGGTCGAACGCACCATCTCCTGGTTCCACGGCTTCCGCCGCCTGCGCATCCGATGAGAACGGCGAGACGATATCCATGAAGTTTTCCTCGGCCTCGCCACCTGCCTCATCACCTACGTCGTCGGGGATGGCCTCCAGGTGCGGCGGACGCCGACGGCTGCGACCGTATTAGTGAAGGCAAGTAGCGACGGGCATGGACGGAGGCGGCCGTCGTGCCGTGGCGGATCCTTCGCTCCACAGGGAGCTGGTCGAGCACTGCGAGACGCACAGGTGGGTCGTCGTCTTGCAGAAAGGGCAAACACGCGTCAGCTGGAGCACACAACATACACACTGTGTGTGGTCTCAGGCACCAGTCAGCTGCACACGGTCCTGTATGTGGTACGCAGCCAGTTTGCCGGCGCCATGGCACCCGAAAGGCGATCCGGTGACCAGCCAGCTTGCGGGACGTGCCTCTCCGCCCCGGGGTCTTCCGACAGCCGCCTTCTCCGTCGCCGTTCTCTTGCGCGTTGCCCTCTGTGCCGCGGCGCTCGCGATCCACCGGGTCAGGCGCTCACAGTTCCGGCAGATATCGCAGCGATCTCGTCTTCTTCACCTTCGTCGATGGCCACCCGATCATCGGCCGCCATCTCAGGCGACGGCGACTCCCGACCCTCGGCGCTGTGCCCGCAGAGTCGAGGAAACCGATGCGCCCCACCGCCTCGCAACATCACATCGCCGTAGCAGGAAGGGTTACGAAGGGCCCTCATGATGACTACATCCGCCACTGAGCAAGTTCTGGCGGGCCTGGATGCCACCCTGATCCAGGACCTCGAAGCGCTCTATCAGGACCTGCACGCCCATCCAGAACTGTCCTTCGAGGAGCACCGCACGGCCGCCGAAGTCTCCCGCAACGCAAGGGAGCTGGGTTACGAGGTCACCGAGGGCGTGGGGCGGACCGGCGTCGTGGCCAAGCTGGTGAAAGGCGAAGGCCCGACCGTGCTGTTGCGTGCCGACTTCGACGCGCTGCCCGTCACCGAGCGGACCGGACTGCCCTACGCCTCGACGAACGAGGGAGTGATGCACGCCTGCGGCCACGACGTGCACGTCACCTGCCTGCTCGGCGCCATGGCGCTCCTCGCCGGCGTGCCCGAACAGTTGTGGTCGGGCACTGTCCTGGCCGTGTTCCAGCCCGCCGAAGAGCTCGGCCAGGGCGCCCAGGCCATGATCGACGACGGTCTGTATGCCCGCTTCGGCACCCCCGACGTCGTCCTCGGGCAGCACGTGATGTCGATCCCGGTCGGCACGATCGCCTGCCACCCGGGGCTCGCCTTCGCCGCCACCGACGCGCTCAAAGTGCGCATGTTCGGGCGCGGGGCACACGGGTCGATGCCAGAAGCGGCGATCGACCCCGTGGTGATGGCCGCCTCCACCGTGATGCGACTGCAGACCGTGGTCTCCCGCGAGATCGCCTCCAAGGACCGGGCTGTGGTCACCGTCGGCGCACTGCAGGCCGGGACGAAGGACAACATCATCCCGGACGAGGCCGAACTCCAGCTCAACATCCGCACCTACACCCCGCAGGTCCGCGCGACCGTCCTGAACGCGGTCGAGCGGATCGTACGCGGGGAGGCGGCGGTCGCCGGGGCGCAACGGGAGCCCGAGATCGACACAATGCACACCTTCCCGCTGATGTTCAACGACGAGGACGCGTGCGCCCGCGCCTTGGCCGCCATCGGTGACGTGGTCGGCCACGACAAGTTGAACGACCCCGGCGCCTCCTCCGGCAGTGAGGACGTCGGCGTCTTCGGCACCAGCGCGAACGTCCCGGTCTGTTACTGGCTGCTCGGCGGCACAGACCCCGACGCCTTTGCCAAAGCTGATGCCGCAGGCACCAGGAACCGGGACATTCCGCAGAACCACTCGCCGTTCTTCGCGCCCGTCATGGAGCCCACCCTCACCAACGGCGTCACGGCGCTGACGGCTGCGGCCCTCGCGTGGCTGGGCCCGGCCGCACACCCGGCGTAACAACTTGTGCGATCGCGGGAGCCAGCGAACCGCACAGCGCCAGCGAGGGCTTCATCCGGATTCCTCCTTTTTGGCGTATTCGGGTCAGACGGCGGTCCCATGCCAGCACGCCGCCGAGCATGCCGTTGGCGCACACCGCGCACACCCCGCTCAGTCCATCGCCTGGGTCACCTCGACATATGGAGCCCCGTCATAGGCCGGGGAAGGGTTCCAGCAGGGAGTCCAGGACGTGGTCGGGTGCCACGGCCTTCAGCGCTTGAGCGGTGTAGTGGCCGCTGGCCACGGCGACAGCGGTGGCGTTAGCAGCGTGCGCAGCCTGTACGTCGAGCGGTGTATCGCCTACGACGTACACGTCCTGGACCGCCAAGTCCCTTCCGTGCAGCCGGGCGGCCTTGGCGATGGCCAGGCGGGTCACTTCCGTCCGGTCGGGAGAGTCCGAGCCGTAGGCTCCGAAGACGAAGTAGCGGCCCAGGTTCGCGGGCTCGAGTTTCGTCCGCGCGGCGCCTTCCATGGCTCCGGACAGGACCCCCAGGATGATCCCGGCGTTCGCGATCTGCGTCAGTGTCTCCTCGACCCCGTCCAGGACTCGGTAGTGTTCTGAGGTCCGGATGTCATCCGACAGGTGCCACAGGTAGGCGGCGTACAGGCGGGCCATCTCGTCGTGGTTCGGATCGCGGCCGAGCACTGCTCGGAAGGTCTTCCAGCCAACCTCGGGATCGGTCTCGCCGGCCGATGTGTGCTTTCCGATGTCGGCGGCGACTCCGTGCAGTTTGTCGAAGGCCCACGCCCAGCTGCGTGCTCCAGCTCCCCCGGTGTGGACGAGGGTTTCGTCGATGTCGAACAGCACGGCGATCGGTGCTGCCATATCTGTTCTCCTGTGATCAGGGGCGACGGGTGGGAGCCGTCGCGGCCAACGCGATCTCGGGAACGTTGCTGCGGATGTGCTGCCACCAAGTACCAGAGTGCCCCCTGTTCAGCGCGGTGGCGACTCGGCTCCGGCCCGTAAGGTGACGCGGCGGAGTCGGCCGGCCATCGGGGGTAAGTCAGCCGTCGTTGTCCGGTCACAGGTCGAGGTGGTACGGGAGGAGGCAGATCACCGCGTTGGTTCGGGAGCTGAGCACGGTGGCGAGCAGGATGCCCCGCTGGTTCTGCAGAATGCGGTAGCGGCGGTGACGGGGTTCGACTTGCGGGATGAGCACGGCGACCTGTTTGCCGTCGCTGCAGGCTCGTTCGACGTACCTGACAACGGGGTGAACGAGGGAGTGGTGGGGGCTGTCGATGATATGGAGCCGTACATCCGTGGGGTTCCACTGGTCCCAGGCGGCGCGCATGGCGTCGGCCCCTATGCGATCGGAGAAGACTGCGACGACGTCGACCGTGTCACCGAGCGAGAGTGCGGCGGCGACAGCGCGTTCGGCGACAGCGTCGACCTGGCCCAACGGGACGATGACCAGGCTGGGAGAACGCGTTGGGGGCCTCGGCGTCCGGCCTAGTGCGAGCTTGGTGCTGGCTTTGGTGTAGTAACGCTGGATCCGGGCGAACAGCAGCATGAGCAGCGGCAGCGTCACAACGACGAACCACGCGCCCGCGAGGAATTTCGTGGCGAGCAGGACGGCGCCTGCGACGGCGCTGAGCACGGCTCCCATGGCGTTGATCAGCACGCGGGGCACCCACCCGTGGGGGCGTTGCGTCGTCCAGTGCCGCACGAGTCCGAGCTGGCTGATGGTGAACCCGAGGAATACCCCGATGGCGAAGAGCGGGATCAGCCGCTGTGTATCGGCATTGACGGCGATCAGCAGGATCAGGGAGAGCAGGGCGAGGGCGACGACCCCGTAGCGGTGCACCGGCCGTTCGGAGCGCAGGGCGAACAGGTGGGGCAGCCGGTTGTCCTTGGCGAGCAGACTCATCAGTACGGGCAGGCCACCGAAGCTGGTGTTCGCGGCCAGCCCCAGCGCAAGGGTGACGACGAGGCTGGTGGCGTAGTAGGACCAGCCGGTGCCGTAGGCGCCGGCCGTGAGCTGGGCCAGGATCGTCACCCCCGCGTGTGGCGTCACATGGTCGCGGCGGATCAGCACTGACAAGCCGATCAGTAGGACGCCGAGCAGCACACCGAGCATGAGCTCCGTGTGCTGCGCCCGCCTGATGCGCGGTTGACGGAACATCGGCACCGAGTTGGCGATGGCCTCCACGCCGGTCAGTGCCGAACACCCTGACGAGAATGCCTTCAGCAGCAGGAGAATACTCAGCGCCTGGGTGGCGTGTACCGACTGAGGACTGCCGATTGCCGCGACCGGATGGGAGCGGAACAGACCGACGACGATGACGCCGAGGATGCTGACGACGAACAGCACCATGGGCAGCATCAACACCCGCGCACTGTCCGCGATGCCCCACAAGTTGACAGCGGTGAGCAAGGCCAGACCGACCACGCACACGAGCAGCAGGTGTGAGGCGAGAACAGGGAAGGCCGAGGCGAGGTTGGCCGCGCCTGCGGCGAGGCTGACCGCGACGGTGAGGACGTAGTCGATCACGAGGCCGGCGGCTGCCAGCAGGCTGGTCTTGGCACCGAGGTCCTTCTTGGCCACCGCGTAGGAACCCCCGCCATCCGGATGCACGGCGATGACCTGGCAGTATGAGATGACGAGCACGCCGAGCAGCGCGGCGATGACGAGTGTGATCGGCAGCGCCGCGGCGATCGCCCCGGACCCGGCGGCGGCGAGCACGATCACGATGGCCTCCGGGCCATAGGCGATGGAGCTCAGCGCGTCCAGCGAGAGTGCAGCAAGCCCCTCGATGCTGGTGATGTGTGCTTTACCGCCTTCGCCGTGGCGCTGCGGGACCTTCGGGTGAACCTTCCTGGATGCCAGGCCGAGCGTCACCGCAACCTCACGTCGTCCATCGTGGCCCCCTCCGGTCGGCACCCCGGCCGGGAGCATTGCGTTTCCCTGGACCTTTTGTTGTGTAGGGGAATGATCTACCGGCACCAGGTCGCCGACAGAGTTGCCAGGACCGTTGTTCGCTCGCTTGGCCCATGGCTGGCGCACTCCGAACGGACCTCTACCAACTGGCAGTAACGCCTCGCCGAGACGAGTCAGTGGGTGCACTGCTCCGCCGGGGGCCAGCGTTGTTTCCAATGCGGCGAGTCTTGCCCCATCGACCGTATCGAGCCAAGAAAGTAACACCGACGGACTCGTCGTCGGCGTTTCCAGTCGTCTGCGTAGGCGAGCGATTCCTCCTGCTGCGAAGGGGACGCGCATGGTCCAAGGTTTCTCCAGAGAGCCGGGCACCGAAGGGCCCCTGGCCGAAATCTCGGAAGGGGGCCGTCGGCGAGTCTGGCGCTGGGCAGCGGTTATCGCGCTCGGCGGTTTTCTGTTCGGATTCGACACCGGCGTGGTATCCGGTGCCCTGCTGTATATCAAGCGCGACTTCGGCCTGAGCGCATTCGAGCAGGGCAGCGTGGTAAGCGTGCTGCTGATCGGGGCTATGTTGGGCGCGGTGGCCGCTGGGCGTATGGCGGAGAACCTGGGCCGCAGAAAGGCGCTGGGAATCGAGGGAACGGTGTTCCTCATCGGAACCGCGATCCTGGTAGCTGCTCCCGGTTACGGGGCGCTGCTCGTCGGCCGGGTCGTGCTCGGCCTGGCCGTGGGAGCGGCGTCGGCAACTGTTCCGGTTTATCTGTCGGAGGTCTCGCCGAAGGAGATCCGCGGGCGTGTGCTGACCCTCAACCAGTTGATGATCACCACTGGCATTTTGATCTCGTACTTCGTCAACCTCCTCTTCGCGAGTGGTGGGCAGTGGCGTGGGATGTTCGCGGTCGGCGCACTTCCGGCCCTGGGGATCGTCGCCGGAGCGTTGTGGCTGCTGCCGGAGTCGCCTCAGTGGCTGATCCGTCACGGCCGGAGAGACGAGGCCCGGGCGCTGATCGTGTCGGTGGCCGGTGAGGGACGAGCCGACCACTTGATCGAGCAGGCGCAACGCCGGGAAACCGAGGAGCATCGGAGCAACTCCCCAAGGGCAGAGGGGTGGCGTGTCCTGCTGGAGCCTAGGGTCCGGCCCGCCTTGATCGTGGGACTGACGCTGGCCGCTGTGCAGCAGTTCGGTGGTATCAACACGATCATCTATTACGCGCCGACAACCATCGAGAACACCGGACTGAGTGCATCGAACTCCATCCTGTACTCGGTGGCCATCGGCGTCATCAACCTGCTCATGACGATTGTCGCGATCAGACTGGTCGACCGTGCGGGGCGACGCCGCCTGCTCCTGGGTTCCCTGGCCGGCATGCTGGTGATGCTCGCATTGCTGGGACTCTCTTTCGTGGTCGGCATGAACGCGCTGCTCTCCCTGCTCTTCATGGTGGTGTACATCGCTGCGTTCGCCGTGGGTCTGGGGCCCGTCTTCTGGGTGCTGATCGGCGAGATTTTCCCCCCGCCTGCCCGTTCCGCAGGCTCCAGTGCCTCCACGGCGGTGAACTGGATCTCGAACTTCGTGGTCAGCCTCGTTTTCCTGCCGGTGGCGAACGTGATCGGACAGGGGCAGACCTTCTGGGTCTTCGCGGCTGTCTGCGCCTTCGGGCTGTGGTTCGTCAGCCGGTACGTTCCTGAGACCCGGGACCGCGACTTCGAGCAGGTCGATGCCGCATTGCAGACTCGCTTCCGCAGGCGTCCGCGGGTCGGAGCGGAGGCCGGTTGAGGCTGCGTCTACGTGCCGGCCCCGTGGGCAGGTGGCGGCGCGCAGTGGTGCGCGCCGGGTCCCGGGCGTGGGCACGGGTGGCCGCAGGCGCGTGGCCGGTGCTGCAGCAGACGGCCGCTGCGAGCACGGCATGGGTGATTGCCAGGCACGTTGTTCACCACCGGCAGCCGTTCTTCGCCCCGGTCGCCGCTGTCGTCGCGCTCAACGCCTCGCGGGGAGAGCGGGGCACGAACGCCGTGCGGCTGGTGCTCGGAGTCATCGTCGGCATTCTTGCTGCGGATCTGGCGATGTCGGTGCTGCACCACGGGTACGGAGCCCTGGCGGCGGCAGCCTTCGTGGCCATGGTGGTCGCGCTCGCGCTGGGGGGCGAACGCATCGTGATCGCACAGGCAGCCGTGAGCGCCATCCTTGCCGTGGCCGTAGGTGGCGGGGCCGGGCCGCAACGACTCGTCGACGCGGTGATCGGATCCGGTGTTGCCCTGGTGTTCAGCCAGCTGGTCTTTCCTGCGGAGCCGGTCATGTTGCTGCGCCGAGCCGAATCTGCGGCCCTGGCGGGCATCGGCAGCGTCCTGCGCCTCACCGCGCAGGCCCTGGAACGCGATGACGACTCGCTCAATGACCAAGTGGCCCAGCACCTGCACAGTGCCCGGGACCTGCTGATGGACCTCGCTCGGGCTCGCGAGAGCAGCCGTCGCATCATTCGACACTCACCCGTCTGGTGGGGACGAGTGACTCCTATTTCGCGCGAGAGACACAACGCGGAGCGGCTCGATCTGCTGGGCAGCAGCTGCCTGATGCTCGCCCGTATGGCCACGGCCCACCGGATGGATGACGGCGAGGAACTCGCCGCGTCTGCCCCGGACGTGCGCGAGCTGGCCGGCGAGCTCGAGGAGCTCGCTCGCACTCCGGGAGATCACGAAACCCGTCGACGCGCTGCCCACCGTGCGCTGAACGTCGTGCACCGGCTCGCGGCACGGGAGCATGGAACCGGGCGCCCCACCGCCCTCCGCATGGCGGTACGCATGGTGGCCACGGATCTCATGGCTTTCGCCGGCGTCGACGCGGCACAAGCCGTCGACATCGCCCGGGCAGCTCCGGAAGACCCGGGCGAGCTGTCCGTGCCCGCCCCTCCGTCAACCCTGTGGACACGCTTGAGAGGAAGGCGCCGCAACTCGCACCCGTAACAGACGGCGCTGCGCATCAGGCACGAAGATCCACGACGACCTTCACGTCGTCGCCGGATTTGTGCAGCCCCTCGGAGAACCTGCTCATGGGCACCCGGCGGGTGATAATCCGCTCCAGCCAGCCCAACTCCGTCTTGGCCAGCGCGTCCGCAGCCTGCTGGTAGTTGGGGCGGCCGGCATTGACCGAACCGAACACCACCGAGTTCTCCAGCACCATCTCCTTGTTCATCTCGTCCAGTCCTACCTCCGCCTTCCTCGAACCGGAGGAGATGCCGGTCAGGCAGATGACCGCATCGGCCGCCACCAGCTTCGTCAGCGCGAAGACCAGGGGACCGGCGCCCGTGCATTCGATGGCCACGTCGGGCACCACCCCGACGTCCTGTATGTCACCGGTGTGGAAGGTGGCGCCCAGATCAGCGACCAGGCGGCCCTTGGGGCCGCGGTCGTTGAGGTCGAGGACGTGCGTCTCGAGGCCTCGCTGCACCGCCAGCAGCGCGGCGAACAGGCCGATCGGCCCGGCGCCGGTCACCAGCGCCACCTCGGGCCGCCAGGAAGCCCGGGCGAAGATCCGCTCCGTCTGCTCCCATGCCTTGGCCAGCACCGACACGGGCTCCAGCAACACCCCGCAGTCCCCGAGCCGGGGATCAAGCTTGACCGCGTACTCGGGTTCGATGCGCCACCGCTCGGAGCCGTACCCATCGCGCCCCTTGATTCCCCGCTCGGTGTACTGGCCGTTGCGGCAGAAGTCCCACTCACCATGAGCGCAGGGCCCGCACGGCACGGGGTCGGGACGCCGTACGATGCCTGCCACCAGGTCGCCAGGTGCGAACCCGCTGCCCTCGGGCGCTTCCAGGACTTCACCGAGGGATTCATGCCCCACCACCAGACGGTCGTGGCCCGGCGGCGGCGTGCCGTAGCCCCCTTCCACGATCTCCACGTCCGTCCCGCAGATGCCGAGCAGTCTTCCCTCGACCAGCAACGATCCGTAGTCCGGGTCGGGCTCGTCGACGTCGCCGGTCATGACCCGATCCGGTTCACCGGGAACGACAGTGATCGCCTTCATGCCGATGTCCTCCTGTTGGTTCATCCGCCGAGTCCTTGGCCACGCTCCGGCCGCGCCGCATCGATGTCACTCGCGCGGAGAGTGCTGATCGGCGGCTTGGTATACGGCTCGATGCCCCACTGCGTCTGATGTGTCTCGCCGGGCTGCAGGGTGAGGATCCCTTCACCGGAGTTGAACGCGTCCGGCGCGCAGGTCATCGGCTCGACTCCCACCAGGTCGTGGTAGCCGCCAGAGCACACGTCGACCGTCGGGGACAGCGGCGCGGCGTAGCGCAGGTCGGCGGCGACGCCGTCGGCGCGGGCGGTGTTGCGGTCGACAAGCACGATCTCCCGGGAGGTTCCGCCGCGTTCGACCAGGGACAGGGCTGTGGCCGATCCCGCTACGCCTACCCTCATGTCTGTACCTCCGAGCGTTCGGGTGGCCTGGGAGTCTCGGCTTCCACGGCTACGACGGCTTCGCTGGTGTACACCAGGAAGGTCAGCGTCTCCTGGAAGTACAGCCGGATGCTGCGCTCGTCGTGCGACAGGTAGCCGATGGACAGGTCCTGGCCGATGCGCAACTCGAAGTCTCCGCCCCGTTTCGACACCAGGAAGGCGCCGTCGATGGCGGGTGCCCACACGATGTCGCCGTCCAGGACCCGGGCGATGTGCTTGATGACCGGGTAGCCGTAATCGGACGTTTCGCTGACAGCGGTGTACGCCACTGCACTCAGAGCCAGGGCGTAGGGGCCGCCCACACCGGCGAGTCGCAGCGCGGTCAGGGCCTTGCTGAGGGTGTCCGGGTAATCGCGCACCTCAGCCGGCAGTGCCAGAACGGAATTGGACGAACTCTCCCTCAGCCCCGAGATGTCCGCAGCCGCGTACCCCTCGAACACCGCGCGGTCTTCGGCGAAGGCGATCCGCCGAGCGGCGTCCTTGACCGGCTGCCAGTCCGCGTCGTTGGCGCCTCGTGCGACGTCGTCGACCTGCTGCCGATCGACGGTGAACGGCACCCGCAACTCGACCAGCGGCTGGAAACGACGTACGCGAGCGGTGACCCCTTCAGCCGGCGCCTCCACGTCCTGCAGGTGACCGGTCCCCACACCTGCCAGCTCCAGCCCCCCTGGCTCGGGCACGTCGACCATTCGGCGAGCCGCGATGTGCCGCTTGAACGTCCGTCGTGCCTCGTCCTCCAAGCCGGCCCACGCGGCGGCGGAGAGGGGTGCCAGTTCCCGATGCAGATTGTCCATCGCCGGTGCTCGCCTCCTGTCACGTCCTCAGATCGCCGATCCCCAGTGAGCCGTCCGCAGCAGGCAGGCGGACCGTTACAGGCACAGCCTCGATCTCATCCACGCTGCCCATCTCGCCGGCTCCTTCGGTCTCCTCGCTCTCACCCGCGGCCGCCGGCTCGGGAAGGCCTTCGAGAAAGTCGCTGCTGGGCACGTAGTACAGCGATCCGGTGACCGGCGTGGAGAAGTCCAAAATCCGGTCGTGGGGGGCCTGAGGGGCTCCCAGGAACATGCGCTCCAACATCCGCTCTGTCACGGCCGGAGTGCGGGCGTAGCCGATGAAGTACGTACCGAATTCGCCCTGCCCTGCGGCGCCGAAGGGCATGTTGTCGCGCAGGATCTGATGCTTCGCCCCGTCCGGGTCCTCGACCGTGGTCAGCGCCACGTGGGAGTCGGCTGGTTTGACGGTGTCGTCGAGTTCGATGTCGGACAGCTTCCGCCGCCCGATCACCATCTCCTGCGCCTCCACCGGAAGTGCGTTCCAAGCGTGCAGATCGTGCAGGTACTTCTGCACGATCACGTAACTGCCTCCGCTGAACCGGGGGTCCTCGTCACCGATCAACACCGCAGCCCTCGCCGTCGGGCCCGTCGGATTCTCCGTGCCGTCCACGAACCCCAGCAGGTCTCGCACGTCGAAGTACTTGAATCCGTGCACCTCGTCGCGAACGGTGACGACGGCGCGAAGCCGCTCCATGATCTCGGCCGCCAGGGCGAAGCACAGGTCCAGCCGAGCCGCGCGGATGTGGAACAGCAGGTCACCCGGTGTCGAGACCGCCTGGTGCCGCGCACCGACCAGTTCACGGAAACGATGCAGTTCCGCCGGGCGGGGGCCGGCGAACAGCCGATCCCACGCCTCCGAGCCGATGCCCGCGACCACGCTCAGCTTTCCGTCTGGCGTCGCCCGGAAGCCGACCGCCCGCTGCAGCCCATTGAGGTCCGACAACAGCTCCCGTACGACCAACTCACCGCCCGGGTCGATGGTCACTACCAGGAAAATCGCCGCGTTCGTCAGTGGGGACAGCACCGGCTGGGGCACCGGATCCTGGGAGTGTGCGCGCATGACACGCGCCCCTTCCTGACGATCACCGACGAAACCCTGATCCCAAGCGGAGACGCAAGCACCTCACGGGCAGCGGAGCCCCCGCCCCTGGTTGGACGACGGCCTGATCGGCACCCTGGCGCCGAGACCCCGTCGAGTGCCCGCGGGAACGCGCCCTTACTCACCGTATGACGCAACCTCGCGTCACGCCTACCGCACACGATGACGAGCCCTATACAGCCACGGACGGTGACGGTCCGGGACACCACGCGGCCGACAGGCCCGAACGCCGCAGTCGCGGCAGCGTCGGCGCAGAAGACACGGGGATGCAGGATCGGTCCCAGGACGGAATCTGCTCCGGGGAGAGCGGATTGTCGAGGTCCGCAGGCGCTGGGTGGTCGGGCCCGGGGCGACCGAACGGAACACCGCCGACTGGTCACCGTGCGGACCGGCAGGGCATCGGACCGGCGCCGTTGGACAGCACGCCACCTACGCCGGCACCGCCGATCCCCTCATGCACCTGGTAGCCGCAGTTCTTCAGATGCACCGTCACCCGGGTCGCGGTCCGGTGTCGCTGGTGGCCCCGTCATGCAGGCCCTTCTAGAGCTCTTTCAGTTCGGACCGGTTACCTCCGAGTCCTGCCAGCACCGCATGTGCGGATTCCTTGAGAGCCATGCGTGCTCCTCTTCCTCAGTGAGCGATCACCTGCGTTTTTCCTCCGCGGGGTCGGACTGACTGTGGAGTCAGGAATCCTGATCCTGCGATGTTCCCGGTCTCCAGTCGGGGCTGCGTGGGAGTCTCCAGTTCCAGGTGAGGGCGGCCAGCCGTAGTGAAACGCCGATGACGATGCCGACCAGGATGCCGACGGTGGGCGCGCCGAGCCGGCGGCAGAGGACCATGACCCCGCTCACCAGCACGGCGACGGTCGCGTACAAGCGGTTGCCGCCGAAGATGGCGGGGGTGCGGTTCAGCATGATGTCCCGGATGGCACCACCGCCGACTGCTGTGATCGTGCCCAGCAGCACGGCCGACAGCCAGCCCAGACCAACAGCGAGGGTCTTCTGCGCCCCGGCGACCGCCCAGACACTGAGCGCCAGGGCGTCGAGCAGGTTGAAGGGCAGGCCTGTGGTGTGGCGGCTCAGATCGGCCACGAAGGCCAGCATGGTGCCGGCGGCGGCTACGGCGATATAGGTGTAGTCGGTCAGAGCCACAGGGGTGCCGTGCTGCAACAGGGTGTCGCGCACGATCCCGCCGCCCAAGCCCGAGACGATGCCGATGGCCAGGAAGCCGAACAGGTCCAGACGGCGGTCCCGTGCCAGCACGCCGCCGAGCATGCCGTTGACGAACACCCCGCTCAGGTCCAGCGCCCGGGTCACCTCGGCCACGTTCTGCGGGGACAATGAGCCGGCCACGCATCAGCACCTTCCTTCCCCACCGTCGAAGGAGCCCCAGTGGGGACCCGTCTGCCGGATACGCGCGAACGCGTTCGGGGTCCTGGCAGACTTCTGGTTGCGGGGATCGGCCGGCTGTCACGGCAGGATCGCGATGGCGCTGGACCAGTTCAGGCCAAGCCGTTCCTGTGAGGCCATGTGCAGGAACTGGAAGGCTTCCAGCTCGCGCGCCCGGCGCAGCGGTCCCACGTCCAGGGGGCGCAGCCCCGCGGAGGAGACCAGGTCCGTTACGGCCTGTTTTGCCGTGTCATCGTCTGCGGCGATGAAGACGTCCAGTGGCCGGCCGGCCACCTGACCTGTGGTGAGCGGCCCGGCGAAGGTGGTGTTGAAGGCCTTGACCACCCGGCTTTCCGGCGCGGCGGCGGCGATCTGTTCGGCAGCTGAAGTGCCGGGAGGTACGACGAGTGAGTCGAAGGTGGTGAAATCCACCGGGTTGGAGATGTCGACGACGATCCTTCCTGCCAGGGCGCTGTGCCATGCTGCGGCAATGTCGCGTCCGGCCGGATAAGGCACGGCGAGCACCAGGATGTCGGAATCAGCCGTAGCATCGGCTTCCACCGCGGTGACATCCGCTCCGGGGATCGCCTGGACCAACGCGGTGGCCAGGTCTTCTGCCTTGGCCGGCTTGCGATCGTGCAGACGGACGCAGTGCCCGCCTGCCAATGCCCGAGTACCGATACCGCGGGCCATGTTCCCGGCACCGACGATGGTGACGATCATGCGTGGCTCCTCGATGGACGTCACATGCCTTCCACCCTCACACCCCCCGACGGACACTGCCACCGACCGGCCCTCTTCCGGCTGACGCCGCAGGCCAGGCCCGTCCGAGAGAAGCGGCCGTGTAGCCCGTTCGATGAAGGACTGCCGGTGCGCGGGTCGTGGGCCGTCTCGCCTACGTGTCGCCGTCCCTATGGGTGAGCGCTACGCCGACCACCAGGCCAATGGCGAGGGCGGTGACGATCGTGACCAGTTTCAGCAGGTCCTGGAAACCCTCGACATAGCCGCCGGCCAGAGTGGTCAGGCCGCGCATGCCGAGCGAGCCGACGGTGAGTGTGAAGAAGCCGGGCAGCATCAGGACCAGCCGGGGCGGGCGACGTGGCCCGCGCGCGATCAGCGTAGCCGCGGCAGCGAGGACCACTGCGGCGACGAACGTGCCACCCGTCTCCCCGACGAGCTTCGTGAACGCCGACTGCACGCCAACAGTGACGTAGACAAGAAGGAGCAGCAGCCAGAAAAAGCGCAGGGGGATCGCGAAAGCGAGCAGCGTGCCCGCCACGAAGACGATCCAGGCCACGAACAGCGCCCACCGGGGCAGGTCGGAGTGGGCGGCGACATCGAAGAGGGCGTGAGGGGAGGAGCCGGTGAAGAAGACACCGAACAGCACACCGACATACAGCTGGACCAGGAGAAAGGCGGAGTACACGAGCCGGATCGCACCAGTGGTGATCAGACCGGCCGCCAACTCGGCGGTCGCCGCGCTCAAGTAGTCCCCGGGGACGAAGTAGAACAACGCAGGCAGCATCAGCAGCACGGGACCACCGCGCGCAGGGTTGTCGGCGAACAGCTCGATCGTGGCGATGGAGACCACCGTCGACACCATCAGCGGAAGGATCCGGTGCAGCCGGGGCACGCGGTCTGCCGTGACCACGAGAGCCGCGGCGAGCGCGCCCAGCACGGCCGTGGTGGCGACCTCGTACCAGGTGGGCTGCATCGCCGGCGCGAAACCCAACGCGAACAGCACCACGCCGAAGAACTTCAGCCACCACGGGTACGGCGCCGGCGCCGCCTCGATCTCCATGAGCCTGCGGTCGGCCTCCGCGATCCCGATCCGGCCTGCCCGCACATCGGCGAGGAGCGGCTGGAGCGCGACGACTTGGTCGAGACGGAAGACGTCCGGAAAGCCGTGCACGACAACGATGCGGGTGCTGCCGTCCGCTGCAGTGACCGTGAGCGCCGCCGCCTCCGGCACCAGCAACAGGGACGCGACACCGCCGAACGCGCGGGCGCTTCCAGTCACCGCACGCTCGATGCGATGAGCGCCCTCACCCGACGAGCGCAGGAGCAGGCCGGTCAGCCGGGCCAAGAACACCGTGAGGTCGTCGAGATCCGCGACCGCACGCTGCTCCATGCCCGCCTCCTCGCTCCCGGGGCCAGGAGTTACTGATTACACGGACATCTGCCTGTGGGCATCTCGGGCAGCACGACCCCCGTCACCCGAACGGCGGGGTTGAGGGCCGTGCCTTCGACTTCCTGCGCAGTTGACTTGAGAGATGAAGGACGACGGCCGGCCTGCAGGGCGGCTTTCGACGCGCGGCAGTTCTTCGGTTCGACGGCGATGGCTCAGGGATCTGCTGATGGATCTCCTCGAGCAGGGTGCCGGCGCCGACGGCGGTCAACGGGTGATCGTAGGGTGGGAGGCGAGCGCGCCGGTGGTGGCGAAATCAATCCAACTCCACGTGCCCCGCCCCATGCAGTTTCCGGTGCATGGTTCCGAGGGGCGGGCATCGCGCTCACAACGGCATTACGTGCGTGAACACCACCCAGCCCGTCGGCTCTGACCGTCAGGCACGTGTGTCCAGGAACTGATCGGTTCTTGGACGCTGGGAAAACCAATCCTCTGCTACGTTGCTGCGCACTACGCTCACGAAGCATGATCCTGGTGCGGCCGCCCTTCTTCGTTCGTATGGGCTACAACGAGCCCTACGACTACGCTCCCTACGACGGCGTTCCCCGGCACCTTGCCGGGGCTTTGCAGATGTGGGTGCCGCGACACCTCACGCCACGCGACGATGACGCGGCAGTGGAGGTTTGCCTACGCCTCCGAGTCGTGCTGCTTCCTGGTCAGACTGCGTATGACGCACTGGTTGGCGCAGACGGCATGATGCTGCTCGACATAGTCGATGTCATCCTCGGATGGGAGCAGCCCGAAGATGGCGAGTACATAGGTCTCGGAGGCGATCCTGATGGGTACCTCACTCGGATTCTGGACGCTGCGGGATCCGCCTACCGAGTCAATGACGCCGGGAACGGGCTGGAAGAACGCATCGTCCCCGCCGTCCGCGAGATGGTAAGCCAAACGATCGATGCGGCGTCGACCGCCCAGGACTCCGGGTCCGCAGCCGATCATCTGGCGCTCTCCTGCAGGCCGCGTACGGCCTGCATCCGGACCCGGTACGGGCGTACAGCGAGGCCATCAAGGCAGTTGAGTCTGCTGCGCACGCAGTCGTGGAGCCGAACAACAGCCAGGCGACGCTCGGCACTATGTTGCGTGTGATCCGCGATGCCTCGCACAAGTTCACCACCACATTGGGTGGAGGCTCGACTGTCCCGGTCGAGGCGATGATGCGCGCACTGTGGGAAGGACAAACTTCCCGACATGGCGGGCAGGGCGGCACTGTGCCAGAAACCCTGGAAGCCGCCCGCGCCGGCGTCCATGCCGCAGCCGCTCTGGTGCAGTGGTTCACCTCTGGTGCAGTGACCGTCTGCCCTGATTGACCAGCCACGGCACCGACGCCCGACTCCCATCGATGGACAAGCGGCCGCCCGGCGTTGCTATGCGCCGTCCGGAGCAGGGAGCTGGACCCCGCTAGCGCGCGAGACTCAGTGGATGCGCTGACGCGGTGTGTTTGTAAGCACCTCATTGGGCTCCACGACACGGCTCAGAAGTGGCTCACAACGTACGAAGTTGATCTGGCCCCACCCGGCGGTCAGTGAGCCGTGAAAGGCTCGACGGATGGATTACGCGTTCGATGCCCCTCCCGTCGACCGGGAGCTTCTGGATTTTGCTGTTCGCCTGGCCGGTCGCGCCGGGCAGATGTCGACGCAAGGCTTCTTCAGCGATGACTTGCACAGCCGTCTCAAGGAGGACGGCACCGAGGTCACCTAGGTCGACGTGGCAGTTGAAGAGCTGATCAGGAAGGAGCTGAGCCGGCGGGTGCCGGACGACGGGATCTTCGGAGAGGAGGGCGGTTCGACCAGCGGGTTATCAGGACGGCGATGGATCATTGATCCCATCAACGGCACGAAGTACTTCACTCACCGAGTGCCGCTGTTCTCGAACGATCTCGCCTACGAGGACGAGTACGGACCCGCTATCGGTGTGATCAACATGCCGCTGAGTCAGCAGATGATCGTGGCGGGTCGTGGTCTGGGCTGCTGGGTGCTGCCGGGTCCGGACCCGGACCTGCAATCGGGCCGCCGCGCCCAGGTCACGGAACGGACCGGCCTGGGCGGGGCAAGGACGCTGATGCACAACCCGGCCGGTTGGCCGGAGGAACTCCTTTGCGCTCTTCACCGCCGGGTCCTCCTGGTGCCCTCGACCGGCATGATCGTGGCCCTGGTGACGGGCCGAGCCGATGCCGGCGTCATTGCCGGTCCGCCGATGGGCTACGAGGACGTCGCTCCGATGCCGGTCATCGTCACAGAGGCGGGCGGCCGAGTGACCGACCTGGACGGAGCGTCCGTACTGGAAGGCGACATGTCGGTGCTGGTCACCAACGGCCGACTGCACGAGGACTTCCTGCAGTTGGTGAACGGCTTGCCGCACAGCCGCGACTATCGAGCTCTCGACGATGGTGAGTAGCGCGCCGACCAGCGGCGCAGCACGGGCTGGAGAGGCTCGTGCATACGCCGACAGGCAAGTCTGCGACGTGCCCTCTTTGGAGTGAATGCGTCGTCTCGTCCAGCACGGCCGGGGCTGTGGACTGAAGCTCCCCGATGCGCCGCGCGGCAGCGAACAGCCGCCGGTTCCGCTCGCCCTCGACGGCTTGGGCCACGTCGTCGGCCGCTCCCTCGAGGGCTGCGACCGCGTACCGCTCCGCACGGGAGGACGGGGACAGCAGCCGCACGGGCGCCGGCGGTCGCGGCAGCAGTTCGAAGGAGTGATCTGGCGGTTCAGGACCGGCGGGCAGTGGCGGGAGATGGCGCAGCAGTTCGGCGCCTGATCGACCGTCCACAACCGCTTCCGGCAGTGGCGCGACGCGGGCGTCTTTCAGGCCCTACTGGAGGGCCTGATCGCGGCAGCAGCACAGCGGGACATGGTGGACCTGACCCTGGTCAGCGTTTGATTCCACCACCATGCGCTCCCACCATGACGCTGCCGGGATGCACCTGGCCAAGACCTTCTCGCCGCCCTCGAGAAGGCCGTCGCCGAGGACGGGAAGGCCAGGTCAAAAGGGGCGGCATCGAAGAACAAAGCGGTCAGGACACCGAGACCGATGCCGCGCGGAAGGAGCAACGACTCATGCGGCATCGCCACAGGCTGCGGCAGACGGCTGCGCTCCTCAAGATCGATAGGCGGGATGGCAGCGAGTCGCGGCGTCCAATAAGGCTGTTTAACAAGTCTGGCCGTCCGGTAGCCCGCAAGGACCGAATTCTGCGTCATGGGGCTGGGCGCACTTGCGCTGCGATCTCAGGTGGCAGGACGGTGTTGATGTCGATGTCGGCCTGCTGTAGCTGATCAGCGGTCAGCCCTGTGGCATCAGTGAGGTTCGCCCCACGGAGATCGGCGCGGGTGAGGTTCGCCCCATCCAGGTCCGCGTCAGTCAGGTCCGTCCCATCCAGGTTCGCATCAGTCAGGTCCGTCCCATCCAGGTTCGCATCAGTCAGGTTCGCCCCGTTCAGACTTGCGAGGGGCAAGTCCGCTGCAACTAGGCTCGCGCCGGTGAGGTTCGCCTCGGACAACTTGGCGCAGGTCAAGTTTGCCGCCCACAGAATGGCGTTGGTGAGGATCGCCCCCTGCAGGTCGGCATCGGTAAGATCCGCCTGACGCAAGTCAGCGCCTGTGAGGTCCACTTCTTGCAGGTCGGCATCAGTTAGGTGTTGCGGGTCAAGACGTTGATGTCGGCGGTTACTTGCTACTGATCAAGGGCTATGGTCATCGACCGCGAATTCCTCACGTCGGATGATCAAGGGTCCCAGACGAATGTCGCGCAGTCCGCGCACTCCTCGAGGTACCGATGGCGACACTCGACGGTGTGCCGGAGGAAGGTGATCGCTTGCTGTCTGCTGCGGACCTCACTTTCGAGCGCAGCGATCTTCGCGCGCACGACCTCCTGCGCTGCGGACTTCTTCGGGGACATCGCTGCCGTGATCTCTGGCAACGAGAGCCCGACTTGTCGCAGTTTCAGCACGGTTCGTGCCTGCTCCAGGACGTCGTGGTCGTAGAGGCGGTAACCGTTCGCGTCCCGGTGCACCGTGAGTGCTCCGACGTGCTCCCAGTGCCGTAGGACATGGGCCTCGACTCCAAGCTGCGCAGCCGCCTCGCCGATCGTTATCGCCATTCCGCCCTTGCCTTGATGTCGACCTGAACCTTTAGCCTCCCCAGCATGCCTGACAGTTCTCCCACCCCGCCTACTCCTGCTTGCTCCCGATCGGTCCTGGTCACCGGCGCGACGGGCAACCTCGGCCGTGAGCTCATCGCGCGGCTGCATGCGCGCGCAGCAGCTGTGCGGTGCCTCGATCGTCGCCGTGTTGGCCCGCGACCCGGCATCGAGTCGGTGCGCGGTGACCTGACCGACGCCGACTCCGTCCGTGCGGCACTCGACGACATCGACACCGTCTTCCTCATATGGCCGCTGCTCGACACCGCCTCCGCCGAGCCTCTGATCGCAGAACTCGCCGCAGCAGCACCGCGCGTCGTCTACCTCTCCTCGACTGCGATTGATGACGCCTCATTTCGCCAAAGCGACCCGATTGTGCAGGTACACGCGGACATGGAACGCCGACTCCGTGATGCTGGCCTGCATCTCACCGTGCTGCGCAGCGACACGCTGGCGTCCAACACCCGGGGCTGGGCGGCACAGCTGCGCGCAGGCGACGTGGTCAGAGGTCCGAACATAGCGCGCACAGCAGTCGTGGACGAGGGTGATGTCGCGGCCGCAGCCGCGGAGGTGCTCCTTCGACGCCAGGACGATTCGGATCGCACCCCCTACCTGCTGACCGGGCCCGAGCCGCTCAGCAGGGCCGACCAGGTCGGAATCCTCGGTGCCGCCCTCGGACGAAAGTTGCGTTTCGAGCCGGTCCCCGTGGATATCGCGCGCGCACGAATGCTCGCGGACGGCCGTCCCGAACAATTGGTCGATGCCCTCATCACGGCGTCAACGCGGCGACCCGAATCACGCCTTGTCACCGATGATGTCGAGCGCCTGACCGGTAGGCCGGCCCGCCCCTTTGCGCAGTGGGCTATCGACCACAGCACCGAGTTCGGCCCGCGGCCATGACCACACACATCAGTCAGTCTCTAATACTCCAGCCGTAGATCGTGATCTTGCTTGCGGGGACCACTGCCTCCATGAGTTCCTGTTAGTACCAAAGAGTGAGCCCGACTGCGCCGACTCCTGTGCGCGCCGCGTAACGCAGCACCCGAAGCGGGCCGTCGATCAGCTCGTCGATGTTGCAGTTCGGGTCGTCCGCCATCTCATCTAGCCACAGCCGGATCCGGGTGGCCACGTGGGCCCGACGCAGAGGGTGAAGGACGAGTACTTGCTCGGCCGCGGGGAGCGCGGCCCGTACTTGGGCGGCATCGAACAGGAACTGCCCGCAGCAGCCTGGGAATCGGAGTGTCGTGTCGCGGCCGAGCCCCCACATGAGCGCCGCCGCGCCGTCACCCCTGGGTACGGCAGCACAGAACATGCCTGCGCTCTCCTGCTGCGGGACCGCGTGAAGCAGGTAGTCCTGGAACTCTTCCACCTCGGTCTCGTCGTTCCGGACTCTGTAGACCGCGTCGGCAAAGCGCACGATTTCGTCAATGCGCGACGACCGCTCGGGTGTCCCGTCGAGCAATTCCGCGGGCTCGAGAGGCTCGCACCACGGAATCATGTCGGCGGACGACGCCGACCACGCGCCGTGGGCGCCTGCCGCGTCGGGGAATCGGCGACGCGCTTCCTCAATGGGATTGTCCGCCACTACGCCGACCACCCAGACCCCCATCACGCCCATCCGCGCTCCTTCACATCCACGTCGCTCAAGATTGGCGATGGGGAAAGCTAGTGCCGTGACCGGGAAGGTTACTGTCGGAGGGCATGGCGCTGGTAGTGGCTGCTGCGCGCATGGGCCTGATGTCGTCGGCGCCAGCGACCAGCTGAGTCGGTGCGCCAGGCTGCGGGGATGTGGTGCACAGAATGCGGCGAAGAGGCGTTGGATCTCGCCGCAGGTCAGCGGGGCGAGCCCCGGTGTGGTCGCGGCGGTCCGTTCGATCGCGGCCGTGACCACGAGGAAGGCGTGCGCGAGCATGGCCAGCGTGGTCCAGCGATGCCAGGAGGTCCAGCGGCGGACCTGATGCTCGTCCAGCCCGGTCAGGCCCTTCGCGGACTGGAAGGTCTCCTCCACGGTCCAGCGACGCCCGGCCACCTTGACCAGCGTGCTCAGTGGAACGAGGCCAGCCGAGTAGCAACGGTGGAAGGCGAGTTCACCGGCGCGCCGACTGCGTCGTATGAGCAACGACCGGTGGCCCGTGCTGCCCGACGGGCTGACGATCTCGACCTGGGCCCAGTCGTAGAAGCGGTGACCTTTGGCGCCGTCTCCGGCCGAGAGCCGCTGCCAGGCCTTCTTCGGGAGACAGTGAGCCGGCATGCCCGCCGTGAAGGCGCCGGCGCGGGTCGGGATCAGTCGCCTGCGTGAGACGGCGAGGACATAGCCGATCCGACGGCACTCCAGCTCGGCCTCAGGTAAGGGTCGCCGCCGTAGACCTCGTCGCCGGTGACCCATGCGGCAGTGACGCCGGCGTCCAGGGCCTGGGCGATCATCTCGGTGGCCAGTGCGGGCTTGGTGGCGAACCCCGTGCTGTCCGGGATGCCCGCCGCCCGGCACCGGTCGGGGTCCTGAGTCCAGGAGCGTGGGATGTAGAGGCGCCGGTCGATGGCAGCGTGCCCGACCGGGGTGGAGTAGACGAGGTAGACGGCCACCTGGGCGTTTTCGATTCGCCCCGCGGTCCAGGTGTACTGGCGCTGCACCCCGACGCTCGCAGTGCCCTTCTTCAGATCGGCCGCAGCCCACCGTCCGCCAACAAAGGCGCTGTACGGCAGCCTGACGGGCCAACGCACCGCGCCCCGCCCAGAGAAACCCGGGCGGGGCGAAAACGCGTGTGACTGAGCGCTTCAGTTGGCGAGTTGAGCGTTGAACCGTCGGCGTACATGAACGTGCCGCCGGGCCGTCAGCCCTGGGCGTCGTAGGCGACGCGGGCGGCGCGCACCTCGTCCATGTGTTCCTCCGCCCAGCCTTTGATCGCGCACATGACCGGCAGCAGCGAGCGGCCGAGCGCGGTCAGTTCGTATTCGACGCGGACCGGGACGGCGGGGATCACAGTCCGAGACACCAGCCCGTCGCGTTCCAGACGTCGCAAAGTCTGCGTGAGCATTTTCTGGCTCACGCTCGCCAGCCTGCGTTGCAGGTCGGTGTACCGCTGTGGCCCGTCGGCAAGCGCGTTGACGGCGAGGCTGACCCACTTGTCGGCGATGCGGTCCAGCAGCTGCCGGGCGGGGCATTCGGCGAGGTAGGCGTCGTAGGAGATGCGCGCCTCGGCTCGACGCTGGGCAGCGGTGCGGGTGGGCATGGCTCTCCTTCCGGTGCCGTAGGCACCTCGAGGTGCGTACTTCCCAATGGAGAGTAGCACTCTCTACGGTATGCAACATGATTGCTGAAGAGCAGATGAGGGCGGTGGTCGCCCGCGGTTACGGCGGATCCGAGGTGCTCGAGTTGGTGACGGTTCCGCTGCCGGAACCCGGCCCCGGGCAGGTACGGATCCGCGTCGAGGCCGCTACCGTCAATCCCGTCGACCTGGTCACCCGTTCCGGCGCGCTCGTCGAAGCCGGGTTGATGGCCGCCCGCGAGCACACGGGCATCGGCTGGGACGTCGCGGGCGTGGTCGACCGGCTCGGAGCGGGAGTGACGGCGTTCACGCCGGGCCAGCGGGTGATCGGGCTGCGCGACCTGCTCGATGTATCGCTGGGCGCCTACTCCGAATACCTGGCCCTGGACGCCGCGGCAGTCGCACCCGCTCCGCCCGGTGCCTCTGCTGTGGCCGCGGCGACGCTGCCGTTGAACGGTCTCACCGCCCTCCAGGCCCTCGACCTGCTCGATCTCGTTGCGGGCGACACCGTGCTGGTGACCGGGGCGGCTGGAGCGGTTGGTGGCTTCGCCGTCGAACTGGCGGCGCGGCGCGGCCTGCGCGTCATCGCCCAGGCCGGCGCCGCCGATGAAGAGTTCGTTCGCGGTCTCGGCGCCGATTGGATCGTCGGCCGTGACGCCTCCGACCTCGCGTCCGATGTCCGGCGCCTGGTGCCGGGCGGCGTCGACGGCGCGCTCGACACGGCAGGACTCGGAATTCGCGCCCTGGCCGCCGTCCGCACCAGGGGCGCCTACGTCACGGTGGTCGGCGGTTCGGCCCCGCTCCCGTTGCGCGGCATCCGGGTCCACCAGCAGTGGATCAGTTCTGATGGTGCGGCCTTGGCTGAGCTCGCCGCCATGGATCTGACGCTGCGGGTTGCCGACGTCCTCCCGCTTGAGCGCGCGGCTGAGGCTCACGATCGCCTCGCGGCGGGCGGTATACGCGGCCGACTGGTGCTGGTTCCTTCCGAAGGATCCTGAGTCGAGCCGGCGGCGGACTCCTGGACGCTGCTGAAACCAACGCCTGCTGCACGGCGCGGTCGAGGCCGTCTCCAACGGTGCCCATCGGGTCCTTCCGTTCGTGATCGTTTCTGTGGGCTCTCCTGAACGAGAGGCGCCGTAAGCCGCTCTGAGCCCCGAACACACCCCGCCTTGCGGGGATGGAAGCCCAGGACGGGGCGAAAACGCGGGAGACGGCCGTACAGCCGCGTTACCGGGTTGCGTAGCCGATCTGCTGGTCGGCCCAGAAGCCCTGTTCCGGGATCAGGCCCGCCGCCTGCACCCGCGGAAAACGGTAGACGGCAAAACTACGTCAGCGGGCCGTGTGGCCGTACCATTCCCGGACCAGCCTGGACCTGTGTGATCGGCCGACGGGCGGCGACCTGTCGGAAATCCGGGCGACGGCCACCGACCCGGCTGACACCCTGGCGCACATGACCACGTCACCGACCGCGAGACAACGACTTGCCGCACTTCACCGCCATGCGGCCGTGAACCGTGAGGACTTCACCGGCCAGAACCTTGCTTCCACCCACATCCCACGGCTGCGGTTCACCCACTGCTCGTTCATCGGGGCAGACCTACGCCACGCCACTCTGGACGGGTGCTGGTTCAAGTTCTGTGATCTCAGTGGCGCAGACCTGCGTGGGGCTTCACTGCGTGAGGTCAGCCTGGTCGGATGCGATCTACGGGGTGCTGACCTGCGCGACACCGATCTGACCGGCGCTAGGCTCGGAAGCGTGAACACCGGTATGCCCCCGCTCGGGCTGACCGACGTCACCGGGGCCCGGTTCGGCGGAGCGACCCTGCGCAATGTCCAAGCGGAAGGCGTCATCGGCTGGCCACCTCTGCACTACGGGAACGAGTAGAGCCTGCCAGGCGGCGCGTCGATCTCACCCACCAGGCTGAGGTTGAGCACCAGCCCTCGCCAACCGAAGCACCTAGCGACACGACGCAAGATCACGATCTACAGCTGGAGTACTAGCCTGAAAGGCAAGCCACCCATGGCGGTCCTCGCCGAATACAACTGCAAGGCCACCCCCGGCCGCCGCGTCGTGGAGGTCTACGACGCGGATGCCTACCTCGGCGACGACGACGCCATGAAAGCCGCCCGCACACAGGTGGTAGCCGGCAACGGCTACCACCTGTACCTGCGCAGCCTCCAACCCGACATCGACGTCGAGGTCACCATCCGCATCTGGGACACCCCACCCACCCCACCAGCCGACGCCGAAGGCCACATCGGCATCAGTCTCGAATCCGAGACCGGCATCCTCGTCATCAACCAGCTCAGTCTCGGCCCCGGAGGCGAAATGCCCCTGCCCCGCCCCGGCGTCTACGAAGGCCACGCCTGGTGGGCCAACCGCCAAGCCTCGGCTGACTACTACAACACCACCCTCGCCCAACTCACCGACGACTCCCCCGACGGCTGGCTCACCCAAGCATGGAACAACTGCCCCGTCACCGAACGCTACGTCCTCGACCTCGCCTACACCCGCGAACCCGAACCCATCGACGACGAGGACCTCTGACCCGCCGCCGCCACGCGGCATGTGTTTGCAACCCTTCTCGGCCAGTTGGGCTCGGTTGTGCGTCGGCTCAGCGGCGACCGCTTGCTGCCTGCTGAGAGTCGTTGTACAGATCGAAGCTCGCGTCGGCCAGGTCGGGGGGGGCGGCCAGTTCTATGTTTCTGCGGTCGGCGGCGTAGCCGATCAAGCCGAGGAGGCGGCGCACGATGTCGCCCTCTTGATGCCGGTGCTGATAGCCGGGATCGTATAGGCCGTCGTCAACCGGGGGCGGCGGGGTCCTGCGATAGCGTTCGTCCTCGGCGACACAATCCTGCAGGGCCGTAGGCCACACGAGGGGCTCCCGCGAAGGTTTCTGCGGTGGCGCCTCCTTGCGATGGCGGATGGCGTGCGGGCGGTGCGCCTGCTGATCGTCCTCGCGCACCGGGTGCTGCCTCTCGGCATCGTCGCGGTGGGCGTAGCGGTCCATCGTGGCGCGGGCTCGGTCGGCCGTTGCGGTGAAGGCGTCTCCGAGGTGGCGCAGCCGCTCGGCTGTGAGGTCGAGGGCTTCCACGTCGGTGCGGGATTCCCGCAGGGCCGCAGCGCCGTCAGGTCCACCGCCCCCTGTCGGCCGGTCTCCGGCTCTTGGTCGTCGTGCTCGGGGTCGGCTACCGAGCGCGCGAGCAGCTGCTCGGGCATCGCCGCCTGCTGGTGCCGGGCGACGTCGTACGCCCGGCCGCGCGTGGCGACGGTGGAGCGCAGCTTCTCGCGGACCGCAGCGCCGGCGAGGACGGCCCGTTCGTACTGCAACGGCACGCGGGGTATCTCCCACTCGCCCGGCCCCAGGTCCGGAGGCCGGGGCGCGGCGGGTGTGCTCGGGTCGGCTGGTGGCTGCCGGTTGGGGACGGTGGTGGGTGGGCGCCGACGGTCGGAGGTGAGGTCGGCCAGTGACCAGCGCGCGGTGTAGAGGCGGTAGGCGGGCAGCAGGCCGCGCAGTGTCTTCGGTTCGCTGATGTCCAGGCAGTACGTGGCGAGGGCAGCGTCCACGATGTGCTCGTCCAGGCCCGGCTCACGGCGGCGGCCGCGCAGGAGGAGAGCGAGGCGACGGCGGCTTCGGCGAGCAGGTGCCGGCGGTGGAACCAGCCACCGTCGTTCATCACGAACACCGTCGCGGCGACATCGACGGCCGCCAGGGCGACATCGACCACAGCCGCGACCCGGGCCCGGATGGCCGCCGCTGCGGCACGGGCCTACTCGAGGAGGCAGTTGATGACGTCGGCGGCCACCCCCGAGGCGCGGATCGCGCTCTCCTTCCACTCCTCACTCAGCTTGGCGAGGGGCCGGGCCTTCTGCTTCGGCGGGCGCGTCATCTTCGCGGCGACCCGGTTCAACTCGGCGCGGGCCCCGCCTTGCGGCCGAGGGCCCCGGCCCGGCGCGCGGCCGCGGGCTTCTTCCCGGCGGCGAGCTGGTCGGTCTCGATCCGGTCGGCGTGCGGGTGCCGGCCCTCGGACAGGCCCTATGCCCCGGGCAGCGGCTGGACGGTCAGGTGGTAGTCCTGCAGGATCCGGCCGTCTTCGTCCAGCACGAGGAAGACCCGGGCGGCCCAGGCCACCTCATCGGCCTGCGGGCCCTTGGCATGCGTCAGCTGGATGGTGAACATGACGACGTCGTCGTGAACGGTGACGTGGTTGTCGTCGGTGACGTGGTAGTCGCCGGTGGCGACAAACAGGCCGTGCGCCTCCGCGACCCGGTCGACCAGCCCGGCGCGGCCGCGGAACTGGGCGCCTTCGACGAACTCGACGCCGTCCGGAACCCACAGCTCGGAGACGGCGCGCTCGCGTGCGGCCGGGTCCGGCTCGCTCCACGCGGCGACGTAGCGCTGCACGATCCGGTCGACGTCGATGGCGGTGGTCTGCGACACGGTGGGTCAACTCCCTCGTTCGGTGCGTGATTGGCCGGGTTCCGGCCGTGGGCACCACGCTCCCGGCGGACGTCGCAGGAGAGTCAAGGCAACAGTGCGGCCGAACTCTCCCCCTGCGGGAGGCCGCACAATCGACGGGTGACCAGCTACCTGTCGATCGGGGACTTCTCCCGCGCCACCCACATGAGCGTCAAGACCCTGCGCCACTACCACGAGATCGGTCTGCTGGAACCGGCCGACGTCGATCCGCAAACCGGCTACCGGCGCTACTCGGCCGAGCAGATCCCCACCGCCCAGGTCGTGCGCCGCTTCCGTGACCTCGGAATGCCCCTGGAGGAGATCCGGACCGTCCTGGCCACCTCCGACGTGGCCACCCGCAACCGGCACATCAACGCCCACCTGAACCGGCTGGAGGAAGAACTGGGTCGCACCCAGCGCGCGGTGACGGCACTGCGCGACCTCCTGTCTCCGCCAGTCGCCGCGGACTCGCCCGCGATCGAGCTGCGCAGCGTCGGCGCCGTCCAGACCGCGGCGATCACGGCGACGGTCGAGGCCCAGGATGTCGGAGCCTGGTTCCAGGGCGCCCTCGGTGAGCTGTTCGCGACCGCGGCGGGCCAGGAGCTGAGGGAGACCGGCCACGCCGGCGGCGTGTACGCGGACGAGCTGTTCACCCTGCACCGTGGGCAGGCCACCGTCTTCGTCCCCTGCGACGGCCCCGTCCGCCCGGTCGGCCGGGTCACACCGCTGCTGGTCCCGGCGGTGGAGCTCGCCGTGCTCGAGCACTGCGGGCCGCCCTCCGAGGTCGACCGCGCCTACGGCACGCTGGCCGCCTACGTCGCGCGCCACGCGCTCGCGGTGGCCGGCCCGATCCGTGAGTACTACCTGGTCGGCCAGCGCCACACCTCAGACAGCGCACTGTGGCGGACCGAAGTGTGCTGGCCGGTCTTCCGCACCGCCGTCGGCGCCCCGCAGACAGCATGCTGAGCTCGTGCGCGGACACTCAGGTGCTGCCACTTCTCGGCAACACTTTCCGGATCAAGACGCAGGATCCGCTCTCGGAAGCCGCCGATAACTGCTCTCGGTCCTGACCTGCGCGGCTTGCTGGACGGGTTACCGCCGAACAACGGTGAAGCCTCCAAGGCAGCGTTGGCCGTTGGGTCATCAATGCCTAGTCGGCGGAATCCGGCAGGACGGTTTCAGCAACGGCGATAGTGCCCTGGGCGATCGCGCAGAGCGTCTGGGCCCCATCGGAGTTCATCATGAAAAGGTCGCATCGGCAGACAACCCGAGTGCGGCCGGGGCGCACGACCCGGGCATGGGCCCGGAGTGCCTCGCCCTGGGCGGGACGTAGGTAGTCGATGGTGTAGCCGGCGGTGAGCAGCCCAGGGCCGGCGACCGTACCGGCAGCGAAAGTGAGCGCATTGTCGGCGGCGTAGCTGAGGACACCGCCGTGGACGAAGCCGTTCTGCTGGCGCAATTCGTCGCGGACGTCCAGCTCCAGGACGGCGGCGCCGTCTCCGAAAGCCGTCAGCCGGGCGCCGAGGTAGATGCTGAAGGGCTGTGAGGCCAGCACCTTCCGGGCGAGTGCCAGATTCGGGGTGTATGCGTTCACCACAACCTCACTTCACTAGTGGACTGAGCATCGCGTCGCACGGCAGGCCCTGTCGAGATCGGACCATGCCGCCTGAGCCTGACCCACGCCTGTTCTTCCTCCTGCAGCGGGCCGCACACACCCTGCGTCTGGCCGCGGACCGCCGCTGCCTGGCCGCCGCCGGGGTCACCACCGCCCAACTCGGTGCCCTGTTCGCCGTGCGAGACCAGCCGGGCCTGACCCAGCAGGGACTCGCCCGCGCCCTCGGCCTGCGCCAGTCCGCGGTGACGCCGCTGGTCGGCCGGCTCACCGCTGCCGGGCTCGTGGCCAAGAGTGCCCACCCCCAGGAGCACCGTGCCGTCGTACTGCAGCTGACGCACACGGGCGCGGCGGCACTGCGCAACGCCGGTCCAGAAATCGACCGGTTCAACGCGGAAATGCGCGATCTCCTCGGCGACGACGGCTTCACCCATGCCGCGGCCGCGCTGCACAAGCTCGCCCACTGGCACGCCTAGCCACATCGGGGATCGTGCATCTGGAGTTGCGTCGGATCGAAAGCACGTAGGCGAACGTTCGCGTCGCGGTGCGCACCACTGTGGCTCTCCCCCTGTGCGGCGGCGTCCTTCGAATCGATCTTGGTGCGGATAGGCTCGGTGGACATGGCAAGGGTTGCGGTAGTGGGTGTGGGAGCGGTGGGCGGCGTTGTGGCCGCGGGGCTGATGGCGACCGGCCGGGCGGAGGTGACCGCTTGCGTGCGAGCGCCGCTGGGCGGGTTGCGCATCGTATGGCCCGACGGGTCGGCTCTGGAGGCGTCTGTTCCTGAGGTCTCCGACCCCGCCGAGATATCGGCGGTGGAGTGGGGGGTGCTGGCGACCAAGGCCTATCAGACGGCCGCAGCGGGGCCGTGGCTCAGCCGACTGTGCGGTGCGGGCACCCGGGTCGTGGTGCTGCAGAACGGGGTGGAGCACCGTGAGCGCGTGGCGCCGCTGGTCGGCGCCGCCCGCGTCCTTCCGGCCGTGGTGGAGATCTCGGCCGAGTCGCAGCGCCGCGGCCACGTCCGGCTGTTCGGCCGGCCGCGGCTCACCGTCCCTGGTGGCGATGACGGAGCCGACTTCGCGGCCCTGTGTCAGGGCAGCGGCATAGAGGTCACCTCAACCTGCGACTTTGTCACCGCTGCTTGGGCGAAACTGTGCCTGAACGCGGCGAACGGTGCCATTACCGCCCTGACAATGCAACGCATGCCGGTCTTCGCCAGTCCGCGCATCGCCCAGTTGGGACGCGCGCTGGTGGAGGAGGCGCGGCAGGTCGCCGCCGCGTCGGGCGCACGCCTTCCCGAGGACCTGGCCGACCAGGTCATCGCCCGGTTGCGAGCCATGCCGCCCGAGTCCGGTAGCAGCATGCTCTGGGACCGCCTCGCAGGTCGTGAGATGGAGTACGACGCCCGCAACGGCGCGGTGGTGCGCGCGGGTGCCCGACTGGGCATCCCCACCCCCTACAACGAGACTGTCACCGCGCTGCTGGAAGCCGTGAGCACACCAGGGAACGCTTCATAGCATCACCTTGTCGTGACGCTTTCCACGCAGACGGGGATAAGGCCGAGCCGACCAGAAGCGTGGCGCGCACCCTGCCCGCAGAGATCGCACCCCGCCCGCTGACGCCGCTGGTTTCCACGGTGGTCGCTGCGTTCAGCGACAAGGTACTCACGGCAGGCGTGATGCGGCGGGCTGCCATCTACGGCACGTTCCAGGCGGAGATGAACGGTTGCCCATCCTCAGTGGCCAGGAAACTCAGAGTTCCGGGATGTGGGTGGCCCAGCAGTCGGCTGGCCGACGCGTCCAGGCCCAGCCACCGCACGGCGAGCACGCGCGCTAGATGACCGTGAGCGACCACGGCGACGTCGCCGTCCTTCAGCAGCGGCCGGATCCGGTCCAGCACCGCGTCCGTGCGCGCGGCCACCTGCTCGAGCCGCTCACCGGGGTGGTCAACGTCGCCGGGAATGACACCGTCCCGCCACAGATCCCAGCCCGGCCGCCCCTCGCGGATCTGCGCTGCGGTCAGGCCCTCATAACCGCCGTAATCCCACTCCACCAGATCGGGATCGGGCCTGACACCGGCCAATCCCGCCAGCTCGGCCGTCCGCATGGCCCTGCTCAGCGGACTACTGAACACGCCGACCAGCGGGCGTAGGGCCAACCTCGAAGCGAGCGCCTTGGCCGATGCCTCACCCGCGTCAGTCAGCGGAACGTCAGTGCGCCCCGCGTGCTGGCCCGACAGGCTCCACTCGGTCTGGCCGTGCCTGATCAATATCAGCTCACCCATGAGCGAGCACGCTATCTGATCACGGGACACGGTGGGCCCGATTGCCCGTCTTCGCTCCCCGCCATCTACCGCCACCAACCGGCCAAATGAGATGGCCTGTTAGTGAGCGTTTGGTTCTGGTATTGAACGGTTTATGGGGGCTTTCAGGAGCCAGGTCGAGCGCTCAACGAAGCGATTCGCCGGAAAACGCCGCCTCTGCGGCAATCAGCAGGGCAGCAATGCGCCGGGTTCCTTCC
>NZ_JBVHTR010000037.1:0-51307 GCF_055565775.1 Streptomyces sp. NPDC028331 | reverse complement strand
GGAACGACAGGCTCGGAGGCAACAGGCGAAGGCTTGAAAGACACGACACCAGGATCCCGCCAACAAGCCCATCACACCCACAGAACTAACGAAAAGATCAGTAGGGGCCCGGGCCGTCCACGGCCCGGGCGGGCGGCCCGCTCAGCGCTTGAGCGGCCCCACGCCGTTGAGCAGCGTGTCCACGACGGCCGCGGCGAGCGCGTCCGGATCGATGCCGCTGGCCGCGCGCTCCTGGATCGCCTGCTCGATCAGCGCGTGGTAGACGCGCTGCGCCCACACCAGGTCCGCACCGGGACGCAGCAGCTCCGCGTCCCGGGCCCGTTCGAGCAGCATCATGCCCTTGGCGAAGATCCGGTCGTGCGCGGCGACGGCCTCCGGGTCGCGCAACTGGGGCTGGTGGACGGCGAACCGCCAGCTGCTCTTGACCTCGATCACATTGGCAGTGACCTGATGGAGCGCCACCATCGGCGGCGCGGTCTCCGGGCGCCCCGCGTCGATGGCCTCCTCGACCTGCCGGAAGGCGTGCGAGGCCATCGCGTCGAGCAGGGCCTCGCGCGAGAGGAACCGCCGGTGCACGGTGGTGCGTGCCACGCCCGCGGCGGCCGCGATCTGGGCCAGGCTCGCGGCGGGATCCTCGCTGAGCACGCGCTCGGCGGTCTCCAGGATCAGACGGACCGTGCGCTCCGTGTCCGCACGCAGCGGCCGCTCTTTCGTGGTGTCCGGCACGGTGCCCGCCTTTCTGCCCTGGTCTCGCCGGTCTCGGCGTTCTCCCGACTGTACCAACGTACAGCCAAGTAGCAAGAACGTGAATAGATGCAACGTGATGTTGCATCTTCGTGAGTTTTGACTACAGTCATGTACCGACTAGCAACTCAGTTGCAACCATTGAGGAGCGTGAATCTCGTGTCGCACGACCAGCAGGACTGGATCGAGACGTACGAGTTCCACGACGGGGTCACCGCGAGTGGCCCCACGGAACTGCAGAAGGTCGGAGTCCTCAAGATCGGCCGCCCAGACGCCCGCCGCGTGCTGGTGCTGGTCGGTGGCCGGGAGGGCGGCGCCGCGGTCTTCAAGCACGCCGCGCGCTGCCTGGCCAGGGCCACCGACGACCTGCAGGTATGGGCGGTCGACCGCCGCGAGCAGAACCTCGCGGACCTCTCCGGCTTCGCCCGCAGCCCCGAGGAGGCCACCGAGTACTACCTCGGCGGCCACTACCGGGCCTGCGAGTCGAAGGACCACCCGTACGCGGCCGAGTGGGGCCTGCGGGTGCTCGTGGAGGACCTGCGCCGGGTGGTCCTGGCAGCCGCGGACGGCGGGCGGCGGGAGGTCGTCCTGGGCGGTGTGTCCGTGGGCGCGACCGCCGCGCTGTCGTACGCCGCCTGGGACTTCGACGGCACCCCCGGCCACCGCGACCTGGCGGGTCTGGCCGTGGTCGACGGCGGTGTGCACAACGCCTACGCGGGCGCCGGCATGGAGTTCGACCTGCCGCTCGCCGCCGCCGAGGGCTGGCTCGCGCAGATCGAACAGGGCGCGGTGTTCGAGGACTTCACCAGCACCACGGTCGGCCTGGGCACCCGGCCGGAGGACGCCGCCGTCTGGTTCCAGCTGGCCGCCCTGCACGCGGTGGCCGACCCGGAAGCCCCGGCGGTGCTCGCCGACCGGCTGCCCGAGGCGGTCCGCACCGACCGCAAGCTGACCAACGCGGGCCTGCTGGGCTGGCTGTTCGACGCCAAGCGCGCCCACCCCTCGTTCTCGGTGAACGCCGGCACGCTGGAGGACAGCGGCGTCTGGAGCGACGGCGGTCCCACCCGCCTGGCCACGGTCGCCGAGGCCTTCGCCGGCCCGCGGCCCAGCGCCTGGCTGTGGTACACCCTCAACCGGGTGCTGCTCGACTACGTTGCCGCACTGCCCTTCACCGAGACGGACGTCACCCGGCGACTGGGGCTGCGGCTCGCCCACACCTCCGGCATCGACATCCCGCTGTACGCCTTCCAGTCGGGTCTGACCAACGGCACCACCGGCCAGGCCGCCGCCTCGGTCGTCGCCGGCAGCCGGATCCCGGAGCTGGCGCTGTACGCGGACCCGGCGCTGACCCACCAGGACGTGGTCTACGCCCGCTGGGAGGACAACCGCTTCCTGCAGACCCTGTCGCAGTTCCTGCGCGACCTCCCGGCACGCGACCGCTGACCGGATGCCGTGCCCGGGCGGCGGAGCCGTTCCCGCAGCTCCGTCACCCCCTGGATCTCACCTCGGAAGGAGCAGCAGTCCCATGACTGCAGTCACCGCCCGTGAGGCACCTCCACGGGCCGGGCTCACCCTCTTCGCCCTGTGCCTGGCCGTCTTCATCGTTCCCTACGGCCTCAGCAGCCCCCCGGTCGCCCTGCCGGCGATCGGCCGCGACCTGGGCGCGGGCGTCGTCCCGCTGCAGTGGGTGGTCAACTCCTACAACGTGATGGCCGCCAGCTGCATGATGGCCGCGGGCTCCATCGCCGACCGCATCGGCCGCAAGCGGGTCTTCGCCTTCGGCGTCGCCCTGTACGGCCTGTCCTCCCTGATCGGCGCGCTCGCTCCGCACGTCGTCGTCCTGGACGTGGCGCGCGGCATCTCGGGTGTCGCCGCGGCCTGCATCATGACCGCCGGCGTGTCGGTGATGGCGAACATGTACCACGGTGCCGCCCGGACCAGGGCGTTCGCCTACGTCGGGGTCACCATCGGCGCGGGCCTCGCGCTCGGTCCGACGACCTCCGGTCTGCTCGCGTCCGCGCTCGGCTGGCGTTCGGTGTTCTGGGTCCACGTCGTGATCACAGCGGTGTCCCTGTTCGGGTTCCGCCTGGTGCAGGAGTCGAAGGACCCGGAGGCCAACTCCGTGGACTGGCCGGGCACGATCACCTTCACCGTCGGCCTGTTCCTCTTCACCCTCGGCGTCATCGAGGGCCCGCAGTGGGGCTGGGGCAGCCCGCAGGTGCTCGGGCTGTTCCTCGGCTGCGTGCTGTTCCTCGCCGCCTTCGTCGCCGTGGAGCGGCGCCAGCGGATGCCCATGTTCGACCTGAGCCTGTTCCGCGAACCGCGCTTCATGGCCGTCAACCTCCTCGCCACCGCGGTCTCCTTCGGCTTCGTCGGTCTGATGGTCCTGCTGCCCTCCTACCTCGTCGGAGCCAACGGGCAGAGCGACGGCGAGGCCGGTCTGACCATGCTGCTGCTGACGGTTCCGGTGCTCGTCTTCCCGCTGGTCGCCGGGCGCCTGGTGCAGGCCGGGGTCGCCATGCGCACCGTCCTCAGCGCCAGCCTGGTGCTGGTGGCCGCCGGCTGCGCCTGGCTGACCGTCGTCCACCCCGGCATCGGCCTGCTCGGCCTGGCCGGACCGCTCGTGGCGGTCGGTGTCGGCATCGGCCTCATCTACGGCCTGATGGACGGCGCGGCGGTCAGTACCGTCCCGCCCACCAAGGTCGGCATGGCGAGCGGCATGTTCAACACCATCCGGCTCGCCAGTGAGGCCGTCGCCGTCGCGGGCATGGTGGCCGCGCTCGTCTCCCTCGTCCAGAGCCGGATCTCCGACGGCCTGAACCGCTTCGCGGCCGGGACCGCACTGCGCACCCGCGCGGTCGCCGACAGCGTGACCAGCGGTGACGTCGACGGTCCGGTCCGGAAGGTGGCCGCCGGTCTGCGGTCCGAGTTCACGGACTTCCTGCGCACCGGCTACACCGAGGGCTTCCGGATCGTCCTGTGGTGCGCCGCCGCCATCTGCGTCGTCAGCGCACTGGTACTGCACCGCATCCTCACCGACCGCGCGGACGACGCCGGTCAGGGCGGCGCGGAGGCGGAGCACACCGAGGATCCCGCCCCGTCGCGGACGGACGCCACCGTCTGAACCGTCCGAGGCCGGCCTTCCCCCGCTTGTTCGCCGCGGCCGGCCTTCCCCCGCTTGTTCGCCGCCCGGGGCATCGAGCCCCGGGCGGCGAACGCGTTCCTTTCTGCGGAATTCACTCCGTTCCCGTGTGCACATCGCCGCGCGCACACCGTCGTGGCGAAATTCACACACCTATACCCCAGAGAAGCAATGGTAAAGAACAGGCATGCGGGGTCAACCTTCGTTGCATTTCCTTGCGAGCCACCTTCGCATGTGTGAGCCTTCTGGTGAAAGGTCTTGGAGCGAGCACCAACTCAAGGATCACAGTGTTTCGGTTCAATGTTCTCGGCCCACTGACTCTCACCTGGAACACCGAGACGATCACCGTGCCACGAGGCCCGAAAGTTCGTCAACTGCTGAGCCTTCTGGTACTGCAGCCAGGGGCGGTGGTGTCACACGGAACAATGGTGGACGAACTCTGGGGAAAGGAACCTCCGAAGACGGCGCTTTCCACGGTCAGAACACATGTGTACCACCTGAGAGGAATTCTGCGCGAAGCGCTCGGCGAGCGAATATCGCACGATCTGATAGAGACGTGGTCGACCGGCTACATCCTGCGCGTGCTGCCGGAGCAGGTGGACGCGGAGAACTTCCAGCGGCTGGCCCGCCAGGGTGAGGCGCTGCTCGACCGCGGGGACCTGCAGGAGGGGTCTCGCCTGGTCAGAAAGGCCCTTGCCCTCTGGCGGGGCGACCCGCTGACCGATGTGGCCAGCGGCCCGGTGCTCACCCAGCACGTGCGGCATCTCGAGGAACTGCACATGCGGACCCTGCAACTGCGCATAGAAGCCGACATGCGCATGGGACGGCACTGCCAGATCGCCGCCGAACTGAAACGCCTGGTCGCCTGCCACCCGCTGAACGAGTGGCTGCACGGACAGCTGATCACCGCGCTTTACCGCAGCGGCCGGCGCGGAGACGCTCTGCACGCCTATCACGATATGCGGTGCCTGCTGCGGGAGGAACTCGGACTTGATCCCTCGCTGGAACTCCAGCGGCTGCACCAGGCGATACTGTCGGACAAGGCGGGGAATCGACACTTCGTCCACTCCCCCGCCATCACTGCGGACCGGCTGTTCACCGAGGGCATGGACCGCGCGTCCTGATCCCCCGGCCGATCAATGTTACCCATGGTATTACCCGGGGTGGCCGCATGGAAAATCATGGATGAGCATTTCCCTCTCCGGGGTCGCCCCTGTGGCGAGAAATGCAGATTAAAAGGAGCGAACGTGCGGGAAGCACTCATCGCCCATCGTGGCGCAATCGCCGTCCGTGTGGCGAGTGCGCGCAGGGGGTCCGGGACGCGGGCCTGATCTGGACGTGCGGGCGCACCGCGGGTCCGGCTCGGAGGAGGCCATCGCCTTCGCCCAGGAGCACGGCCTGCGCCGCACACCCCCACATCCCCGACCCCCACAACACCCCTCGCGCCCACACCAGCCCCGACCCCCACACCGACTCACCGTCACCTCGACTCACGTCACGTCAACTCATCGAGCCCGCTACGGAAAGGACTCCCATGGTCAACGGACTCCGACGCGTGCACCGGGCGATCCTGCCCGCCGCCCTCGTCCTCTCCACCGCCCTGCTGCCCTCGACAGCGGTCGGTGAGCCCGCGGCGGCCGGTGCCGACGGCACCAGACAGGCCGCGGCCGACGCGGCGCTGCCCGCCGTGATCAACGGATCGGGCACGGCCATCCACCCCGAGGGCGTCACCTGGGACCCGACGCGCTCCGCCTTCCTCATCGGCTCCATCCGCTACGGCACCGTGTCCGTCGTCCGCGCCGACGGCACACCCCACACGCTGATCGACGACCCCGAGCTGATCGCGACCGGCGCGATACGCGTCGACGTGCCCCGCAACCGCCTCCTGGTCACCTACGACGACGTGTACGCGGGCCCGAACGCCCTGCTCAGCGTCGGCTCCACGCCCGAGACCCGCGGCCGTCACGCGGGGTTGGCCATCTACGACCTGCGGACCGGGAAACTGCGGCACCGGATCGACCTCGGCGAGGCGCCCGGCCTGCACCTCGCCAACGACATCGCCCTGGACCCCCAGGGCAACGCATACGTCACCGACTCGTTCTCCGGCCACATCTTCAAGGTCACCCCGTCGGGCCAGAAGTCGACGTTCCTGTACGACCCCGCGCTGGACGCCGGCACGGACGACAGCGGCCTGCCCAACGTCGGCGTGAACGGCATCGTCTACCACCCCGGCGGCTATCTGCTGGTGGTGCGCTACGACACGGGTGCGATCTTCCGGATCCCGCTGGACCGGCCGCAAGACTTCCGCGAGGTCGACCTCCAGCAGCGCATCCCCGGTGCGGACGGCATGGCCCTCGCCCCGGACGGCACCCTCTGGGCGGCGACGAACACCATCCGCTCCACCGGCATCGACGGGGTGTTCCGGCTGCGCTCGGACGACGGGTGGCGCACCGCCCGCACGGTCAGTGCCCAGGCCTCACCCGAGGCGGCGCCCACGACCGTGGCCGTCACCCCGTCCGGCGAATACGTGCTCAGCAGCAACCTGAACGTCCTCTTCGGCAGCGGCGGCGCTCAGACCCGCGACGGCTTCGTCCTGCGCCGCTACTGAGCGGGCGCGACCCCACAGGGAACAACACGGAGAACACAGAACACATGGAACGTCGTTTCCTCGCCGGTCTGGAGGTCTCCGCCCTCGGCCTCGGCTGCATGGGCATGAGCGACCACTACGGTGTGCCCGACGACACGGAGTCCCTCGCGACGATCCGGCGCGCACTGGACACGGGCGTGACCCTGCTCGACACCGCGGACATGTACGGCCCGTTCACCAACGAGCGCCTCGTCGGCAGGGCCGTCGCAGGGCGCCGGGACCAGGTGGTCATCGCCACCAAGTTCGGCATCGAGCGGCTGGCCGACGGCACGGTCAAGGGCATCAACGGCCGCCCCGAGTACGTGCGCGCGGCCTGTGACGCCTCGCTGCTCCGGCTGGGTGTCGACCACATCGACCTGTACTACCAGCACCGGGTCGACCCGAAGGTGCCCATCGAGGAGACCTGGGGTGCCCTGTCCGAACTGGTCGCCGCGGGCAAGGTGCGGCACCTCGGCATCTCCGAGGCCGCACCCGGCACGGTGCGCAGGGCGCACGCCGTCCACCCGATCACCGCGGGGCAGTATGAGTACTCCCTGTTCACCCGCGACGTCGAGGACGCCCTCCTGCCCACGCTGCGGGAGCTCGGCATCGGGCTGGTGGCCTACAGTCCGATGGGCCGCGGGCTGCTCACCGGCCGTATGACGGACACCAGCGACCTGCCGGCCCACGACATACGGCACCTGTCGCCCCGCTTCCGGCGAGAGAACCTGGGCGCCAATCTCGCGCTCGTGGACGCGCTGCGGAAGGCGGCCGCGGACCTCGGCGTGACGGCGGCGCAACTGTCCCTGGCGTGGCTGCTGGCCCAGGGCACCGACATCGTGCCCATCCCGGGCACCAAGCGGCGCACCTACCTCGACGAGAACCTCCGGGCGGCGGAGCTGAAGCTCACCGAGGAACAGCTCGGCGCGATCGAGGCGGCCGTACCAGCCTCGGCCGTCGCGGGTGAGCGGTACGACCCGCCGCGGATGGCCACCGTCAACATCTGACCAGCCGTCATATCCCCATCGCATCCGTCAGTATCTGTCAGCAACTGTCCTGGAGGAACCATGAACGTCACTGTCCTCGGGGCCACCGGCGCCACGGGCCGACGCGTCGTCACCCGGCTGCTGGCGGGCGGCCACACAGTCCGCGCCGCGGTGCGCGACGCCGCGCGGGCCGAGAAGCTGTTCGGCGCGGACGTCACGACCGCCGTCGTGGACCTCGCCGCTCCGGGCCCCGCCCTGGCCGACGCTTTCGCGGGCACCGACGCGGTGATCAACACGGCCGCCACGCGCAGCATGGACAAGCAGCAGGCCGAGCTGATCGACCACCGGGGCGTCGTCGCGGCCGTCGACGCGGCAGTGACCGCCGGTGTGCGGCGCTGGGTGCAGCTGTCGATGTGGGGCACCGCCGACCCCAGCCGCCTGCCCGGGTACCTGCGCGACACCGCGCACGCCAAGCTGGCCGCGGACACCCACCTGGAGAAGTCGGAGCTCGACTGGACCATCGTCCGGCCCCCGTGGCTGAACGACAGCGCCCCCGGCGACCGCATCACCGTGGGCGACGAGGTCGAGGAGGGCTCCCTGAGCCGTGAGGACCTCGCGACGGTCCTGGTGCGCGCGCTGGACCACCGGGCCACTGTCAACCGCGCCTTCGAGGTGACCGGCGGCGGTCGTCCCATCGCCGAGGCCCTGGACTCACTGGCCTCCTGACGGCGCGGGGGCCGCCGGCTTCCGCAGGAACCGCACGGTCAGGCCGGCCCCGGCCACGATGTCCGCCTTCGCGGTGCCGCTCTCGGCCGCGCCGACCCCGTTCGACGTCCGCGCGCCGGGCCGGTTCGTGTGCCGGTGCCGCGCCCGGCCAGGCCCGCGCGCGGCCCAGGTCACCACGACGGTCCGGTCCTCGAGGGGACTGTCCGTCACCGGCTGTTCCTTCGCCCCCGGTCGCGCCTCACGCCCCCCTCACGAACCGCTGCCGCGAGGTGGCGGGCCCTGGGTCCGCGCCCCAGCAGGAGATGCACTCCGGCCCACGACACCGTGCGCGCCCGTGCCTTGCCCGGAGGGTCGAGCCTGCGGGTGGAGATGTGCACCCCGCCGACCAGTCGTCCGCCCGAGGCCGCGACGGCGGACAGACAGAACCGGACCCACATGTTGAGCTGAACCTCCTTCGCCAGACGCAGGCGCGAATACAGCAGGTCCACCAAGCGATTGCCGGCACGGGCCCACAGCTCGATCTCGAACACCAGCAGGTCGTCGTCTCTCCGCGCACGGAACTGCACCTGCCCGGCCTCCATGTGACCGTTCAGGGTCACCAGGTGCAGGGATTCGGCGTCGCGGCGCACGACCCTGACGGGTCCGTTCCAGGGCCCCGGCATCTCCACCAGCAACTCGTCCGTGACGTCGAGGCCGTAGTCGCGGAGCGCGCGCGTGCGGATGTCGACCACCTCCGACGGGACGAAATGTTTGAAGTCCCGGCAGACCCATGAGATGAGCTGGTCCGCGGCGAGGTCCGCCCCGGCGATACGCACCCGGAAGAGGCGGTGGTAGAGGGGGCCGCAGCCGTCCTCCGCCCGTTGCACCCCGTCGCCGGCCGCTTCGGGGGGCAGCGGCGGTGGGCGGTCCCGCTCGTCGCCCCGACACTCGCCACCGCGATGGAGCGGGGTGGTCTCCCAGAGATAGCGCCAGGTGACCAGCGCCGTGCCCAGGAGCCACCGCGCCAGCACGGCGAGTACGCGAGGACAGCGAGGTCCCGCCATTCGCACCCCTTCGAACCGACAAACCACCGCATATATGAATAATCATGTGTATACCCCTGCATAGCGATGGTGACAAAGGGGATGCCGCCAGCCGACGAACCCGGAGGCCCACATGGTGGTCCGGCTCCTGCACCGGGCCGGCGCACGCCGTGCCCACCTGCACCTCGCCTCACTCGCCGCGGTCGGCCTGTGCCTGACGCTGTGGGTGCGCGCGAAAACCGTCGACCAGGAACAGCGGGGGAACGCCGAGCGGCGTGCGCTCTTCGTGGGCCTGTGGCCACCGATGCTGTGGTTGATCGGCGAGTCACTGGAGGAATTCGAGTGACCCCCTCGGGCGACCGGGCGTTCGGGCGGCTCGACGCCGCACGGGTGTGGCGGGGGCTGGCGGACGCACGCGTCAACTACTCGGCTGACGAGGTACGCCGGCCGTCCTGGACCATCGACACCTACCGCACCACGCTGCCGACCGAGCGACCGGGCTCCCCGGAGCCGGGAGGGTCCTGGGAGCACGCCTGCCGGCTGGTCCGCGACTACCAGTTCTCCCCACCGGAGATCGTCCGCGCCCTGTACGACCCGGCGGCACCGCTACTCGGCCGTGACATGCTGCTCGAGGCCCGTTTCCACGGCCTGCACTTCTACTGCGGCGTGCGCGTCACCGAGGTGGTGGACGAGACCCGGGACAACGCCGACCGCATCTGGGGATGGGCCTACGAGACCCTGGAGGGCCACCTGGAGCGCGGCAAGGCCATCTACGAGGTGGTGAAGCAGCACCACACGGGCCAGGTGCAGTTCGTGGTCTCCTGCCGTTCGCAGGGCGCCCCCACCCTGGACCGGATCACTGCTCTCGGATGGCGGCTGTTCGGCCGCCGCACCCAGTTGCGGTTCTACCGCCGGTGCGGCGAACGCCTACGGGACTTCGTCGAGGCCGCGTTGCGCGGTGAACGCCCGAACGCCGTCCCTCCGCTCCGCGTCGGGCACCTGGTGTACGCGCCCTTCGACGCGAGAACGCGTCGCAGGGATGCGCTGGCGATCCACCGCGTCGCCCCCGGCTGAGTGACCTGGCACATTCCGGGCAAACAGGAACGCCTGCACGGAAAAGCCCCGGAAGCGCCCCGAACAGGCGCTTCCGGGGCTCTCCCCCGATCCTCCGGTGGGCGCGGACGGTTTCGAACCGCCGACATCCTGCTTGTAAGGCAGGCGCTCTACCCCTGAGCTACGCACCCGAGACGATTCGACAGCCTACATTGCCGGAGGGGATGCCTCGCAAACGCGTGTCCGGGGGATATCCCCACCCCCGATCCGGGAGCGTGCCGGATCCTCCCCCGAGCCGTGGATCAGTACCGTCGAAGCACTTCGGCGTTGAGGGCCCGGCGGCCCTCCGGCTCTCAGGGGGACACATCATGGCTCGTACGACGGTGCACGCGCGGCGCGCCCGGGTGGCCGCGGTCGCGGGGCTCGCCGCCGTGCTCATCGGCACCGTCGCCGCCTGCGGGAACGACGCCCGCGACGACCCGCACCCGGACCACGCCGCCTTCGCGCTGCACGGCCGTACGCTGACCGTCGACTCCGACGACTCCACGTTGGAGATCGTTCCGGCGGATGTGGACAAGGTGCAGGTGACCCGGTGGTTCCGCGGCACGGTCGTGATGGGCGGGGATCCCCGCGTGACCTGGGCCATGAAGGGCGACCGGCTCGTGCTGCGGCTGAAGTGTTCCGGGATCGTCGCGGACTGTTCCGCCCGACACCGGATCGAGGTGCCGCGCGGGGTGGCCGTCACCGTGGAGGACGGCGACGGCAGCGTGTCGGCGCGGGGCTTCGCGACGGCCCTGAGCATTCGGACGCGGGACGGGTCCGTGCGGGTGAGCGACTCCACCGGGCCGCTGGCGCTGGCCGCCGACGACGGGTCGGTGCGCGCGACGGGCGTACGGTCGCGGCGCGTGCGGGCGACGGCGCAGGACGGGGCGGTGAGCCTCGAGTTCGGTGCCGTTCCGGATCTGGTGGAGTCGAGCAGCCACGACGGGTCCGTCGCGATCGCGGTGCCGCACGGCACGTACCGCGTGACGACGCACTCCGCCGACGGTTCGGTGCACGTGTCCGTCCCCCGGGACGCGGGCAGCTCCCATGTGATCGACGCCCGGACCCGGGACGGGTCGGTCAGCGTGCGGACGGCGGGCTGAACCGACCGGCCCGTGTGTTCGTCCTCAACCGGTGGGAGAATGACACCGGGCAGGGCGGATCACGGTACGGGAGAGGGATGTGACGGGGACACCACGGCAGGAGTCCGAGCAGGAGTCCGACCGCGTCGCCCGGTCCGTCTCCGGGGCGCTCCTCCTTCCCCTCCTCGTCGCCCTCGTCCTCCCCGCCGCCTTCGCCTCGGGCGGCACCCGGCGCTGGTTCGGCGGGCGGGGCGAGGCTCAGCGGGCCGAGGCGCAGGGGGCCAAGGACGCCGCCGCGGAGGCGTTCTACGAGCTGGACACCGCGCAGCGGGATGTGCGGATCTCCGTGGAGACCATCACCGCCGTCGACGACTCCCCCGCCGCCCGCCGCGCGCTCGCCGACTTCGAGGCGCTCGGGCGGCGGATCGACGAGGTCAGTCACCGGTACATCCAGGCCGTGGACGCGCATGATCTGGACCGGGTGGATCTGGAGGCCTCCGCGGCTTCCCGGGCCCGGGCGGATCTCACCGCCGCCAGGGACGACCTGGTCGGGGTCAAGCAGGAGCTGGATCGATTCGCCCAGGGGCTCGGGCCGCTGCTCGGCAAGGCCGAGACCCAACTGGCCCGGCTGGCCCCGGCCGTGGAGCGTGCCCGGCAGGCGTTGCTCGCCGCGAGCAACGCCCTGGACGCCGTACGCGCCTCGGGGCTGAAGGCCGACGATCTCGCCGCCCGGCTGGCCGCCCTCGGCCCGGAGCTGACCCGGCTCAACCAGGGCGCGGGGCAGCACGGGGTGCAGCAGACCCTGGAGCGCGCCGAGCGGGTCTCACGGGAGGCGGCGGCGATCCGCGCCGAGGCCGAGCGGCTGCCGGAGAGGGCCGCCGAGACCGGCCGGCGGCTGGTGTCGCTGCGGACGCGGGCGGAGGCGCTGACCACGCGGGCCGGGCAGGTGGAGCCGGTGCTGAGCGAGCTGAGGCGCCGGTTCACGGCCGCGTGCTGGCAGGACCTGCAGCATGTGCCGGAGCAGGCCGCCGAGACCGTGCGGCAGGCGGAGCTCAAGCTTCGGCAGGCGCAGGCCGCGCGGGACGCGCAGCGCTGGGCGGAGGCCACCTCGCTGCTGTCGACCGTGCGGGCGCTGCTGAACACCACCGATGAGGCCGTGTCGGCCGCCGGGGAGCGTCTGCGGCGGCTGAACGCGGTGCAGAAGGACCCGGAGCAGGAGATCGAGCGCACCCGGTTCGCGATCCGGGACGCGCAGCGGCTGGCGATGGCGGGCCGTGCGACGCCCGATCCGCGGCATGCTCGCCCGCTCGACGACTCCGTGGCGCGGCTGGAGCGCGCGGTCGCCGGGCTGGAGGGCCGTCACCCGGACTACTGGCACTTCCTGACGGAGACCGAGGGGGTGCGGCAGACGGTCGCCGAGGTCGTCGCGCGGATCCGGGAGGAGCGGGGCGCCGGTCACTGAGCCCGGCCCCCGCCCCGGGAAGGCCACCGATCGGGTGCGGTGGGCGCAGCAGTACGCCGCTTCCGGTTGCGGCGCCGTCGCTGCGCGGTTCACGCCCTACTCGCCCTGTGGCCGTGTTCCCCGGGTTCGGCGGGCACCGCTCACTTCTTGGGGCTGCAGTCGTAGAGCGTGATGCTGCCGTGGGCGCGGCGGCCGTAGGCGGTGGGGGGGACACGTGTGCAGTGGGACTTCACCCAGGTGGTGGCGGGGGTGGTGGGGCGCTGGGTGGTGAGCATCGCGTAGCGGAGCTGGTGGGTGCTGACAAGGGTGCCGAGCTGCTGGGCGGAGGGGAACGGGGTGAGGCCGGTGAAGCCGCCCATGACGAGCATGGGCTGCGACTCGGCCCGCAGCAGGGGCTCGGCGGTGTAGGCGGCCTGGGTGGCGACCAGGTACTTTTCGCCGTGGCGGTGCGCGGTGAGGTAGTCGAGCACGGCGGTGTCGCGGGCGCTGGGCCGGCCGAGCCCGATCCTTCGCAGAGCGGCGCGGTTGTGGACGGCCTCCTGGTAGGCGTTGCCGACCGGACCGGCCGAGGGCGAGGTGGAGGCACCCGCGTACAGCGGGTTGAGGCTGGAGGCGGCCCAGCCGGCCGGTACGACCAGCATGGCCGTGATCCCGGCGGCGAGGGCGGTGTGGACCGACCGGGGCGAGGTGCGCGGCCCCCGGGTCCACAGGCCCAGCGCGCCGCACACCGCGAGCATGACGGCGATCGGCAGCAGCCAGGAGACGAACCGGGTCGGCCAGTCGAGCACGAGCGCCCAGGCCACCGTGGCCACGATCGCCCACGGCAGCGCCGCAGCCCGGCGGCCGCCCGCCTCGTACTCGGTCCGGAAGAGCGCGAGCCCGCCGCCGACCAGCGCGGCGAGCGCGGGGGCGATGACGGCGGTGTAGTAGGGGTGGTTGCCGTTGGAGGCGCTGAACACCATGGCGTGCACGGCCAGCCAACCGCCCCAGAGCAGGAATCCGGCGCGCGTGAGGTCTGTTCGCGGCTGCCCGGCGCGCCAGACGACGCCCAGTACCGCGGCGGCCGCGGCGAGCGGCAGGAACCAGGCGATCTGCGGGCCGACCGTGTGGTTGATCAGCATCCCCCAGCCGGTGTTGCCGGTGGTGCGGCTGGCGGCGGTTCCCGCGACGGCTCCGAATGCGCTGGCGTCGCTGCTGAAGCGGCTGAGCCCGTTGTATCCGAAGACCAGGCTGAACGGGTTGTTGTTGGAGGTGCCGTCGAGGTAGGGGTGGCTCGCGGCGGGTGTCGCCCAGGCGAACAGCACCCAGGAGCAGGAGACGGCCAGCGCGACCGCACAGCCCAGCAGGGCGCGCAGAGCCCGCTTCAACGGTGTGCCGGGCGCGGCGACTTGGTGGACCGCCGCGAAGACGGGCAGTACCAGCCAGGCCTGGAGCATCTTCGCCTGGAAGGCGAGCCCGACCCAGACCCCGCAGGTGATCAGCGGCAGCATCCGTTCGGTGCGCATGGCCTTCTGCAGCGCTCCGGCGGCCGCCACCAGGAGCAGGGTGAGCGTGGTGTCCGGGATGGTGGCCCGGGTGAGGGCCACGGTGACCGGGGTGAGGGTGAGCGTGAGCGCGGCGGTCAGCGCGGCGAACGGCCCGGCCCAGGCCCGTACGATGCGGTGGAGCAGCCAGACGGTGAGCACGCCCTCGACGACCTGCGGCAGCGCGGCCGCCCACGTGTGCGGGCCGAATATCCGGACGGAGACGGCCTCGGGCCAGAAGGCGCCGGGGAGCTTGTCGATGCTGATCGAACCGCTGGGGTCGAGTCCGCCGAAGAGGAAGGCGCGCCAGCTCGTGGCCATCGACCGTACCGCCGCGCTGTAGTAGGGGTGGATCGCGGCGTGTGCGATGCCCCAGGCGTACAGCACCGTGGCGGCGACGAGTACCGCGGCGAGTGCCGGGCGCTCCCAGCGCGCGACGGTTTCCGGCCGGCCGGAGCGGCGGTTCGCCGGCTGGCGGCGGCGGCTCGCACCGGTGGGCTGGGCGGCGGGGATGGTGGCCATGGCGGTGGTCCTCGGATCAGCGGGTCGGGTGAGGCGGCGGGGTCACAGGCGGCGGGCGGTCCTGAAGCCGCGGGCGTAGAAGTCGGTGCCGTCCAGCAGCGCGTGGCCCGACAGGTCGCCCATGGTGGGGCCGTTGGCGGCGGAGCGGCTGGAGTAGAAGCGGTGGCGGCCCCGGTCGTCGAGGCCCATGTACATGCCGACGTGGTCGATGAAGTTGGGCCGTTCCTTGATGATGGCGAAGAAGACCAGGTCGCCGGGTTGCAGGACGCTGAGGTCGGTGGGCTGCCGGCCGGTGTTGGGGATCACCACGCGGCCGGGACCGTAGGCGGCGATGGCGAAGGCGCGGCGGGGCAGGCCGACGCCCTCGGTGTTGGTGTGGTGCATGGGGATGCCCATGCGGTAGCCCCACACCAGACGCTGGAAGCCGGAGCAGTCGACGTCGCCGTAGCGGGCCTTCTCCGGCTGCACGCGCGTGCCGTCCGGGAAGGTCCACGGAATACCCAGGTAATCGTAGAAGTCGGACTTCTCGTCGTAGAAGGCGAAGTCCAAGGGGTTGCTGACGTCGGGATTGCGCGGACCGAAATGCGCGGTGCCCGCATAGCGCACGCCGGCTGCGTTGTGCTTGTCGGGCGCCCCGGCGCTGCTGTACTGGAACGCGACCGCGAAGACGTCCGGGCTGGTGTCGCCCAGCGCCTTGGGGAACCAGCCCTTGAACCAGGCCGACTTCTCCATGCCCTGCTTCCACTCGTGCGGCAGCACCCGCACCCAGGCGTCCGTGGTCACCGTGGCGGTGGTGGTCCGCGGCTCGCTGAAGCTGCGGGTGGGGCCGGTGAGCACGGCGGTACGGGCGCCGTCGGTGAAGGTGGCGACCGTGGCGCCGTCGGCGGCGCGGACCACGGTGCGGTCGGGGGACGACAGCCGCTCGAAGGTGTGGCCCCCGGTGGGCCGGGCGCTGGGGCCGGCGCCCGCACCTCCGCGGTCGTCGCCGTCACCGCCGTCGTGGCCGAGGCGGTCCCAGGCGTACCCACCGGCCGCTCCGGCGGCCACCACCCCCGCGATCGTCCCGAGCACGGTGCGGCGAGTGCGGTGACTGCGCCTGCTGCCGGGTTCCGGATGCATGACCGGTCCTCCTGGTTGACGAGGGATGAAGCGGGTGATGGCGGATCAGCCGGTGGGCAGGGCGCCGAGCAGGAGCCCGGCGACCAGCACCACGTACGTGGCCAGCGTCACCGCCGTGGTCGAGATGAGCGTGGCCGCCGGCGGCTGCCGGACGAGCTGGTAGGAGATCAGGCCGGGGACGATGAAGCCAAGCGTCTGTGAGGTGTACAGCAGCGGGAACTCGTGGTTGAGGGCGAGCATCACGGTGGTCTGCATCAGCACGGCGCACAGCACCACGGCGGCGAACAGCCTCTTGCCGTAGAGGATCACGTTGCGCTGCAGCAGCTTGGTCGCGAAGTACGTCAGCACCGCGACGCCGACCATCAGCCCGGCCAGTTGCACGTCGGTGACGAGCGTGAGGGCGACCCAGCCCGGTGTGATCATTCCGCCCGGCGAGAGGTTGGTGGTCAGATAGCAGACGAGCGAGAAGACCAACCCGAGGGCGATCCCGAGCGCGGCGGTCTGTGCGGTGAGGTTGGCGGGGATCACTTACGGGTTCCTCGTCGACTGGTACGGATCGTAGGAGTGGTGCAGGTCGGCTTCGGCGCTCTCGCCCTCGGGCCGGCCGTGGCGGGCGGCGAACCGGCGGGCGAGTTCGCGCTGTCCCGGTATGTGGAAGCCGTACGCCGGTGTCTCCAGCGGCGCCACCCAGCTGTACGGCTCCTGCTGGGGCGGCCGGGCGACCGCGACGTGCCGCGGCAGCGCGATCTGCATGGTCTCCTGGTCCAGGACGTCGCCGCCGGGCACGGCGGCGAGCGGCTCCTCGGACTCGTCCAGCGGCAGCTCGGCGAGGCATTCCAGGAACAGCTCGCCCTGGCCGTGGATGTTGCCGATCGCCACCAGCGAGGAGGCCGGGCCGAGTTCGGCGAGGATTCCCGCGGTCAGCTCCTCGGGGTCCCGGCGGTCGCCGCCGAGATCCACCACCCGTCCGGTGAAGCCGGCCGGGATGGCGTCACGGGCGCTCTTGGTCGGGTGGCCGATCAGGAAGACCACTTCGGGGTCGAGGTCGGGGATGATCTCGCCCATCTGGCCGTTGCGCTCGACGCGGTCGGGGCGGCAGTTGATGACCACGTTGAGCGGCCGCCTGATCGCGCCGAGATCCTCGAGCTGCTTGACGTTCATGAGCGTCGACTCGGGGTCGTTGGCGGCGAAGACGTTGGCGAACCGCACCCGCTTGCCGTCGGGCGTGATGTAGCGCTCCACCGACAGCACGCCCGGGTCGGGCGGCGCGTCCCACATGCCCTGCAGCGCGGTCTGCCGGTCCACACCGAGCAGTTCGGCGACGGCGAGCGCGATCGCCACGTTCTCCTTGAAGGTGAACCAGCTGAAGCCGCGCAGCTCGGCGTCGGTCACCGACTCCGGATCGACCGCTATCAGACGGCAGTTCCGCTTGTCGGCCTCCTCCTGGAGGATGTGCAACCGGTCCTTCTCCGCCGTCACGCACACCCCGCCCACCGGCATCGACCGGGACAGCGAGCGGGCCACATCGTCCAGCGTCGGCCCCATCTCCTCCAGATGGTCCTCACGGACGTTGCACAGCACGCCGATGGTGGAGCGGATCAGCTTCTCCTGGTTGATCTCCTGCAGCGCGGGCATCACGGCCATGCACTCGATCACCAGCGCGTCCGGCCGGTAGGTCGCCGCCCGCCGCACGATGCCGATCTGCTCGACGATGTTGGAGATGCCGAACTTGCGGTACACCGGCTCCTCGGTGGCGTCCGGGTGGATGAACCGGGCCGCGGTGCCGGTGGTCTTGGCGACGGTGACCAGACCGCCGCCGCGCAGTGCGCCCGCGCACAGCCGGGTGATCGAGCTCTTGCCGCGGATGCCGTTGACCAGCACCCGCGTCGGTATCTGAGCCAGCGAGGCGAAGTGCCGCTTCTGCTCCAGGATTCCGGCGACCAGCAGCGCCGCGCAGCACAGCAGAAGTACGCAATAGAGGAAAAGCACGCCGATTCCGTCCTTCTACCGCTGGGGTACGTTCTCACGCCGCGACTGGGCGGGGATGGTCGCGTGGCCGGGTGCGCCCGCCCGGCCGCGTGCCGCCAGGGCCTGACGGATGAGCTCCAGGCTTCGGGTGATCGAGCCGACCTCGTCGTGGTTGACCGGGTACAGCACGGTACGGCGGTCCCCGCCGACGAGCCGCTCGACGAGCACGGCGACCGTGCGCAGCGGCCGGATCACCACAACGTGCAGCCAGCCCAGGCAGGCCACACCCACCGCGAGAGCGAGGATCCCGGCGAGGATGGTGCGCTGCTGGGCCTGCGTCGCCGGGAGTTGGAGCGCCGCCGCGGGCTCCGCGGTCACCACGTGCCAGCCGAGGCCTGCCGTCGGGCCGCTCTGCGCCAGCGGCGCGGCGGCGTCGACCGACGGGCCGGAGGACGAGGAGAGTACCGCCGAGGTGGCGGTGCCGGGGGTGCCGGGGGCGCCCCGGGTGGCGCGGGCGAGGCGGGTCAGGCCGGATTCGGGCAGCTCCTGGAAGGCGCGGTAGCCGACGCTGGCCGCCAGCACCTTGTAGTCGCCGTCCGTCACCCAGACGCTGCCCAGGTTCGGCCTGGGCAGGGTGGAGTTGAGGGCCTTCACGTCGATCTCGCCGAAGAGGACCACGCCGGCCGCCGGGGCCTTGCCCTTGACGGCCGGGATCCGGGCGTAGGCGGCGATCGACGGGATCCGGCCGGAGGTGTTGACGGTGGTGATCCCGCTGCCGTCCGGCACGTGCACGATGGTGCGCAGGGGGGTGTCGCCCACCCGCAGGGTGATGTCGCCGGAGGAGCCCAGCAGATACAGCGAGCGGTACGGCTTGTGGTCGGCGAGCGTGCGCCGCAGGACCTCCTTCTGGGCAGCCCGGCTCCTGCCCGGCAGGCTCGCGGCCACGCCGCTCAGGTCGGTGTACGACTGCTCGAGCGACTGCCGGATCCGGGTCGCCGCTATCTCGGTGCGCGCCTGCTGGTTGGCGACGACCGGGGCCGGCACCGTGGTCGTGGTGTCCACCCGGTTCAGCAGGAAGATCATCGGCACCGCCCATCCGGCCACCAGCACCGCCGCGACCACGGCCAGGGCCCTGCAGCCCGGTCCGCGCCGCGCCGGGGATTCCTCCGGACCGGTCTCACCGAGCAGTTGCCGGCGCAGCGACTCCAAGGCCCGCCCGATCCGGGCCGGCTCACCGAAGCCCAGCACCGGAACCGGCCGGGCGAGCTCCTCCAGCGCGGCCGGCCCGCTCCCGGTCGCGCCCCGGGCCAGGCGACCGGCGGACAGGTACAGCCGCAGCAGCGGCCGCTCCACGGAGAACCGCAGCACCAGCCCGAGCAGCAGCGCGATCGCGGCCAGGGCGCCCGCGGCCTCCAGCGCGAAGCGCGAGTAGTCGGCGGAGGCGGTCGTCGCGGGCACCGCCCGGTGGGTGAGCACCACCAGGCCGAGGTCGTCGGCGTGGCCCGGACCGGCGGTCGAGGCGACCTCGGCCCAGCCGGCCACCGTGGACCGGCCGCCGGTCGTGGCGCCCAGCAGACTTCCCGAGGGGTCCTCGGTGTCACGCCCCGGCCCGTTCGCCGCGCGGACCGCCGCCGCGGGCAGACCGCTGTCGGCCGCGTCCAGCGGCGCCGCGCCGCGGGCGGCGGTGAGGAGCACGTTGCCGCTCGCGTCGAGCACTTCGGCGGTGCGCCCGTCGCCGGACACGGTGAGGGCGGGGAGCGCCTCGGAGACCACCAGCAGCCACTGCCGCTCGGTCTGGTTCGGAGCCTGGTCCTGGTTGGGGTCCACGCTCTGCGCGGGCACCGTGACCCTGGCGAAGTACAGCAGCCGCCGCTTGCCGCCCGAGGTCACCAGCCGCGGCGGGATCGCGCCGTGCCCGGACGCGACCGCGGCGACGTGCACCCCGGCCAGGGACACCGGTTCACCGCCGGTCGCCAGCAGACGGCCGGTGTGCGCGTCGAGGAGCGCACTGCCGAGGACCGGCTTCCTGGCGGAGGTCAGCGTCTTGAGCACGGTCGCGGGGGCCGGCGCGCTCGCTGCCGTGTACGCCTCTGCGCTACGGCGTACCGCGGTCGCCTCGGCGTCGATCGCGATGCGCGCCGAGAGCGCGGTGTCCGCGGCGACCCGCTGCTCCCCGTCCAGCACGGCTTGCGGCACCCGCTCGGAATGGATACCGCCGAGGCCGACCACGGTCAGGCCGGCGACCCCCAGCAGCAGCACGATGAGAGAGGCGATGGGCGGGCGAACTCCGCCCAGCAGAGGCATATCGGCGCGGCGGCGGGAGCGATGTCGGCGCGGCGCCCGGGAAGCTGTGGGCAGGGCAGCAGATCCTCTCTCAACCGGCGCCGAGCGCCCGAATGTTCGACTGTTCGACCAAGCACACATACTTTAGCCGCAAAGAATCACACGACAATCACACTTTCATTCCCGTGCCACGCCTGTGAGAGGGACCACACGGCGGGGGAAGGGCGAGAGAAGGGCGGGCCCGCATGCACGGCCCGCCCTTCGGATGTCCGGTCAGCGGACGAAGGAGATCTCCGGGTAGCTCTTGTTGGCCCCGTCGAGCAGCGTGCTGTGCTGCTTGCGCAGCGTCTGGTCGAAGAAGGCGGCGAGGTAGACGCGCTGGATCTCGATCGCGCGGTTCGGGTCGATCGTGCCGAACTGCTGCTGGAGCTGGGCCCGCGAGAGGCCGAGCAGGCCCGCCTCCTGCGGCACCATCGCCTCGTTGTCGCTGAACGACAGGTGCGCCGAGCCGTGGAGCTGGATGTCGACCCGGTACCCCTTCAGATGCGACCACAGCGTGCGCCATGACCCGTCGTTGTTCCGGTTGTGGGTGCCGGAGCTGAACAGCATGAAGGGGCGGTTCAGGTCCTTGCTCGGCGCCGAGCCGAAGAACTGGCCGTCCAGGTTGGCACCTGCGGCGATGCGGGAGTCGAGCTGCATGGCCGTGTCGACCGCCGCGCCGCCCAGCGACCAGCCGAACATCCCGATGCGGGACATGTCCACGGCCTTCGACAGACCGGCGGGGAGCGTGGCCTTGCCGGCGTCCGGGTTGCCGCCCTTGGCGATCGTGCCGAGCTGGTTGATGACGAAGCGGATGTCGGCCGCGCGCACGTTGAGCGTGTCGCTGGAGTGCGAGCCGGACGGCATGGTGTTGACCTCGAGCCGGTTGCCGGGGAACTGCACCTCGTTGGCGTCGTGGGTGTGGTCGACGGTGACGACGAGGTAGCCGCGGCTGGCGAGATCCTGGACGAGCGCGGTGCCCATCGAGCGGTCCGAGTGCAGCCCGGTCGAGTACAGCAGCACGGGCAGCTTGCCGAGCTTGGTGGCGACCGGAGCGAGGACGTGGCCCGCGGTCTTCGGCAGGGTCACCTGCTGCGGCGACAGGCCGCGCGAGGCGAGGAAGTGGGCACCCGAGATCGACGGCTGCCACGGCGCCTGGTAGTGCCCGGACGTGGAGGAGGCCGGGTAGAAGAGCGACACCATCAGCTCGCGCGGCTTCTTGCCGGGCACGTACGGGTCCGTGCGGGACTTGTCGACGAGGTGCAGGCCGACCATGCCGACGCCGTAGCGCCCGGTCGGCGCGGGAAGAGTGAGCTGGACCGGGGTCGTGCGCGCCCGGCTGAGCTCGAGGGCCGGATGGGCGGCCTTGTGCTGCAGGGGCGCCTCGTCGTTCTGCGGCGCCCAGGGCACGTCCTGGTCCGGCGAGAACCCGGTGGCCGTGGGCTTGTCTGACGTCTTCTCCGCGGCTGTCGCCGGCGATATCCCCGCGCCCAGGGCGACGGCCAGCGCACCCGCCGTACCGACCGCTCTTGCGATCAGTTTGCGACGGGGACGCGGTCGACGGTGTTGCATGGAACCCCCACTACTCGTTCAACGATCCCGAACAGACGAGCTGTTGCCGGACACCGTACCGCCGCCGCGGGCGAACGGACTTCGGAACCCCGGCGTTCACCGCGGCGGAGCGGGAACGGGCGACCCGACGCTGGAGCGATCGCCGTAGTCCACATGGGCACAGGCGAAGTGAACGGCGATCCGATCGTCGTGTCGTCAGGTCGTCCGGATCCCCTGCGCGACCGCGGTCCGATAGCCTGAGCACATGCCTCGCTACGAGTACCGCTGCCGGAGCTGCGGCGACACGTTCGAACTCAGCCGTCCGATGGCCGAGTCCTCGGCTCCGGCACACTGCCCCGCGGGCCACGACGACACGGTCAAACTGCTGTCGACGGTGGCTGTGTCCACGGGCGGTACGACGTCGTCCGCTCCGGCCCCGGCACCCCGCGCGGGCGGCGGTGGCGGGTGCTGCGGCGGAGGCTGCTGCGGCTGATCGGCAGCCGCAGGCCTACGGGCGTCGAACCACGGGTGTCCGCCCGACTACTTCGGTTGCACCGCGGACGTCGACCCACGCGCCGCCTTCAGGAACTCCCGCAGGATCCGCTCCCCGGCCACCACCCCCCGCTCCGGCAGCGCGCCGATCGCGGGGGCCGTCCAGCCGGTGTCGGCCAGTTCCCCGTGGCCCGGGCGCCAGCCGCGGTCCGCGGCGAGCAGCAGGTCGGCGTCGAGCAGCGAGTCCCCGGCGGCCAGTGTCAGCGTGGCGCCGGTGCGGCGGGCGACCTCGCGCACGGCCGCGCTCTTGGTGAGCGGCTTGGGGACGGCGTAGATCTTGCGGCCCTGCACGGACACCGTCCAGCCGCGGTTCTCCGCCCAGACGGCCAGTTCCTTCACCCACTCCTCGGGCAGCAGCTCCCGCTCCACGACGAGGTAGGCGAACAGGTCCTCGGCGACCCGGTGCTTGCGCACCCAGGCCGGGTCGGCGGTGACCGTCAGATGGTCCCGTACCTCGGCCAGCGGCGCGCACTCGTCCGCCAGTTTCGCCAGCACCGCGGCGTGCCAGTCGAGGTCCGTGACGCCGTCGACGAGAAGGTGGCCGCCGTTGGCGCAGATCGCGTACGCCGGGGTGGGGCCCGGCAGGTTGATGCGCTGGTACTGCTTGCGGGTGCGGGTGGTGGTCGGCACGAACACCGCTCGGTCGCCCAGCTCGGTGAGCAGCCCGGCCGCGGTCTCGGTCATGTACGACAGCGGCCTGCTCTCGTGGACCTCCACGCACAGCAGCCGGGGCGCCCGCGCGTCCGGCATGGTCAGCGCGAGCGCCGCGGAGGAGTAGATCAGGGTGCGGTCGAGGTCGCTGGCGACCAGGACGGGGCTCATCCGGCCACCGCCTTGCCGTCGGCGCCCGTCGCGCCCCGCGTGTACCGGGGGTGGATCAGCCCCACGCAGGTGTACGGCAGCCCGTCGACCTCCTCCACCGGCACGCCCCGCTGGGCGGCGAGCAGGCGCACATGGTCGAGGTCGGCGCCCGCCCCGGCGCGGGCCAGGATCTTCCACGGCACCCGGCGCAGCAGCACGCGCGTGGTCTCCCCGACGCCCGGCTTGACCAGGTTCACGTCGTGGATGCCGTACTCCTCGCTGATGCGCTCCACGGCCGCCCAGCCCTCCCAGGTCGGCGTGCGGTCACCGGCCGACAGCTCCTTGGCCTGCAGCTCGACCGCCTCCTCCACCTCGGTGAAGCGGGCCGAGACGGCATCGAGGAAGGCCACCGACACATCGGCCCCCGCCAGCTCGCGGTAGAACTTCGCGCCGTGGTAGTCGTGCGGGCCGACCAGGTCGGCGCGCAGCACCGTGCGCGAGATCAGGCCGGAGACCGTCGAGTTGAGACAGGCGGACGGGATGAGGAAGTCCTCCCGGGTGCCGTACGTCCGTACGCACGAGCCCGGGTCGGCGAGCACCGCGATCTCCGGGTCGAAGCCGGTGATGCCCTCGGACGCCTCGAACTCCCCGATCGCCTGGGCCAGTTCCCGCGCGATGGCGCCCTTCCCGGTCCAGCCGTCGACGAAGACGACGTCGCTCGGGTCGTGGCGGTCGGCGAGGTAGCGCAGCGCGTTGGCGTCGATGCCGCGGCCGCGCACGATGGACACCGCGTAGTGCGGGACGTCGAGGCCGTGCCGGTGCCGGGCCCAGCGGCGCATGAGGACCCCGACGGGAGTGCCGGCCCGGGCCAGGGAGACCAGGACGGGCCGTGGCGACCGCTCGGCGAGGACCGTCTCGGTGACCACGCCGACGGCCTGGGCGAGGCGGGCGGCCGAGGACTCCAGGGCCGCGTGGAACAGCTCCTGGTACTGCTCGCTCGGCTGGTACTCCACCGGCAGCGACTCCGCGTAGTGCGCGCCGCCGCTCTGGATGGCCTCCTCCCGCTCCTCGGTCGGCGCCTCCAGGGTGACGTCCGACAGGTCCTGGAGCAGCCAGCCGACCTCGTCGGGCGCGTACGAGGAGAAGGCGGGGCCGCGGAGGGGCTCGGGCAGCATGGCGGATCTTTCTGACGGGGCGGCGGCGTGCGGGGAGGGCGCGGGGACGTAGGCGGGGACGACCGCGAGCAGGACGTGCGGGGTGTGCGCGGCGAGCCGGTCGAGCAGGCCGCCGGGGGCGTGCAGTTCCGGCGTGTCGGCCACGGAGTCCACGACCGTGACGACGGCGTCGAAGCCGGCGCCCGCGACGTTGTAGGCGTAGCGCTCGCCGGGGCCGTCGGCCGGGTCGTCGTGCGCGGGGAACACGATGCGGGTGCGTATCGCGTAGCCGGGGTCGTCGACCGCGAGGACGGGCGAGCGGGTGGTGGTGGAGTAGCGGACCTCGGCGGCCACCGTCTCCTCCAGCTCGCGGGCGAGCCTGAGCGGCGCGTACATCAGCTCCTCGAAGCCGAGGACGAGCACGCGACGGGCCCCCTCGGGCAGCGCCCGGGCGAGCCGCGCCGCCATCGCGGGCAGTGCGCGCTCCAGGCGGGAGCGGTGCTCGGGGGTGAAACCGTGCCGTCCTCCGTCGGGCAGCCCGACCGGCCAGCCGAGGTCGACGCGGGTGATCGTCCCGTAGGCCTCCTCCGGGCGTACGGGCGTCTCGTGCCGGGCGACGAGCTCCTGCCCCTTCTCCAGCACGTCCTTGGGCAGCTTCACCGTGCCGGAGGCCGTGGCCACCAGGTCCACACGGGCGCCGATCTCCCGGGCGAAGTCCTCGAGCCGGCCGAGATCGGCGGCCGAGCGCAGGTCGACCAGGGCGACGACGACGTACCGCTCCCGGGGATGGCGCTCGTGCAGGTCGCGGATCGTGTTCATGACGGTGTTGCCGGTGGAGAACTCGTCGTCGACCAGCACGAGCGGGCCGTCCCCCGCCAGCAGCGCCGGGTCCTCCGGGAGCAGCAGGTGCGAGGTGGCGTGGGAGTGGGACTCCTCGAAACCGCCGGCGCGGGCGACGCCCTCGACGGGGCGGCGCGTGGAGTGCAGACAGGGCACGGCACCGAGGCCGTCCGCGACCGAGTGGCCGAGTCCGGTCGCCGTCTCGGCGTATCCGAGGACGACCGCGCGGCCCGCCTCGGCCTCGCCCAGCAGGTCCCGCACCCGGCGGCCGAGCGCCAGCCCGTGGTCGTGGACGACGGACGGTGACTGCGGGACGTGCTTGCCCAGTACATGGGAGACGAGCAGGTGCGCCCGCTTGGGGTTGCGGCGCAGCGCGAGCCCCAGCAGGTCCTTGAGCCGTCCGTCGCCGACGAGTTCCACCCCGAGCCGCTCGGCGACCCAGGTGCCCGACCACACCACGTTCTCCATCGATTCCTTCACCGGTGTCACTGCGGCAGCCCGGCGGCCAGCAGGTCCACGAAGCCGACGTTCTCGTGGGCCACGCCGAAGACCTCCGCGCGCCGCAGGGTGCGCTCGGCCCACGCGCGGTGCGGCTTCACCTCGTTCATCTTGTTGGTGTACGCCGAGCGCAGGACGCCGCCGCCGAGTCGCTCGGGCCGCAGGATGTCCTGGGCGTCGCTGTACTCCTCGTGGCTGACGACCGACAGCGCGTGCACCGGCATCACGTGCGAGGGGTGGATGCAGGTCTTGCCGAGCAGGCCGTTGGCGCGGTCGAGGGAGATCTCGCGCAGCAGCCCGTCCAGGTCGTGTTCGATCAGCGTCTCGCGCAGTTCCTCGACGTGGCCCTCGAGGAAGGGGCTGCGGCGCAGCTGCGGCTTGAACATGCGCTCCTGGACCCGGAAGTACTCCCAGACGGGTCCGGTCACCGTGAACCCGGTGCCGTCGGCGCGGCCGAGGACGTTGACGACGTCGGCGATCACGGAGGCGACGATCTGGACGTCGTAGGCGGTCATGTCGGGGGCCCGGCGCAGGCCGTAGGAGGAGCAGAAGTCGGTGACGCCGAGGCGCAGCGCGAGCACGCGGTCGCGCCACTTGTCGACCGTGCGGAAGATCCCCTCCAGGGTCTCGCGGCGCGACTCCAGGTAGAGCAGGTCCGGCGACTCCAGGACGGGCATGGCGAACAGGCGGCGCCCGCTCGCCGTCTCGGCCGCGGTGAGCGCCTCCAGGAAGGGCACGCCGCGCTCCTCGGTGAACTTCGGCAGCACGAATCCGGACAGCAGCCGGACGGCCGGGCCGAGCCGGGCGACCAGGTCCGGGATCTGCTCGGGGAAGCGGACGCGGACGAAGAGCAGGGGCAGTTCGATGTCCTGCCGTCCGGCGAGGTCGGTGAACTGCCGGACCAGGTTCTCCTCGGCGGGCACGACGTCCGCGTCGTCGATGGAGTCCTCCAGGCACAGCACCATCGAGACGACCCCGCGGCCGGCCTGCTTGACCACGTCGTCGGCCAGGTGCGGGCGGGTCGCCGGGCTGTAGAGGGTGGCGCCGAGGGCCGCCGCGAGAACGGGCGCGGGCGAGTCAGCGGTGAAGACGGCCGGCTCGCGGTGGAAGAGGCGCTGGCGCTCCTCAGGGGCGACGTGCCCGAAATGACGCATATGACTCCCCCGTGATGCAGGACTGCCCGGACAGGCGTGGCCGGTAATAGTACGTACAACTCCATGTCATGGGTTCCCCCCGGGCATGAAGTTCAGGTAACCCGGCTGTGTCGGCGGCAGCGCGGCCAGCATGCGGAGGGACGGCCCCCGCGTTGTCGTGAGCAGGACCGAGAAGGCAGGATGACGGCATGACGCACGCGATGCTGAAGGGGTCGAACGTACTGCTCGAAGCCACGGCGGTACGGGCGGTGCTGCGCTGGGCGCCGGGGCAGGGCGTCCCCGAGGTCGACGCCTCGGCGCTGCTGCTGGGCCCCGACGGCCGGGTGCGGTCGGACGAGGACTTCGTCTTCTACAACCAGCCCCGGCATCCGTCCGGGAAGGTACGGCTGCTGGGGAAGAAGCGGGAGTCGGACGGGCTCACCGACACGATCCAGACGGATCTGGCGGGCGTCGAGCCCGGGGTGGGGCGGATCCTGCTGGTCGCCTCGGCGGACGACGTCGCCTTCGACCGGGTGCGGGGGCTGCGGATCCTGCTGTACGACGCGGGGGCCCCGGACGGGGAGCCGCTGGCGTACTTCGACGTCAAGCCGGAGACGGGCGCGGAGACGGCGCTGATCTGCGGGGAGCTGTACCGGCGGGGGGAGAGCTGGAAGTTCCGGGCGCTGGGCGAGGGGTACACCAACGGGCTGAAGGGTCTCGCGAACGACTTCGGCATCTCGGTGGACGAGTCGGAGGAGGCGGCGTCGGCCGCCGCGCCGGAGGTGCCGGTTTCCGCGCCGGAGGTGTCGCTGCCGTTGCCGCCGGAGCGGGGGGCCGGGGAGCCTGCGGGGTACGGGTATCCGGCGGAGGCGGGGGCCGCGGCTGCCGCTGTGGCCGCGACCGTGCCTGCGCCGGCGACCGTGCCTGCGCCGGCGCCTGCGTATGGGTATCCGCAGCCCGCCTACGGGTATCCGCAGACGGCGCCGGCCCCGGCGTACGGCTATCCGCAGGCGGTCGCGCCGGTGCCGGACCCCGACTTCCGGCTGCCGCCGCAGGGGCCGCAGTTCATCGGGCGCCAGGGGTAGGACGGGACCCGGCGGCTGCGATCCCCCCGGCGGGGACGGCTTACGCCTTCGTCTTGTAGCCGCGGCCCCATTGCAGGCCCCAGCCGTACAGGCGGTCCAGTTCCGCCTGGAAGCCGTAGACGAACCTCACCTCTCGGCGGACGATGATCTCGCCCTTGACGTTCTCGATCAGGACGACCGCGCAGGAGCGGGCCTGGGGGTGGCGTTCGTCGAGGCCGATCTCGATGCGGGGGCCGCTGCTCGGGTACAGCGTCACGTGGGCGTGTGTACGGTCGAACGCCGGCGTCTGGTCGTAGATGTAGACGAAGATCAGCAGGCGCTTGAAGTCGTCCCGGTGGTCCAGGTTGACGAAGATCGTCTCACCGGAGCCGGAGCCGAACCGGTCGTCGCCGCTGAGTTTGATGTACGGCGGGTCGTTGAGCTCCCCGAAGAAGCTGCCCAGCGGCTGCACCACGCCCTTCGTGCCGTCGCTCAGCTCGTACATGCACCCCAGGTCGAGGTCGACGTTGACCATGCTCTGGGTGTGCGCCTGCACCACCTCGGGGGTGAAGAAGCGCAGCGGGTTGCGGAGCAGGCCGCCGCGCTCCGGGCCGCCGATGTCGGACGTCCGCATGCGCCACGACAGGTTGATGCGCAGATTGCCGCTCGCCGCGCCCTGCTTGGTCAGTGAGACCCGGTGGTGCCGCTTGGTCAGCTCGATCGCGTTGGTCGCCGCGCTGCCCGAGTCGAAGTCCGTGGCCCGCCCGCGCCACACGCCGTCCCAGAAACCCATGCCCGCCCCCTGTACCTACCGCCCCTGCACGTTCCACCGGTTCCACAGCCGCGGGGCGGCCACCGAGGACGCATCCTCGCGACCGCCCCGCACAGAGCGTTCCTCCGGTTCGCACGCACGAAACGGCCACTCATGGCGAGTGAGCCGAAGGAAACAGCCACTCACGGCGAGTGAGCCGAAGGGGCGCCCCGGAGGCGAACCGAGCCCTGAAAAAGGGGCTCCCTCACACCCCGGACGAGACCTCATTCTTCTCGTCCGAGGCCGTCGCTTTTCCCTCGGCCGCGGCGAGCGCTCGGTTGCGGCGCACGGAGGACCAGAAGGACGCCGCGATCAGGACGACGCCGACGAGGCCGGTGACGACCTCGTTGATCTCGTACTGGATGGTGACCAGGAGGATCACGGCGAGCGCGCCGATCGCGTAGTGGGCGCCGTGCTCCAGGTAGACGTAGTCGTCGAGCGTGCCCTGGCGGACCAGGTAGACCGTCAGCGACCGCACGTACATCGCGCCGATGCCCAGGCCGAGCGCCATCAGGACGATGTCGTTGGTGATGGCGAACGCGCCGATCACGCCGTCGAAGGAGAAGGACGCGTCCAGGACCTCCAGGTAGAGGAACATGAAGAACGCGGCCTGGCCGGCCAGCAGCACCGCCGAGCGCGGCTTGCCGCTGCGGGCGGCCTCCTCTTCCTCCTCGTGCTCCCGCTCCTCCTCTTCCTCGAGGCGGTCCTCGAAGAAGCCGGACAGACCGCCGACGATCATGTACGTGACCAGGCCGGCGATGCCGGAGATGAGCACCGTCTGCGCCTTGTCGACGTGCGCGCCGCCGTGCTGGTGGGCGTGGGCCGCGAAGGTCATGGAGGCGATCAGCAGAACGATCAGCGAGATGCAGACCGACAGCATGTCGACCTTGCCGAGCTTGGCGAGCGGGCGCTCGATCCAGCGCAGCCACTGGATGTCCCGGTCCTCGAAGATGAAGTCGAGGAAGATCATCAGCAGGAACATGCCGCCGAACGCCGCGATCGCCGGGTGGGCGTCGGTGACGAGCTGCTGGTACTGGTCCTTGTCCGTCAGCGCCAGGTTGACGGCGTCCATGGGGTTCTTCTTCGCGGTGACGGCGACGATGACGACGGGGAAGACCAGCCGCATGCCGAAGACCGCGATCAGCACGCCGACCGTGAGGAAGATCTTCTGCCAGAAGGCGTTCATCTTCTTCAGGATTCCGGCGTTGACCACCGCGTTGTCGAAGGACAGCGAGATCTCGAGGATGGAGAGGATCGCCACGATGCCGAAGGCGGTCCACCCCCCATAGAGGACCGCCAGGGCCAAGCCGATCGCGGTGATCACGAACGACCAGCCGAAGGTTTTCAGAAGCACTGGCTACCCAATCCGTATGTGTACGGTGCTACCCGTCGCCGTACCCGGCTTTGCGAAACATTGACCACGAGTGTAGGGGGCCGCCCCTCCCGCCGGGACACACAGGTCGGTCTCGACGGGAGATGCACAGGTCCGGGAGCTGACGGCCTCATCGGCGGCCCTTGGCCCCTTCGAAGACGACGAGGAAGGGAGAGGTGAAGCCGGAGGCCTCGACGGGATCGGCCCGGCCGGTCACGATCAGCACGACACCGGCTGTCAGCACGGCGCAGTACACCAGCGCGGAGAGCGCCGGGTTGAGGTGCAGAGGCGTTCGCTGCGGTTCCCGTTGCATGAAGCGCACTCCGATCATCCGAAGTCGGCGACGTGTCGAGGGGTTCGGGCCCGATGCGGATACGGCAGCGGCATGAATCCCGGTCCCCCGTCGCCACACCCGGCTTTACGAAACGTTGACCCCGAAGTCCAGGGCGATGCCCCGCAGGCCCGACGCATACCCCTGCCCCACGGCACGGAACTTCCATTCGCCGCCGTAGCGGTACACCTCGCCGAAGATCATGGCCGTTTCGCTGGAGGCGTCCTCGCTGAGGTCGTAGCGGGCGAGTTCCTGGCCGTCGGCCTGGTTGACGACGCGGATGAAGGCGTTGCTGACCTGGCCGAACGTCTGGCCGCGCTCGTCGGCGAGGTGGATGGAGACGGGGAAGACGATCTTGTCGCACTGGGGCGGGACCTTGGAGAGGTCGATCAGGATGGTCTCGTCGTCGCCCTCGCCCTCACCGGTGAGGTTGTCGCCGGTGTGCTCGACGGAGCCGTCGGGGCTCTTGAGCTGGTTGTAGAAGACGAACCACTCGTCGCCGAGGACCCGTCCACCGCTGCACAGCAGTGCGCTGGCATCGAGGTCGAAGGGCGCCCCGGTGGTGGAGCGTGCGTCCCAGCCGAGCCCGATCATCACCTGCGTGAGGTTCGGTGCGGCCTTGGAGAGGGAGACGTTGCCTCCCTTGGCGAGCGTGACGCCCATGATCCTGATCCTCCCCGGTACGTGGTTGCCCGGGGGCGCGGGACCCCCGGTCGCCGGGGGTTGGTCCCCCGGTGGCGGGGGCTCCTCCCCCGGTGGCCGGGGTGGGTCCCCGGCGATGGGGTCGGCCCCGGCTGATGGGGTCGGCCCCCGCTCGTGGGGCCGGCCCCCGCTGGTCGGGGGTCCTCCCCTGGTGGTCCTGGTTTCTCCCCGGCCGCCGGAGCGGAAACCCTCGGCGGTCGCAGGCTCGGGGGCCGCGTCGGCAAAGTCGTCGCAGACCGGAGGCAGGCAGGCCGCCCCGGGGCGCGCGGCCGCGGGCAGCGAACGGCTCCTTCGCACCGCCCGCGCCGGACGGTGCTCGGCGGTGCGGGCGGTGCGGAGGAGCCCGTGCGCTGGTGCGCCCGGGTCAGACGTTGACGCCGAAGTCCTGGGCGATGCCCCGCAGGCCCGAGGCGTAGCCCTGGCCGATGGCGCGGAACTTCCACTCGGCGCCGTGGCGGTAGAGCTCGCCGAACACCATGGCGGTCTCCGTGGAGGCGTCCTCGCTGAGGTCGTACCGGGCGATCTCCTGCTGGTTGGCCTGGTTCACCACGCGGATGAACGCGTTGCGCACCTGGCCGAAGGACTGCTGGCGGTTCTCGGCGTCGTAGATCGAGACGGGGAAGACGACCTTCTCGACGTCCGCCGGCACCGCCGCGAGGTTGACCTTGATCACCTCGTCGTCGCCCTCGCCCTCACCCGTGAGGTTGTCACCGGTGTGCTCCACGGAGCCGTCGGGGCTCTTGAGGTTGTTGAAGAACACGAAGTGCTGGTCGCTGACCACCTTGCCCGCCGAGTTCAGCAGCAGAGCGCTGGCGTCCAGGTCGAAGTCGGTGCCGGTGGTGGTGCGGACGTCCCAGCCGAGTCCGACGAGGACCGCGGTCAGGCCGGGGGCCTCCTTGGTCAGCGATACGTTGCCGCCCTTGCTGAGGCTGACTCCCACGAGTCCCTCCATTGGTGTCCAGGGGCGGGGAGCCCCGTCGTGCGATGTACCGGATCAACGAGTCGATCCTAGTGACGGGTTCCCACGCCCCACAGGCCTTGGAACCGAAGTAAGCCGAAGGGGCGCGCCCCTCGGGCGGACCCTTCGGCACGGCGTCACAGGGTGTCGAGCGCCTTCACGTACTCGTTCAGGTCACGCGCGTCCGGCAGGCCGTTGACGACGGTCCACCGCACCACGCCCTCCTTGTCGATGATGAAGGTCCCGCGCACCGCGCAACCCTTGTCCTCGTCGAAGACGCCGTACGCGCGCGAAATGTTGCCGTGCGGCCAGAAGTCGGACAGCAGCGGGTACTCCAGGCCCTCCTGCTCGGCGAAGACGCGCAGGGTGTGGATGGAGTCGTTGGAGACGGCGAGCAGCTGGGTGTCGTCGTTGACGAACGTCGGCAGGTTGTCGCGCAGCGCGCACAGCTCGCCGGTGCACACGCCGGTGAAGGCGAACGGGTAGAAGAGCAGCACGACGTTCTTCCGGCCGCGGAAGTCGGAGAGCTTCACGGTCGCGCCGTGGTTGTCCTTGAGCTCGAAGTCGGGGGCCTTGTCGCCGACCTGGATCGCCATGGTCCTGCTTTCTCTTTCGACGGGACTGTCGGAGCAGGACCACCCTACGCAGTGACCATGACGCGCGGTGCGAAGAGGCCGGGCTGAGCCGATGTCTCGGCCCGGCCCGGCGAAATCAGCCCGTCCCGGGGGTGCCCCCTGCTCGACGAGCTCGGGGCGGTGCGAGGACGAGGCCGTGCGGCCGATGGGTGCCGGGGGCGCGGCCCCCGGGAGGGCCATCCCGGCCGACGGCCCCGCTCAGCGGAGCGTCACCGCTTGGACTTGGCGGCCTTCGGCGTCACCAGACGCGAGCCGCTCCAGTCCTTGCCCACACTGACGCTCTTGGACGCCGACAGACCCGCCGTCGTCGCGGCTTCAGAGATGTCGCTGGGCTCCACGTAGCCCGTTCGGCCGGTCTTCGGCGTGAGGAGCAGGATCGAGCCGCCTTCTTCGACGTACGTGGTGGCGTCCACCAGCGCATCCGTCAGGTCGCCGTCCTCGTCGCGGAACCACAGCACCACGGCATCGGCAACGTCGTCGTAGTCCTCGTCCACGAGCTCGCTGCCGATGAGTTCCTCGATGGCCTCGCGAAGCTCCTGGTCGACATCGTCGTCGTAGCCGATCTCCTGGACCACCTGCTCGGGCTGGAACCCCAGCCTGACGGCAGGGTTCGTCCGCTCCTCCGCGTGGTCCGCGGTCGCGCTCACGGGTTGCCTCCTGATCATGTCTTGGTGAGTATCTCAGCCACGCGCGTACGCGAAGCATTGGCCGTAGTCCACACGGGCGGGGCGGATCGCGCAAGTACCCGGCGGTTCAGACCGCCGAAACGGTGACGATCCTGGCCGTGTCGCCGCAACTCCAGGCACGGTATCGCGCCGCAGGGTGACCTACACCACACCGTTCTGCCCGGTTTGCGCATTCCGGAATCATCCGCGGGTACGCCTCTCGAATAACTTTGCGGGGCGCGTCACGGCCTGGGCGTATCGTTGCGTTTTGATCGGGCCCGCCCCTGAACATCCGGCCCGCCGCCGTGGTTACCTCGCGGTAGAGATGACGTTTCGCTTCCCCGAGGTACACGATGGGGACCGGTGCAGCACAGGAAAAAGTGGCCCTCTGACAGGTAAGGAACAGCGTGGCTTCCGGATCCGATCGCAATCCGATCATCATTGGCGGCCTTCCGAGTCAGGTTCCTGACTTCGATCCCGAGGAAACCCAGGAGTGGCTCGACTCCCTCGACGCCGCCGTGGACCAGCGCGGCCGTGAGCGGGCCCGCTACCTGATGCTCCGTCTGATCGAGCGGGCCCGTGAGCGGCGCGTGGCCGTGCCCGAGATGCGCAGCACGGACTACGTGAACACCATCGCGACCAAGGACGAGCCGTTCTTCCCCGGTAACGAGGAGATCGAACGCAAGATCCTCAACGCCACCCGGTGGAACGCCGCCGTCATGGTCTCCCGCGCCCAGCGGCCCGGCATCGGCGTCGGCGGCCACATCGCCACCTTCGCCTCCTCGGCCTCGCTGTACGACGTGGGCTTCAACCACTTCTTCCGCGGCAAGGACGAGGGCGACGGCGGCGACCAGGTCTTCTTCCAGGGCCACGCCTCGCCGGGCATCTACGCCCGCGCGTACCTCCTGGACCGGCTCACGGAGCAGCACCTGGACGGCTTCCGCCAGGAGAAGTCCAAGGCGCCCTACGGGCTCTCCAGCTACCCGCACCCGCGCTCGATGCCGGACTTCTGGGAGTTCCCGACGGTCTCCATGGGACTCGGTCCGATCGGCGCGATCTACCAGGCGCGGATGAACCGCTACATGGAGGCGCGCGGCATCGCCGACACCTCCAAGTCGCACGTGTGGGCGTTCCTCGGCGACGGCGAGATGGACGAGCCGGAGTCGCTCGGGCAGCTCTCGATCGCCGCCCGCGAGGGCCTGGACAACCTGACCTTCGTCGTCAACTGCAACCTGCAGCGCCTGGACGGCCCGGTGCGCGGCAACGGCAAGATCATCCAGGAGCTGGAGTCGGTCTTCCGGGGCGCCGGCTGGAACGTGATCAAGCTGATCTGGGACCGCTCCTGGGACCCGCTGCTGGCCCAGGACCGGGACGGCGTGCTGGTCAACAAGATGAACACGACGCCGGACGGCCAGTTCCAGACGTACGCCACCGAGTCCGGCGCGTACATCCGCGAGCACTTCTTCGGCGACGACCTGCGGCTGCGCGCGATGGTCGAGAACATGACCGACGACCAGATCCTGCACCTGGGCCGCGGCGGTCACGACCACCGCAAGATCTACGCGGCCTTCTCGGCGGCCAAGGCCCACAAGGGCCAGCCGACGGTGATCCTGGCCAAGACGATCAAGGGCTGGACGCTGGGCCCGAACTTCGAGGGCCGCAACGCCACCCACCAGATGAAGAAGCTGACGGTCACCGACCTGAAGCACTTCCGGGACCGCCTGCACCTGCCGATCTCCGACAAGGAGCTGGAGTCCGGCCCGCCGCCGTACTACCACCCGGGCCGGGACTCGGAGGAGATCCAGTACATGCACGACATGCGCAAGGCGTGCGGCGGGTACGTCCCGACGCGCGTCGTGCGGTCGAAGCCGCTGGCGCTGCCGGACGACAAGACGTACGCGACCGTGAAGAAGGGCTCCGGTCAGCAGTCCATCGCCACCACCATGGCGTTCGTTCGACTGCTGAAGGACCTCATGCGGGACAAGGAGATCGGCAGGCGGTTCGTGCTGATCGCGCCCGACGAGTACCGCACCTTCGGCATGGACTCGTTCTTCCCGAGCGCGAAGATCTACAACCCGCTCGGCCAGCAGTACGAGGCCGTGGACCGGGACCTGCTGCTCGCCTACAAGGAGTCGCCGACCGGGCAGATGCTGCACGACGGCATCTCCGAGGCGGGCTGCACGGCGTCGCTGATCGCGGCGGGCTCGGCGTACGCCACGCACGGCGAGCCGCTCATCCCGGTGTACGTCTTCTACTCGATGTTCGGTTTCCAGCGCACCGGCGACCAGTTCTGGCAGATGGCCGACCAGCTTGCGCGCGGATTCGTCCTCGGCGCGACCGCGGGCCGTACGACGCTGACCGGTGAGGGCCTGCAGCACGCGGACGGCCACTCGCAGCTGCTCGCCTCGACGAACCCGGCGTGCGTGGCGTACGACCCGGCGTTCGCCTACGAGATCGCCTACATCGTGCAGGACGGTCTGCGCCGGATGTACGGCTCGTCGCCCGAGCACCCGCACGGCGAGGACGTCTTCTACTACCTCACCGTCTACAACGAGCCGATCCAGCACCCGGCCGAGCCGGCGAACGTGGACGTCGAGGGCATCCTCAAGGGCATCTACCGCTTCAGCGAGGGCACGGCGGGCAGCGTCCCGGCGCAGATCATGGCCTCGGGTGTCGCCCTGCCCTGGGCGGTCGAGGCGCAGAGGATCCTCGCCGAGGAGTGGAACGTGAAGGCCGACGTCTGGTCGGCGACCTCCTGGAACGAGCTGCGGCGCGAGGCCGTGGCGTGCGAGGAGCACAACCTGCTCCACCCGGAGGAGGAGCAGCGTGTCCCGTACGTGACGCGGAAGCTCGGCGCCGCGGAGGGTCCGTTCGTGGCGGTGTCCGACTGGATGCGGTCGGTTCCGGACCAGATCGCGCGCTGGGTGCCGGGCACGTACCAGTCGCTCGGCGCGGACGGCTTCGGCTTCGCCGACACGCGCGGGGCGGCGCGGCGCTTCTTCCACATCGACGCGCAGTCGGTCGTGGTGGCGGTGCTCGCCGAGCTGGCGCGGGAGGGCAAGGTCGACCGCTCGGTGCTGAAGCAGGCGATCGACCGGTACCGGCTGCTCGACGTGACGGCGGCGGACCCGGGCGCGGCGGGCGGCGACGCGTGAGGTGACGCTGCGCTCGGCCTGAGCGGTGGAAGGGCGGCGGGACCCGGTCCCCGCCGCCCTTCGTCGTCACACGTCTTCACGTTCTTATACGACGTGGGCATGAACGAGCAGTCGACGCAGGCCCGTTGGGCGACGTGCAAGTGTACCCGCGGACCCTGTCGGCGAGCGAGGTCGGCGCCCTGCGCTGATCCGCGCCACGACCGCCGCGGGCCCCCGCCGCTCCCGTGAGGAGCGGCGGGGGCCCGTCTGTTTTCCGGCATGGGGGCCGGTCGTCCCCCGGCGGAAGGCCGACCGCCCCGTCGGGCTGCCCGGTCCTCCCGCAGCACGCACGTCGACGATTGCCCTGTTCAGGGGCGCGGCCGGCGTCGTACTCCGGGACCCGGTCCGGCAGTGCCGTCACCGGCACCGTGTCGCAGGGCCTGAGCGGGTCACGGCCAGCCGGGGGTCGCCCCGGCGAGCCACACGATCGCCAGGAGCGTGTCGATCGCTCCCAAGACCACGGCCACCAGGGCCGGCACCGAACGGCTTCCCGTCCAGGTGCGGCCCATGGCCAGCCAGCCGCAGACGACCGCGACCGGGCCAAGGACGATGCCGAGGGCGAAGAAGCCCGCGATCGCACAGATGACTCCGACGATCCCGAGCGTCGCGCGATCCGGCCCGCTCCGGGACCACATCCGGCTCCGTGAGCGGGGGTACCTGCGCGTTCCGTGTCCGAAGCCCGCCATCATCAACTCCCTGACTCGGCCGTCGGTTCGGGCTTGATGGTGCGGGTACCCCCGTTTCGCGTTTCAGTCCTGCCGGTGCGCTGCCCCCCTCCGGCAGCGCACCGCAGGACGTGACCCACTGTGACCCGCGGCGCCCGCCCGGCGGGAGGGATCTTGAGCGCCTTCACCCTGATGAGGGAAACCGGGCCTGTGCCGGGTCAGATGTGGGCGGCCCCGGCGCCCGCCTCCGCATTCTCCCCGCGCTTGGTGAGCAGCGCGACCAGTACGGCCACGGCCGCGACTCCGGCCGCGACCAGGGAGGCGAGGCTCATACCGGAGATGAACGTGTCGTGCGCTACGGAGGTGATCTTCGCGGCGAATGCCTCGGGCGTGCCCTTGGGCACCGGGGCGACGCCGACCTGCACCGCCTCGGCAGCCTGGTCGAGCTGGGCCTGGCTGAGCGGCGGGAGCCCCGCGTCCTTCCAGTTGCCGGGCAGGGCGTGATCCACCTTGGAGGCCATGACGGCGCCCAGTACCGCCGTACCGAGGCTGCCGCCGATCTGCATGGCGGCCTGCTGGAGACCGCCGGCCACGCCGGACAGCTCCATCGGCGCGTTGCCGACGATGACCTCGGTGGCGCCGACCATCACGGGGGCGAGGCCGAGCCCCAGCAGGGCGAACCACAGCGACATGGTGGCGCTGCCGGTCCCCGCCTTCAGGGTGGACATGCCGTACATGGCGACCGTGGTGGCGAGCATGCCGCCGGCCAGCGGGATGCGCGGGCCCAGCTTGGTGATCAGCGCGCCCGCGAGCGGGGAGCCGACGATCATCATGCCGGTGAGCGGCAGGAGGTGCAGGCCGGCCTTGACCGGGCTCATCGCGTGCACGTTCTGCAGGTAGAAGGTGACGAAGAACAGGCCGCCCATGAAGGCGATCGCCATCAGGACCATCAGGACGACACCCGCGGACAGCGGCACCGAGCGGAACAGCGACAGCGGGATCAGCGGCTCCTTCACCTTCGTCTCCCAGACGGAGAAGAGGACGAAGCCCAGCACGGAGGCGCCGATGAACAGCCAGGTCTTCCCGTCGCCCCAGCCCCACGTCGGGGCCTTGATCAGGGCCCAGACCAGGCAGAACATGGCGCCGGACAGCAGCGCGATGCCGAGGATGTCGAAGGAACGCGGGGCGTTCTCGGCACGGTGGTCGGTCAGGATCACCAGGCCCAGGATCAGGGCGAGGGCACCGACCGGCACGTTGATGAAGAACACCGACTGCCAGTTGACGTGCTCGACGAGGACGCCGCCGAGGATCGGGCCACCCGCGGTGGAGGCGCCGATGACCATGCCCCAGATGCCGATCGCCATGTTCAGCTTCTCGGCCGGGAAGGTGGCCCGCAGCAGGCCGAGCGCGGCCGGCATCAGCAGCGCGCCGAACAGGCCCTGGAAGACGCGGAAGGTGACGACCGCGGCGATGCTGTGCGACAGGCCGATGGCGCCCGAGGCGGCGGCGAAGCCGGTGACGCCGACGAGGAAGGTCTGCCGGTGACCGAAGCGGTCGCCGAGCTTGCCCGCCGTGATCAGGGAGACCGCCAGGGCGAGGAAGTAGCCGTTGGTGATCCACTGGACATCGGCGAAGCTGGCGCCCAGGTCCTTTTGGATGGCCGGGTTGGCGATGGCCACGATGGTGCCGTCGAGGGCCACCATCATGACCCCCACGGCAACGGTGATCAGGGTGAACCACGGGTGCCCGCGCAGCCCCCTGCCCGGCGCGGACTCCGACGGGGCTTCCGGCGCCTTGTCCCCCGGCCCTGTCGTGTCGATGGTCTGACTAGTCATGTGTTCGAGGCTAGTGACAGCCACTGACAATTGACAAACCAGTTCACAATTCAGTAACTGTCACGTCGTTCGCCGATAGTGTGAACCGGGCGGATGAACGGAATGAGGGCTCATGGAAACGGCGTCGCGACCGGGGCTGCGCGAGCGCAAGAAGCGGCGCACCCGGGACGCGCTGCTGCGCGCCGCCCTGGAGCTGTTCACCACCCGGGGATACGAGACGACGACCGTCGACGACATCGCCGAGGCGGCGGACGTCTCGCAGCGCACCTTCTTCCGGTACTTCGCCGGCAAGGAGGACGTCGTCTTCTTCGCCCACTCCCTCGCGGAGGAGCACTTCGTCGACGTCCTGCGCGGACGGCCGCTCGAAGAGGGCCCGTTGGAGGCGTTGCGACAGGCGGTGCTGGAGGGCTGGGACCGCATCGGGGAGGCCATCGAGCGGATCGTCCCGGTGGAACTCCACATGCGCACCTACCGGTTGATCGAGTCGACGCCCACCCTGTTCGCCACCCATCTGCGCCGCTCGGCGGAGCTGGAGGAGGAGATCGCCCGCATCATCGCCGCACGCGAGGGACTCGACGTGGACAGGGACCCGCGGCCCCGGGTCGCGGTGGCCGTGTTCAGCGGGGTGATCCGGGTCACGGAACGCCTGTGGAGCGCGGGCGGCGACACCAGCGTGGCGGCGATCCGCGAGCTGACGGCCTCGTATCTCGACGCCCTCCGCCCCGCGTTGGCGGACAAGTGGCGCACGGAGTGACGACGTACGCATGTCGTACGCACTCCGCACGAACGCCGAACGTACGTATGTCGCGGGAACTGATTCCGTGTCGGTCGCGTGGACGTCAAGCGAATTCCCGGCGCGTCCGGGAAGGGCCGTCGCCGGAAGGGTGACCTCGTCGTGACAGCGCGTGCCAAGTGATGTGCACCTCATCGACTTAGCGTGACGATCGAACGCAAGGGCTACCCGTTTTGCCCCAATTGACATACGAGAAACGTGAGACGCATCACTCGGCTAACGCGAGACCCTCTCGTTCTCCTAGTGTGTCCTTCCAGTGACTTCCTTCGACACCTCCCCGCAACTCAACGCCTGGCGCGCGCTGCTCGCGCTGGCCGTGGTCTTCGTGATGCTCGCGACGACCGGCTGGACCGCCGTGCGCAGCCACCGTGGCGCGACGCCCCTCGAGGCGTCGCGTTCCGCGTGGGAGCACGGCACGATGGCCGGACACAGGCTGCCGGACCCCGGCGACTCCCCGGCCCGCCTCGCCCGCTTCTTCTCCTCGCTCGACGCGCACCAGCGCTCCCGGCTCGTCCACCGCTACCCGCTCGCGGTCGGCAACATGAACGGGGCGCCGGTGGGCCTGCGTTACGAGGCCAACCGCATCGCCCTCGACCAGCAGCGGAAGGTCGAGCGCGCCCGGATGCACGACGACCGGCTGTCATCGGTGGGCCAGCAGGACGCGGGCCGCCTGATGCACCGCTTCGAGGCGCTCATGGAGAAGGGCCGGCAGATCCTCGCCTTCGACCCGGACGGTTCGGGCCGCATCGCGGAGGTCTTCGGCGACCTGGTCTCCGCCCGTCGGATCTCGGTCGTCGTGCCCGGCGTCGACACCGACCTGCTCACCTTCCAGCGCACCGTCCGCCCGTACTCGGCCCCGGTCGGCATGGCCCAGTCGCTGTACGCGGCGGAGCACGCGGCGAGCCCCGGCACCCGGACGGCCGTGATCGCCTGGGCCGACTACACCTCGCCCAGCGGCCTCGGCATGGAGGCGGCGACCGCGATGCGCGCCGAGCAGGGCGCCGTCCGGCTCAACGCCCTCCTGCGCGCCCTGCCCGGCCGTTCGACCGTCCAGCTCTACTGCCACAGCTACGGCTCGGTGCTCTGCGGGATCGCCGCGCGCACGCTGCCCGCGCGGGTGTCCGACATAGCGGTGGCGGGCAGCCCCGGCATGCGCGCCGAGTCGGCCGCCGGGCTGCACACCACGGCCCGGGTCTGGGCCATGCGGGACGCCGACGACTGGATCCAGGACGTGCCGTACCTGGAGGTCGGGGGCCTCGGCCACGGCGCCGACCCGGTCTCCCGCGCCTTCGGCGCCAGGCTGCTGTCCGCGCAGGGGGCGAAGGGCCACGCCGGCTACTTCACGCCGGGCACCGACAGCCTGCGCAACTTCGCCGACATCGGCGTCGGGGCGTACGACACGGTGCGGTGCGCGCACGACGATGACGCGTGCCGGGCGGATCTGCCCGGCATGGTGCCGGTCGGACGCGCGTAGAAGACCAGGAATTGCGGTCTGCTCGGGGAGCGACGGAGGAGCGCGTGCCGCATACGATGAGCCGCATGGGTGACGTACTGGCCGGATTTCATGCCGTCTGGGAGTTCGAGTCCGACTCCGTGCTCATCCGCTTCGAACGGGGGATCCGCACACCGAAGCTGTTCCAGGCGCTCGGGCGGCGCCGCATCCCCCTGGAGGCGATCGCGGGGGTCACGCTCAGCCCGGGCAGACGCGGGACCGTGGTCCTGCACGCGGTGCCGAGACCCGGTGCCGACCCGCTGATGGAGGCGGCGGACGGACAGCTCAAGGAGACCTCCGACCCCTACCGGCTGGTCCTGCCCGCCGACCGCGAGCCCCTCGCCGAGTCCTGCGCGGAAGAGCTGCGCGCCCGCATCGGCGGGGACGCCACCCCGGCCGAGCGGTTCCTGGTCGCGGCGCCCGAGGCTCCGCTCCAGTTCAAGGCGTACGACGGGAAGGCGTCCTTCGACGGCAAGGCGGTGTCCTTCCGCTGGTTCTGGACGGGCGCGTCCTCGGCCAAGTGGAAGGCCGGCGACCAGAGTTTCCCGGTCGGCGACCTCAGCGGGGTGGAGTGGCGGTCGCCGGAGGTGTCCGAGGGGTACCTGCGGTTGCTGCGCCGCGACGGCGGCGGGCAGCCGGCCCAGCCCGACCAGGACCCCGCGGCCGTCGTCTTCGGGCTCGGCTACGGCCCCGTTCACGAGTCGTTGCCGTTCGCCGCGGCCGTGCTGGCCGCGGCGCGGGCCGCGGGCACCACCCCGGTCGCGGTGCCCGCCCCTCGGCGGGACCCGGCGGACATCGCCGAGCGGATTCGGCATCTCGGGGAGTTGTACGAGGCGGGGCTCGTCACGGACGAGGAGTTCTCCGTGAAGAAGGCGGAGTTGCTGGCGGAGCTGTGAGCGCGAGGCTCCGTACTACTCCCGGCCCACCGACGTGAAGCTCATGTCCGGGTAGCGGTCGCCCGCCACCTGCGACGCGATCGGCTCCAGCAGGGACAACTCCTCCTCCGCCAGGACGATCCGGGTGGCCCCGACGTTCTCCTCGACGCGGTGGCGCTTGGTCGTGCCCGGGATCGGCACCACCGGCAGGCCCCGCACCGTGGCCTGCTGCTGCACCCAGGCCAGCGCGATCTGCGCCGGCGAGGCGCCGTGGGCCTTCGCGACCGACCGGATCGGCTCCAGGAGCGCGGCGTTGGCCGCCGCGTTCTCGCCGGTGAAGCGGGGCATCGTACGGCGGAAGTCCTGCTCCGTGAGCTCCGTCTCCGCGTTCACGAAGGAGCCCGTGAGGAAGCCGCGGCCGAGCGGCGAGTACGGCACCAGGGCCACGCCAAGCTCCTCTGCGGCCGGCACCACCTTCGCCTCGATGTCCCGGCTGAACAGCGACCACTCCGACTGCACCGCGGCGATCGGGTGCACCGCGTGCGCCGCCCGGAGTTCATCGGCGGTGACCTCGCTGAGGCCGAGGTGCTTGACCTTGCCCTCGCGCACCAGCTCCGCCATGGCGCCGACGGTCTCCTCGATCGGCACGTTCACGTCCCGGCGGTGCATGTAGTAGAGGTCGATGACGTCCACGTCCAGGCGCTTCAGGCTCGCCTCGACGCACTGCCGGATGTAGGGCGGGTCGTTGCGGACGATCCGCTTGAACGGGTCGTCGGGCGGGACGGAGATCGCGAACTTGGTGGCGATGACCACCTCCTCCCGATGCGCCTTGAAGAACGGTGACAGGAACTTCTCGTTCTCCCCCGCGCCGTACATGTCCGCCGTGTCGTACAGGGTGACGCCGAGCTCCAGCGCCCGCTCCAGGGTGGCGCGCGACTCCTCGGCGTCCGCGGGGCCGTACGCGAAGGTCATGCTCATGCAGCCGAGTCCCTGCACCCCCACTTCGGGGCCGCCGTCGCCGAGCCGTACCTGCGGGATCCTGCTGTCCGTCATCGGGGCCTCTCCGACGCCAGGGCGCGCCCGGCGTCCGCATAGAAATCGATCTTCCGGTTGAGGACCGCGAGCGTGTCCTGGAGCTCCGCGATCCGGGCGAGCACGTCCCGCCGGGTCGCCTCCAGGAGTTCGTACCGCTCGGCGTAGGTGTGGTCTCCGGCGCGCACCAGTTCCGCGTAGCGCACCATGTCGGCCACGGGCATGCCGGTGAGCCGGAGCTTGCCGACGAGGTCGAGCCAGTCCAGGTCGGCGTTGCTGTAGCGGCGCTGGCCGGTGTGCGAGCGGTCCACGTGGGGCATCAGCCCGATCCGCTCGTACCAGCGCAGGGTGTGCGCCGTCAGGCCGGTGAAGGCGACGACCTCGCTGATCGTGTAACTGTCCTGCCCGTCGGGGCGGGGGTGCCGCCCGGGCGCCACGCCGCAGATGTCGGTCCCGTTTTCGGCCGCCTCGGCCAAGGTCTCGATCACCGTCATGGCGTCCACGCTAGGACCTTCGAGTGCACTCCAAGCAAGCGGAATGTAATGAAAATGGCGAGACCCGGACGACGGCCGTGACTAGCGTGCGGGCATGAGTCTCGTACGCCGGGCCCTGCCCGAGGACGCCGAAGAAGTGCTGCGCCTGCGCCAGGTGATGATCGACTCGGTCTTCGCGGCGCACGCCTCCGCCTCCACCGAGTGGCACGAGGAGTCCCTGCCCGCGCTGCGCGGCCGGCTCGCCGATCCGGACGGCGGCTTCGCGGCGTTCGTCGTGGACCATCCGGAGCGGCCGGGCGCCCTGGCGGCGCTGGTGGCCGGGACGATCGAGTACCGGATCGGGCGGGCGGGCAATCCGCGCGGCAGGGTCGGGTACGTCTTCAGCGTGGCCACCGATCCGGACGCGCGCCGCCGGGGCTACGCCCGCGCCTGCATGGAGGAGCTGCTGGACTGGTTCCGCGAGCGGGACGTCCCGCAGGTCGACCTGAACGCGTCCGCCGAGGCCGAGCCGCTGTACGCGTCGCTGGGCTTCGTCCGCAAGCCGGACCCCTCCATGCGGCTGAACCTCCGGCCCGCTTAGGCTCGAGGGCATGTCGCTGCAGAGCCTGGCACTGATCGAGAACTGGCCCGTCCCCACCGCCGCCGCGGCGGTCGTCCGCGCGGACGGCACCGTCCTCGGCACGCACGGCCCGGTCGACCACCGGTTCCCGCTGGCCTCGGTGACCAAGCCGCTGGCCGCCTACGCGGTGCTCGTCGCGTACGAGGAGGGGGCGCTCGAGCTGGACGAACCGGCCGGACCGCCCGGTTCCACCGTCCGTCATCTGCTCGCGCACACCTCCGGTCTGGCCTTCGACGAGCACCGGGTGACGTCGGCGCCCGGTGAGCGGCGGCTGTACTCGAACGCCGGGTTCGAGGTGCTGGGCGACCATGTGGCGAAGGCGACGGACATCCCGTTCGCCGAGTACGCCCGGCAGGCGGTGCTGGAGCCGCTCGGCATGACGTCCACGGCCCTGGACGGCTCCCCGGCGAAGGACGGCGTCTCCACGGTGGCGGACCTGGCGCGCTTCGCGGCGGAGGTGCAGGCACCGCGCCTGCTGGACCCGCGCACGGTCGCGGACGCGATGACGGTGCAGTACCCGGGCACGAAGGGGGTGCTGCCCGGGTACGGCCACCAGAACCCCAACGACTGGGGGCTCGGCTTCGAGATCCGTGACTCCAAGTCGCCGCACTGGACGGGCTCCTCGTCCTCACCGCGAACGTTCGGGCACTTCGGTCAGTCGGGCACGTTCCTGTGGATCGATCCGGTGGCCGGGGTGGCGTGCGTGGCGCTGACGGACCGCGCCTTCGGCCCGTGGGCGATCGAGGCGTGGACGCCGTTCACGGACGCGGTGCTGGCGGAGGTACGGGGCTGACGGCGCCCGTGAGAGGCACCCGTCGAGCGAAAACCCCTCTCTCGCGCCGGGAGGTCACCCGGGATCCACGGGACCCGGGTGCCGGTCGGCGTCCGGCACTGCGACCAAGCCGAAGCCGGACGTGCGCCATGTGGCCCGAGGGGACCTCGGCGCGGCCCAGCAGGTCACCGACCCGTCATCTCCCACACCAGCAGTTCCGCCCCCGTCACCGCCACCGCCTCCAGCCCCTCGGCGCCCGTGATCCGCACCGCGTCCCCGGGTCCCAGCTCCTCCCCCTTCAGCCGTACTCCGCCCCGCACCACATGGACGTACGCGTACGCCGCATCCGGCACCGCCGTCCGCTCCCCCGCCCCCAGGCGCCGCACGTGGAGCATCGCGCCCGCCTCCGGGACCGCGTAGGGGGTGGAGTCCGCGATGCCGTGGACGACCTCATACACGGGGTCGCCGCCCGGGGTCAGAGGGGACAGCCACATCTGCACGAAGACCAGGGGGGTCTCGCCGTCGTTGCGTTCGACGTGGCGGACGCCGGCCCCGGCGCTCAGGCGCTGGACGTCGCCGGGGCGGATCACCGAGGTGTGGCCGGTGGAGTCGCGGTGGGTCAGTTCGCCCTCCACCACCCATGTGACGATCTCCGTGTGGCTGTGCGGGTGCTCGTCGAAGCCCGCGCCCGGTGCCAGCCGCTCCTCGTTGCAGGCGATCACCGCGCCGAAGCGGAGGTTGTCCGGGTCGTAGTGCGGGCCGAAGCTGAAGGCGTGCAGGGACTCGATCCCGGCGGCCGGGTCCCCTCCGCGGTAGCGCTCACCGGCGCGCCGTACGTCCATCACGTTCCCCACCGTAGCCCCGTGTCTCCCGCCCTCCGGGACCCCCGGCACACGGTCCCGTCCCGATAAGGCAGTCTTGTCCCCGTGCCCGAACCCGAAGCCCGCCTCACCGAGCCCCCAGCGCATTCCATCCATCCGCACGCCGCGACGCTGAAGCGGCTGGAGAAATCGTCCGGAAGCCTCGCCGCCCAGGCCATCGCGCGCATGGACGAGACGCTGCCGTGGTACCGGGCGATGCCTCCGGAGAACCGTTCCTGGATCGGGCTGGTGGCTCAGGCGGGTATCGCCGCGTTCACCGAGTGGTTCCGGCACCCGGACGCCCCGCAGGCCATCTCCACCGATGTGTTCGGGACCGCGCCGCGCGAGCTGACCAGGGCGATCACCCTGCGGCAGACCGTGGAGATGGTGCGCACCACCATCGAGGTCATGGAGTCGGCCATCGACGAGGTGGCCGCCCCCGGTGACGAGTCCGTGCTGCGCGAGGCGCTCCTCGTCTACGCGCGGGAGATCGCCTTCGCCACCGCGCAGGTCTACGCCCAGGCCGCCGAGGCCCGCGGCGCCTGGGACGCGCGGCTGGAGTCGCTCGTCGTGAACGCGGTGCTGAGCGGGGAGGCCGACGAGGGGGCCGTCAGCCGGGCCGCCGCACTTGGCTGGAACTCGCCTGAACATGTGTGCGTGGTGCTGGGTACGGCGCCGGACGGTGACAGCGAGTTGACCGTCGAAGCGATTCGGCGGGCCGCGCGGCACGCCAAGCTCCAGGTGCTCACCGGGGTGCTCGGGGACCGGCTCGTCGTCATCGCCGGAGGCAGCGACAATCCGCTCGCGGTCGCCAAGTCGCTGATCGGGCCGTTCGCCGCCGGGCCCGTCGTGGCCGGGCCGATCGTGCCCGATCTGCTGGCCGCGACCCGGTCCGCGCAGGCCGCCGCCGCGGGCCTGAAGGCGTGTTCTGCCTGGCAGGACGCCCCGCGCCCGGTGCTGGCGGACGATCTGCTGCCGGAGCGCGCGATCGCGGGTGATCCGAGTGCGCGCGAGCAGTTGGTGGAGGAGATCTACAGACCGCTGGAGGAGGCGGGCTCGGCGCTCCTGGAGACGCTCAGCGTGTATCTGGAGCAGGCGTCCAGTCTGGAGGGCGCCGCACGCATGCTCTTCGTTCACCCGAACACCGTCCGCTACCGGCTCCGACGTGTGACAGACGTCACCGGGTGGTCACCCTCTGATGTACGCTCCGCGTTCACGTTGCGGATCGCCCTGATTCTGGGGCGTCTGGCCGAGGGCGATCTCCAGACCTAGTCTTTTGTCGGGGGCCCACAAAACCCCCTGCGGTTCTTCGTCCTTGTCCCCACGGGCGGCCCCGGCCGTCCCCAAGAGAGAGTGTGAGAGTGCTCGTACTCGTCGCTCCCGGCCAGGGCGCCCAGACGCCCGGCTTCCTGACTCCCTGGCTCGACCTCCCCGGCGCCGCCGACCGCGTCGGCGCCTGGTCGGAGGCCATCGGACTGGACCTCGTCCACTACGGCACGCAGGCCGACGCCGACGCCATCCGGGACACCGCCGTGGCCCAGCCCCTGCTGGTGGCCGCCGGGCTGCTGTCCGCCGCGGCACTCGGTGTCGACACACTCGCCGCTGACGCGGCGGGCGTCCCGGGCGCCGTCGCGGGACACAGCGTCGGTGAGATCACCGCGGCGGCCTTCGCGGGCGTCCTCGGCGACACGGCCGCGCTGACGCTCGTCCGCAAGCGGGGCCTCGCCATGGCCGACGCCGCCGCGATCACGCCCACCGGCATGTCGGCCCTGCTCGGCGGAGACCCCGAGACGACCGTCCCGCACCTGGAGAAGCTCGGCCTGACCCCGGCGAACGTGAACGGCGCCGGGCAGATCGTGGCCGCGGGCACCCTGGACCAGCTCGCCGCCCTGGAGGCGGACAAGCCGGAGGGCGTGCGCCGGGTCGTTCCGCTGAAGGTGGCGGGCGCCTTCCACACCCACCACATGGCACCCGCGGTGGACGCCCTCGCGCACGCGGCCGAGGCGCTGACGCCCGCCGATCCGAAGGTCATCTACGTCTCCAACAAGGACGGGCAGACCGTCGAGACCGGCACCGAGGTGCTCAAGCGCCTGGTCGGCCAGGTCGCCAACCCGGTCCGCTGGGACCTGTGCATGGAGACCTTCCAGAAGCTGGGCGCGACCGCGCTGATCGAGGTGTGCCCCGGGGGCACCCTCACCGGCATCGCCAAGCGCGCGCTGCCGGGCGTCAAGACCCTCGCCCTGAAGACCCCCGACGACCTCGACGCGGCTCGCGAGCTCATCGCCGAGCACAGCGCCTGATCAGGAGAGCGAGAGCATGTCGAAGATCAAGGCACGCAAAGGCGCCCCCTACGCTCGCATCCTCGGCGTCGGCGGGTACCGCCCGGTCCGGGTGGTACCGAACGAGGTCATCCTGGAGAAGATCGACTCCTCCGACGAGTGGATCCGCTCCCGGTCCGGCATCGAGACCCGGCACTGGGCGAACGACGAGGAGACCGTCGCCGCGATGTCGATCGAGGCGGCCGGCAAGGCGATCGCCGACGCCGGGATCGCCGCCGACCAGATCGGCGCGGTCGTCGTCTCCACCGTGTCGCATTTCAGCCAGACCCCGGCCGTGGCCACCGAGATCGCCGACAAGCTGGGCACGAACAAGGCCGCCGCCTTCGACATCTCGGCGGGCTGCGCGGGCTTCGGCTACGGCCTCACGCTCGCCAAGGGCATGGTCGTGGAGGGCTCGGCCGAGTACGTCCTCGTCATCGGCGTGGAGCGGCTGTCGGACCTGACGGACCTGGAGGACCGGGCGACCGCGTTCCTGTTCGGGGACGGCGCCGGAGCGGTCGTCGTGGGCCCCTCCGAGGAGCCGCACATCGGCCCCACGGTGTGGGGTTCGGAGGGCGACAAGGCCGAGACCATCAAGCAGACGGTGCCGTGGAACCGCTTCCGGATCGGCGACGTCTCCGAGCTCCCGCTCGACAGCGAGGGCAACGTCAAGTTCCCTGCGATCACGCAGGAGGGCCAGGCGGTGTTCCGCTGGGCCGTGTTCGAGATGGCGAAGGTCGCCCAGCAGGCGCTGGACGCGGCCGGGATCACCCCGGACGACCTGGACGTCTTCATTCCGCACCAGGCCAACGTGCGGATCATCGACTCGATGGTGAAGACTCTGGGGCTGCCGGAGCACGTCACGGTCGCCCGTGACATCCGCACCACCGGCAACACCTCGGCCGCCTCGATCCCGCTCGCGATGGAGCGGCTCCTGGCGACCGGTGAGGCGAAGAGCGGCGACACCGCGCTCGTCATCGGCTTCGGGGCGGGTCTCGTCTACGCCGCGACGGTCGTTACCCTCCCCTAGGCACTCCGTGCCGGATCATGCGGTCCGGTGCGGGAACTGCACAACCTGCCGCTGACGCGGCGGGCGCCACACATTTGGATATCTACGAAGGAGCGCCTGACATGGCCGCCACTCAGGAAGAGATCGTCGCCGGTCTCGCCGAGATCGTGAACGAGATCGCCGGGATCCCCACCGAGGACGTCCAGCTGGACAAGTCCTTCACCGACGACCTGGACGTCGACTCGCTGTCCATGGTCGAGGTCGTCGTCGCCGCCGAGGAGCGCTTCGACGTCAAGATCCCGGACGACGACGTCAAGAACCTCAAGACGGTCGGTGACGCCGCCGAGTACATCCTCAAGCACCAGGCCTGATCGACCGATCACCTGGGCTGAGGGCCCGGGCCAGGCCATCCGGCCGCCCGGGCCGACTGCCCCGCCACCCGGCGGTGGCGCCGCCATCCCCGCCCGCGCGGGGGTTGTCCTCCTCGAATCCGTTGGAGAAAGAATTCCCGTGAGCTCGACCAATCGCACCGTGGTCGTCACCGGTATCGGCGCAACCACACCGCTGGGTGGCGACGCGGCCTCTACCTGGGAGGGCCTGATCGCCGGCAAGTCCGGTGTCAGCCCCCTCGAGCAGGAGTGGGCCGCCGAGCAGGCGGTCCGCATCGCCGCGCAGATCGCCGTGGAGCCCTCCGAGGTCATCCCGCGGCCTCAGGCCCGCCGTCTGGACCGTTCGGCGCAGTTCGCGCTGATCGCGGCTCAGGAGGCGTGGAAGGACGCCGGCTTCACCGGAAAGGCCGGGGAGGACTCCAGCGTCGACCCCGACCGGCTCGGTGCGGTCATCGCCTCCGGCATCGGTGGTGTGACGACCCTGCTCGACCAGTACGACGTGCTCAAGGAGAAGGGCGTCCGCCGCGTCTCCCCGCACACCGTCCCCATGCTGATGCCGAACAGCCCGTCGGCCAACGTGGGCCTGCTCGTGGGCGCCCGCGCGGGCGTGCACACGCCGGTCTCCGCCTGTGCGTCGGGCGCGGAGGCCATCGGCTACGCCATCGAGATGATCCGCACCGGCCGCGCCGACGTCGTCGTCGCGGGTGGCACGGAGGCGGCGATCCACCCGCTGCCGATCGCCGCGTTCGGCAACATGATGGCGATGTCCAAGAACAACGAGAACCCCCAGGGCGCCTCGCGTCCCTACGACGTCGACCGTGACGGCTTCGTCCTCGGCGAGGGCGCCGGCGTGATCGTCCTGGAGTCCGCCGAGCACGCCGCCAAGCGCGGGGCCCGCGTCTACGCCGAGGCGGTCGGACAGGGCATCTCCGCCGACAGCCACGACATCGTGCAGCCCGAGCCGGAGGGGCGGGGCATCGCGCACGCCCTGCAGAACCTGCTGGACCGCACCGACCTGGTCCCGGCCGAGATCGTGCACGTCAACGCGCACGCCACGTCGACGCCTGCCGGTGACGTCGCCGAGCTGAAGGCGCTGCGGAAGGTGTTCGGTGACGACACCGACCACATCGCGGTGTCCGCGACCAAGTCGATGACCGGTCACCTGCTGGGTGGTGCCGGCGGTGTCGAGTCGGTCGCGACCGTGCTCGCCCTGTACCACCGGGTGGCTCCGCCGACCATCAACGTCGAGAACATCGACCCCGAGGCCGAGGCGAACGCGGACGTCGTCCGCGGTGAGGCGCGCAAGCTGCCCGTGGAGGGCCGGATCGCCGCGCTGAACGACTCGTTCGGGTTCGGCGGCCACAACGTGGTGCTGGCGTTCCGTACGGTCTGACGCGGGCCGTCCCGGTCACACGACTCGGACCCGCCTGCGGGAACACGCTGAAGGGCCCCCACCGAGGGCGGTTTCTAGGGATCGTTGCAACACGTGGTCGTGTTGATCAGGCCGCGAGCAGTTTATGCAGGCGCTCGGCTGGGGTTGCCCAGCCGAGCGTT
>NZ_JBVHTR010000036.1:566-54706 GCF_055565775.1 Streptomyces sp. NPDC028331 | reverse complement strand
TCGGCTGGGAAACCCCAGCCGAGCGTCTGTCTAAACTGCTCGCCGCCACACGTCAGTGATCACGTGTTGCGACGACCACTGGAATCCGCCGTCGCGTGCGGGGGCTCGCCTGCTGCCGGACGCAGGTCAGGCCGTGCGGGTGTGCCGGCTCGGGGTCCTTGCGTCAGTAGACGTGGACGCCGTAGGCGCTCAGGGCCTCGGTGACCGGCTGGAAGAAGGTCGTGCCGCCGGAGGTGCAGTCGCCGCTGCCACCGGAGGTCAGACCGTAGGCGACACCGCTGTTGGAGTAGAGCGGGCCGCCGGAGTCGCCGGGCTCTGCGCAGACCGTGGTCTGGATGAGGCCGTAGACGACGTCACCGTTGCCGTAGTTGACCGTCGCGTTGAGCGCGGTGACGCGGCCGCTGTGGATGCCGGTGGTGGAGCCGCGGCGGTAGACGGTGGTGCCGACGGAGGGCGTTGCGGCGCTCTTGATGTCCACGCTGCCCACGGCGCCCGACTTGGTCACCGAGCTGTTGGTGTAGCGCACGATGCCGTAGTCGTTGCCGGGGAAGCTGGAGCCGGCCGTGGTGCCGAGCGTGGTCGAGTGCGACGAGTTCGACCACCAGGTGCCCGCGCCGTCGGTGCAGTGACCGGCGGTCAGGAAGTAGTAGTTCCCGCTGTTGTCCTGCACGTTGAAGCCGAGCGAGCAGCGCCAGCTACTCGCATAGATGGCGTCGCCGCCGGAGATCAGCTTGTTGAGTTTGCCCGGGGTGTGCTTGATCGTGAGGGCACCGGCGTTGCCGCCGGCCTCCTGCTTGATCTTCGCGATCTCGGCGTTCGAGACCGTGCTGTCGACGGTGACGACGACACGGTTCGTCTTCGGGTCGACGGCCCAGGCGGTGCCCGGGACATCGGCCTTGAGCACCGAGTCGCTCGCCTTCGTGAGCTGGTTCGCACTGAAGGTCTGTGCGGAGTTCGCGTTCGCGCTGGGGACCGTGAACGCGGCGGCGGCCAGGAGTCCGGTGGCCACGGCGATCAGCCGGGTCCGTCTCGCGAGGCCGCTCGTGGGGTTGGTGCGCTTGATCCTCACTTGTCGTTCCCCTCCAAGGGAAGTCGGGGGCCCACGTGGGGGATGGGGCCCGTGAGTCGCAGCCGGGGGCCCCGCCATCCGGATTCCGGACACGCCGTGCCCCTGACAAGCGCTGTGGGGGAGTATTCGGCCGCCTGACCGAAGGGCGCAAGGGCGCCTTTCGGCCGTGCAGTCTTTAACCTCTTTAGGGCTCAAAGGGATTGACAGCGGCCCGGTGACGCCTTGTGTCTACAGCAGGGCGCGCTCCCCCGCCTCGATCGCGACGCCCAGCGTGTTGCCCGGGGGCGGGAAGGGGCAGATGAAGTGGTCCGCGAAGGCGCAGGGCGGCAGCAGCGCGCGGTTGAAGTCCACGGTCGTGCGCCCCTCGGCGTCGGGCGCGGGCGGCCGCAGGAACCGGAAGCGGAAAGTGCTGTCCCCGCTGGTGGTGTCGGCGAACACGGCCCACAGCGAGCCATCGCCCTCGACCGACACCTGGAGGGTCAGGTCCTGTCCGTCCAGGGTGAAGGCGAGCACTCCGCCGAGGCCCAGCCCGCGGTGCCGCCCGTCGGCGTTCTCGACCCGTACGGTGCGGCTCTCCCCGTACGGGGTGAAGTGGCCCTCGACGGACCAGCGCGGATCGTAGGGCGTGGCGTCGATGCCCCGGAAGGCCCGGCGCGCCGGGGCGGCCGGGTCGTAGTCGCGCACGCCCCACACCCCCTCGCGGGCGAGGACGACCAGGCGGCGCTCGCCGGCCGCGACGCGTGCCGCGCTCACCGGTCCGGCATCGGCGTCCAGGCGTACCTCACCGGTGAAGGGCCGCCCGTCGACGGTCAGTCCGTCGGCCTCACCGGCCGTCAGCACCACCGCGTCACCGTCGTCCGTCCACCGCCCCGGAAGATCCGGGACGTGCCCGTCCGGATGGTCCTCCAGCCAGTGGGTACCGGTCAACGCGAGGGGCCCGTACGGCTCCGACACCTGCGCGGTGCGGTGCTCGTGCCACTGCTTCCACTCGTCGGATGCGTCCGTCGTCATGCGGTCAACCCTTCCATACGGGATCCGTGTGCCCGGGGTGCGAGCGCAGCGTGGTGGGATGCGGTACGAGGAAGAACCCATCGGCGGCGCCCGATCGGACGAACCCGTTCCGTGCGGGACGGCGGCCGGAGCGCGGCGTCATGACGTTCCCCCGGTCACGACGTACCGGTGGGCGGGCCGGGGCAGGCCCAGGTGCTCCCTGAGCGTGCTGCCCGGGTAGAAGGTGCGGAACAGACCGCGGTGCTGGAGCAGCGCGACCGTGCCGTTGACGAGCCGCTCCAGATCGCGGCGCGGCTCGGCGGGCGTGAGGTGGAAGCCGTCGACGGCACCGGCCGCGTGCCAGTGGGCGATCAGTTCGGCCAGGTCGACGGGGCCGCCGCGGTAGAGAGGGCCGTGTGCGGTCTGCCGGGGGCCGCTCCCGCCTCCCCGGAGTTCCCTGCTTCGCTCGAACAGGGCGGACCCCCATCCGGGTTCGGCCGCGTGTTCCCCGTCGCCGAGGTCGACGGTCAGGCTCGCCAGGAGGCGCAGCGCGTCCGGTTCGCGGCCGAACTCGCGTGCCGCGTCCGTCAGTTCCTCACGTAGGGCGGCGGCCTGGGCCGGGCTCGTGACACGGGCGAGTGCCACGTCGGCGTGGCGGGCGGCACTGGTGCGGGTGTGTACGTCGGTGGCGTCGACGACGCGGACGGGCTGGCCCTGCGAGGGCCCGGGGTCCTCTCCTGCCGCCGGGAGCGGGGTATCTCCCCCGGTGGCCGGCAGGGTGAGGTGCCACCCGGCGCGGCCGCCGCTGATCCGGTCGAGGGTCGCGACGGCCGCCCGGACACGGGACGGCTCCGCGGATGTGCCGGGCACCAGTCCGATACGGCGGGTGGCGGGTGCGACGCGGGTCAGCACGGCGAGCGCGTCGGGTCCCGGCGCCTCGGATCCGCCGGGACCGGGCCCCGCGGAGTCGGCGCCGAGCGTGACGAAGTCGAGCGCTCCGCGCTCCGCGAGCCGCACCGCCTCGACATAGGGGCCGGCATCGCGGGCCTCCCGCTGGTCGACGGCGGCGGCCAGGTGCAACAGCCCCCGGCCGCGTGATGAGGTCATTTCGAATGAACCTTTCTGCGAATGATGGGGAGTCAGAGCGACGTGGACAGGTCGCGCAGCACGGTGAGCGCGGCCCGTGCCGCCGCGTCGTTCTGCCGGAACGCGGGCCCGCCCGTGCGCGGCCGGGTGAACGCGCCGGAACCCCGGGCGTCGGTGTGCGGGCCGAGCGCGAAGCGCCGCGGATGCGGGCGGCCGGAGCGGTCCAGGACGCGTCCGTCGGCGGGGTCCACGGCGAGCAGTCCCTCGGCAGTGGCGGCGGCGCCGTCCGCGTGCAGTTCGCGCAGCAGCCGGTCGCGGGTGCGCTCGACCGTGGGGTGCGGCAGCCGTGCCTCGACCAGGGCGCGGGCCTCGACGGACGCGCCGGGCACGGTGGTGCTCGTCGCCCGGAAGGTCCCGCCCTCGGCGGTGAGGGTCATGCCGGCGCCGAGGAACCTCAGCACACCCGCGCGGGACAGCGCGAGCATCTGCCGCAGCCGCGGGCCGGGCGGCCCCGATGCCAGAAAGCTGAAGAAACCGTGCCACCAGGAGCCGATGTCGCCGAGCCGCACCAACTGCCCGTAGACGGAGAGCAGCCCGAGGAAGACCGCGAGGTCCGGACTGTGGGCGGGGTCGTGGCGCCGGGCCAGGTCGGCCTCGATGTAGCGGCGCAGGCCGGCCTGGAGGTCGTCGTACGACGCGTGGCGCACCCCGTCCAGCGGACGGTCGAGGGCGGTCAGGTCGAGCCGGTCGGCGGGGTCGGGGACGGCGGCGGCCACCAGCGCGGGCAGCGACGCGGCTTCCGCCACGGCGTACTTCTCCTCGAAGTCCGTCCAGGCGACCGTGGTGCGTTCGGGGTGGGCGGTGAACAGCCGGTGGTAGTGGGCGAAGCCCAGCTCCTTCTCGATCGACGGCCACACGTCGCGCCGGAAGTCGAAGCCCTCGGGGCGCGCGAGCAGCGCGTCGACCTCGGCGGGCCCGAAGAAGCGGGGCAGCGGCGGCCTCTCCCCCGTCCAGTCGTAACCGATCTTGGAGTGGTAGGGCACGCCGCGCCGGGAGCCGACGTACAGGACCGGTTCGCGTCCCGAAGGCACGTACGCGTCCCCCTCGTACCGCCCGCCGCGCCCCTCGGTGAGCAGCACCATGAGGTCGACGAAGGCGAGTCCGAAGCCGCGGACGAGGACCGGCTCGCCGGCCCTCAGCGGCGACAGGTCGCTGTCGGCCGTGAAGTCGGGCGGCAGGTGGACGAGGCCGTGCCTTCGGGCGTACGACGCCAACGCGCGTTGTTCGCCGTCCAGTTCGGCGTCGAGGTGGCCGAGCGTGAGGACCACGAGGTCGGCGGTCAGCGGCTCGGGCCGTCCCTGCAGCCAGACCCGCTGCCGGCCGTCGCGCGGGCCGTCGACCCGGACGGCGAGGCGGGCATGGTGGTGGACGCGGATTCCGGGCGGCAGGGCGGCGACCGTCTGCTCGTAGACCCAGCGCAGGTACGCGCCCTGCCGCTGCCGTCCGGCGAACAGACGCCCGTCGACGCCGGCCCACTCGTGCAGCGTGGGGCCCTCGCGCACCGGGCCGTGCATGGCGACCGTCTCGTCGGTGAACATGGTGACGTCCTCGGCGTGCGAGTTCATCCACAGCAGTGGCGACTGCGCCTCGCGCCAGATGCGTCCGCCGCCGGGCGGGTACGGGTCCACCAGGTGCACGTCCAGCTCCGAACCGGAGTACAGCGCGGGTGCGTTGGCGGCGATCCGCTCCAGGAAACCGGTGCCCCGCGGTCCGGCGCCCACGATCACCAGCGAAAGCCGGTCACGGCTCATCGTGTGCGCTCCGCACCGCGCGCGCCGCGCAGGACGGCGGTGGAGGCGAGATACGCGCCGACGACGTGCCATGGGAACGCCGCGTCGCGCACGACGGAGGTGGGGGCGAACCCGGGCGGGACCAGGAGGACGGCGGCCCGCCGACCGAGGTGGCGCCGCGGGGCGAGGCGCGGGGGTGCGGCGTGTCGGGCGGCCGCGGCTGGTGTGGCGAGGGTCTCGGAGAACATGCGAAGGCTCCGTGATACGTCGAGTCGAACACGGCGGGTGCCTTCACACAGGCGCTGTACGGCCGAGCCCCTCAGCAAGGCCGTGCCCTGAGCGTACGCGGGCGTTTCCGCGCACTGTCAAGGCCGTCCAGAGTATGAGCCGTGCGTCTCACGTCGGTTGACGCGGAAACGGATGCCTGTTCCACTTGGCACATGCGCCCACAGCAGCGGCTGGTCACCCGCTCCCACATCGACTTCGGTCGTGTGTGGTCCTGTTCCTGTTGAGCTGACGCCCTGCATGGCCTGACGCCCTGCTCGCAGGGCCTCGTTCCGCGTTGTCCCACGCGTTTTCCACGCCTTCACACGCGCCCCCTCTTCGCGTTCCCTCGCGCGCTTTCACCTCCGGCCTTCAGGAGACCGCTGACCCATGCGTACGCCGACGCGTACCCATAAGAGGTTTTTCGCCCTGTTTCCCCTCGCCGTCTCGGCAGCTCTGCCGCCCACCGCGTGTCGTTCCGGCGACGCGTCGGGGCCGGACGGCGCGATGTCCGGGCCGCGGCCACGACCGGGAAGATCCCGGCCGCGGACGTCGGCCCGGCCCGACGGCAGGACGCTCGTCCCACAGCCAGGGCTTCGCCGTGAACACGTGACGGAGGGGTGACTCGGCGATCAGCACGTCGCAGATCTCACCGCCCGAACTGAAGAACTGAAGGGTTCCTCCCGCGCCCCCGAGGGGCGCGGGACACTGCGCGAGCACCCGCAATCGACCCGCAGCGAGCGAACGACCCGCAGCTCGGTGGCGAGGTCGAAGGCGGCGCGCTGCACGCGGTCGAACGCCTCGGCGACCTCGAGCACCTCCGCCCCGGCCCGATGGGGCACGGCGAGCGGTCCGGGCGGGCCCGGGTGCTCGACCGGAGTGCCGTGGCGCGCGGCGGCGACGGCGCGCGGCAGCCGCGTGCCGGCCACCTCGCGGGTCTGCTGGGCGAGGGCGGCGAGCGGGGTGGAGACGGAGCGTACGCAGTCCAGGGCGAGGTGGCCGAGCGCGGCGACGGTGCCCAGCGCGAACAGCACGAACAGCAGCAGATCGCGTCGGGCCGCGTTCCGGAGTGCGGCGGCGCGCCGCTGGACGTCCTCGTCGAGCGAGACCTGCACCGCGCGCAGTCCGTCGTTGACGGAGGTCATCGACTCCCACCAGGCCGTCGGAGCGATGCCGCCCGTGCCGAGGTCGCCCTCCGCGCGCACGGCGACGGCCTCGTAGGCGAAGGCGCGTTCGGCGTCGGGTGTGCCGAGTGCCGCGTCCAGACGCCGTCGCTGGGCGGCGGTGGCCGAGCGCGCGAAGCTCTCCAGGGCGGCGCGCCTGGCTGCGCGGAGCTGCAGGAAGCGGCTGTAGTCGTCGCCGCGGAACCGTCCGGCGCGTAGCGCGCCCAGGACGACGATGCTCTCCTCGTCGGTGGACTCCTCGGCCTCGCCGAGGGTTTCGAGCGCCTGGCAGGCGGCGCGGAGCCGGCCGTCGTACACGGCGTCGAGGCCCAGCCCGAGCCGGTCCAGGACGGTGATGCCGGCACTGAAGGAGGCGAGGGTCTCCTGGACGGTGCCGGTGCCGTCGTCGGCGTGCCGGCGGATCACCGTGAGCTTGCCGAGCCGTCGCAGGGACGCGCGCACGGAGGCGGCGGCAGCGTCGTGACGGCCCCGCAGCGCTCGTTCGAGCCGGGCGCGGGCGGTGTCGGTGGCCCTGCGCTGCGCGGGCAGCTCCGCGCCGAACTGCCGTACGCCGCCGACGTGTCCGGCGGTCAGCCCGCGCTCCTTCTGGAGCTCGTGGACGAGCCCCTGGAGGGTGATCTCGAGCCGGGCGTGGTCGGCGGTCGCGGCCGCGTTGCGGTGTTCGGAGATCTGCTGGGCGGCGGCCGCGCCGAGCAGGGCGAGCAGGACGGCGAGGGCGAGGACGAGGAACCTCAGCAGCCTGGCGCGCGTGGTGGGGGGTGTGACGTCCACGGATCAAGTGCCTTATATGGAGGACGAATGGTCGGAGGGGCAGAAAATCGTTCTGCCCCCGGCCAACGATCTCCGCGGCGCACCGGTCACCAGATCATGTGCTTGTTTTACGTGAGGGACATCTTGTGCGCGGCCGATGTCAGCAGTCGCAGCCGCAGTCGCATCCGTCGCCGCAGGAACAGCAGTTGCCGCAGCACTCACAGCAGTCGCCGCAATCGCCACAGTCGCAGTCGCAGTCACAGTCGCGGTCGTTGCACCATCCCTCGCGCTTCTTCCGCGACCACGGTCCCTCGAACTCGTCGGCGCAGCACACCCGGCAGGTGCAGCACAAACCCACGGCGACCGCGCATCCGGCCAGGAAGCCCCGCTTGCCGGGCTTCGAGAGATCCTGGGTGGTGAACGGATCGTCCTGTCGCGGTGGGCCGAAGGCGCCCTGCCGATCACCGGCCCCGGCGGCTCCGGCCGGCCCGCCGTCGCCGCGAAGGCCGTGCCCGCAGGACTCCGTGCCGAAGGCCCGGTCCACCGAGCGCCGCAGCTCGTGGACGAGCAGGACGTGCGCGAGCCGCCCATCGCGGAACTCGACGTCCCGCAGCGCGAGCCGTACCCCGTGCCACGCGTCGTCGGCGAGGCGGCGGGCCTCCTCCGGTGAGGTACCCGTGGCCGTCAGGGGGTTCCAGGCGCCCGACGCGGCGTCCGCCTCCCGGTCCTCGACGGCGTCCAGCAGGTGTGCGAGCCGCCCGAAGAGCCGGCCGGCCTCGGCGAGCGGTGCGGCGTTGCCGGGGCGGCCCGCGAGGACGGCCGTGTGCGCGAAGGCGGCGGCGGTGGCGGTCTCGGTCGGTTCGGTGACCGCCAGGAGCGGGGTGCCGGGCCCGGCGAGCGCCTCGATGCCCACCTGCCGTTCCACGGCGTCCACCAGCACGGCGGTGTCGAACCCGATGTCGGAGCCGGTACGGGCCCCGGCCCTGCCCCAGTTGGCGGCCACCCGGCGCGCGGCGAACGCCACCGGCGCGCGCGCCAGGAGCCCGTCCCCGTCGGCCATGTGATCGCGCACCTTGGCGGAGGCGAGCACCAGCGACACTGCGGCCGCGAGCCGCGCGCCCTCACCCCGCGCGACGGAGGCGGTGCGCATCCCGCGCAGCGGACAGGGACCGGCGGTGCGCCGCCACCCGGCGGCCGCCTCGGCCTGAGCCTCCGTCAAAACGGATATCAGCAGGCCGTCGTAGTTCGTGACGATGCGTGCGAACTGCCCGTGGTCCCGTCGCAGCGCGAGACACAGCCCGCACAAGTGCGCCGTCCACTGGGCCCGCAGACCCTCACTCATCCGGTGACGACAGGGTCGGACCATTCCGAACACGACACTCCCCCGTGGCTCGTACGATGGTGAATGCGGCAGCTTATCCACCGTCTCGTTCACCCGTACGCGCTCACCGTCACCCGGACGCCGCGACAAATGCTATTTCACTCATAGTCAGCAGGCGTCTACGTCCGAACTCTTGGGGCACACGGCCTCTCGACGGATCCGCTGTGCACCAGTACCGTCACGAAACCCCCGCGCGGCGTCTATCCCCTTGGCGCCACATCCGCATCATGGACGACCATGGGGTTGCGGAAGGCAAAAAAGACCGCTGTGAGAGGAGGCGTCCATGGGATCGGTGCGCAAGGCGAGTGCCTGGCTCGGCCTCGTCGACGACAACGATGACGAGCGTTACTACGACGACGACTACGCCGAGAGCCAGGAGCACGGCGACGCCTGGGTGACCGACCCGCGCGTCAAGGTCGCCTCCGACACGGCGGAGGAGAAGGGCCGCCGGATCGGCACGGTCACCCCGGACAGTTTCCGGGACGCCCGGGTCATCGGCGAGCTGTTCCGGGACGGGGTTCCGGTCATCATGAACCTCACCAACATGGAGCCCGGCGACGCCAAGCGCGTGGTGGACTTCGCGGCCGGCCTGATCTTCGGCCTGCGCGGTTCGATCGACCGCGTCTCCAGCCGGGTCTTCCTGCTGACCCCGGCGAACACGGAGATCGTCAGCGGCGACGCCGCGAGCCGGCACGGAGACGGCTTCTTCAACCAGAGCTGAGGCAGGGCCGCTCACCGGCCCTGCTCCGCTCCCGGGGCCCGGGTCACCGGAAGGCGTCGAGTCCGGTGAGCGCCTTGCCCAGCACGAGCTGGTGCATCTCGACGGTGCCCTCGTAGGTGAGCACCGACTCCAGGTTGGTGGCGTGCCGCATGACGGGGTACTCCAGGGAGATCCCGTTGGCGCCGAGGATCGTCCGCGCGGTGCGGCAGATCTCGATGGCCTCGCGCACGTTGTTGAGCTTGCCGAAGCTGACCTGTTCGGGACGGAGCCGTCCCGCGTCCATGCGGCGCCCCAGATGGTGGGCGAGCAGAATCCCCTTGTGCAGTTCGACCGCCATGTCGGCGAGCTTGGCCTGGGTGAGCTGGAACCCCCCGATGGGCCTGCCGAACTGTTCCCTGCTCTTGGCGTACTCCACGGCGGCCTCGAAGGACGACCGGGCCGCCCCCATGGCACCCCACACGATCCCGTAGCGGGCGTGGGAGAGACAGCTCAGCGGTCCCTTGAGTCCTGCGACCCCGGGGAGCACGGCGTCGGCGGGCAGCCGTACGTCGTCCAGGACCAGCTCGCTGGTGACGGAGGCGCGCAGGGACCACTTGTGCTTGATCTCCGGGGCGGAGAAGCCCGGGCTGTCGGTGGGGACGACGAATCCGCGGATGCCGTCGTCGGTGCGCGCCCAGACGACGGCGACACCGGCGACGGAGCCGTTGGTGATCCACATCTTGCGGCCGGTCAGGACCCAGTCGGAGCCGTCGCGCTTGGCGTACGTCCGCATCGAGGCCGGGTCGGAGCCGTGGTCGGGTTCGGTGAGCCCGAAGCAGCCGATGACCTCGCCGGCGGCCATCCGGGGCAGCCACTGCTGCTTCTGCTCCTCGCTGCCGTAGCGGTGCACGGCGTACATGGCGAGGGAGCCCTGGACCGAGACGAGGGACCGGATGCCGGAGTCCGCGGCCTCCAGTTCCAGGCAGGCGAGCCCGTACTGCACGGCGCTCGCCCCCGCGCAGCCGTAGCCGCTGAGCGACATGCCGAGGGCGCCGATGCCGCCCAGCTCCCGGGCGAGCTCGCGGATGCCGGGCAGCTCGCCCTTCTCGTACCACTCGCCGACGTACGGCAGCACTCGGTCCGCAGCCCAGGCCCGCACGGTGTCGCGGATGGCGCGGTCCTCGGCGTCCAGCAGGTCGTCGATCCCGAGCGGGTCCGCCGGGTCGAAGGGCGGCAACGTCGAGGACGCGTTCATGGGGCAGCCTCCGTGACACTGAAAACTAGCAGCGCTAGTCGGGGTGGACGGGGCCGACGGTACGACGCGGTGCGCTCCGCGTCCAGTACCGGGCCGCCGACCGCGCGTGCGCATCCCGGGCCGGGGACCGGCGCTCCCGCTACGCCGACACGCGCGTGTCGGCGGCCTCGCGCGATGCCGGCACCTCCGCCGCAGGCGCCTCGCACTGCATCACCCGCGGCAGCCGCAGCGCCATCACCGCACCCAGCAGCAACAGCCCCGCGCTCACCAGCAGCGTCACGTGCAGGCCGTGCACGAAGGAGTCCCGCGCGGCGTGGCGCAGCGCGGCGCCCCGCGCGCCGCCCAGCCGGCCCGCCACCGCGTAGGCCTCCCCCAGCGAGTGCCCCGCCGCCCGTGACGCCGCCGCCGGGACCCCGGGCACCGACGACAGCCCGGGCGCGTACGCCGCGTTCATCACGGTGCCCAGGAGCGCGATCCCGATGCCGGCGCCCAACTGGTACGACGTCTCCCCGATCGCCGCCGCGCCGCCGGACTGCTGCTGCGGCGCCTCGCTCAGCATCGACTCGTACGCCCCGAAGAGCGTCGTCTCCAGACCGAAGCCCAGCAGCACGAAACCGGACAGCAGCAGTGCCGGGTCGTCCTCCGCGCCCATCGCCGTCAGCAGCAGCACCGCCGCGGCCGTGAGGCAGAAGCCGAAGGCGACCATCCGGCGCGGTCCGAACCGGTGCAGCAGCTGGGAGCCGGCCAGGCCCGCCGCCATCGCCGCGAACGTCAGCGGCAGCAGCCTCAGGCCCGTCTGCAGCGGCGACAGACGCAGCACCAGTTGCAGGTACTGCGCCGCGATCAGCTCCAGACCGACCAGCGCGAGCATCGCCAGCACGATGCACCCGACCGAGATGCTGAACGCCGGTCGCGCGAACATCCTCAGATCCACCAGGGGGTGGGCACGGCGTCGCTGCCGCCGGACGAAGCCCGCCAGCAGGGCGGCGCCCACCAGCAGCGGCAGCAGTGTGGCCGGGGCGAACGGCGGCTCCCCGCCGCCGAGCCGCTTCACCCCGAGCACCAGCCCGAACAGTCCGCCCGCCGCCATGAGCGCACCGGCCACGTCCCACGGGCCGTCCCGGTCGCCCTTCGACTCGGGCAGCAGCAGGCGCCCGACCGGCAGGCTCACCAGCATCAGCGGGATGTTGATCAGGAAGACCGAACCCCACCAGAAGTGCTCGAGCAGAAAGCCGCCGAGCAGCGGACCGACCGCCGCGCCGACGGCGGCCACCGCGCTCCAGATGCCGATCGCCAGCGCCCGTTCGCGCCGGTCGGGGAACACCTGGCGGAGGATGGACAGCGTCGCCGGCATGATCATCGCGCCGCCCACGCCGAGCAGCGCCCGCGCCCCGATCAGCACGTGGGCGTCGTGGGCGAGGGCGGCGACGCCGGAGGCGACACCGAACAGCGCGTAGCCGAGCAGCAGGACGCGTCTGCGGCCGATCCGGTCGCCCAGCGTGCCGAAGAGGATCAGCAGCGACGCACAGACGAGCGGATAGATGTCGACGATCCAGAGCAGTTCTATCGCGCCGGGCTTGAGGTCCTCGGTGACGGCGGGCATCGCCACGTGCAGCACGGTCGCGTCCAGGGCGACGAGCAGCAGGCTCGCGCAGAGGACGACGAGCACGACCCAGCGGTTGGCACCGGCCCCGGCCGTCCTACGGCGCAGCCGAGCGGCGGCCGTGGTCGTCCCGGACATGTACGTACCTCCCAGATGATCCCTCGCTTCGGCGGATCCGCGGGGTGGGGACGTCCCCGTGGTAGCGGCCGGGAGGAGCGGTACTCCGGGCCCACGCGACAAAGCGAGTGAGTCGTCAGCGTACGCGAGTCCCCCCGGACGTCGCGTGGTGGACCTCTCACGTTCCCCTGGGAGGAGGTGTGGCATACGCCACGCCTCCCGCGGTCCAGGGCGTCCGGGCGACGGCGCCCGCTCCGTACGGCGTCGATAATCGAGCGCGTGACCGATCTTGTGACGCGCCCGGTGCCGCCCCCCACCGGCACCGTGCGCCGGGCCGCCCCCGCCCTCGCGGGGTACGCCGCCGTGCGCGCCCTGGGGCTGGTCGTGCTCGCCCTGTGGAGCGCGGCGCGGGGCACGAGCCCGCACACACTGCTGAGCGCCCGTTGGGACGCGCTCTGGTACACCCGGGTCGCCGCGCTCGGTTACGGCTACGAGGTCCGTCTGCCGAACGGCGACGTCCACTCGAACCTCGCGTTCTTCCCCCTGCTGCCCTGGCTGGAGCGGCTCGGCGCGGCGCTCACCCCGTTGTCGTACGCGGACGCCGGTCTCACCGTCGCGACGCTCGCCTCGCTCGCCGCGGCCTGGGGGATCTTCGCCGTCGCGGATCACGTGTACGGGCGCCGCGCCGGAGTGTGCGCGGTGCTGGTGTGGGCGGTGCTGCCGGTCGGGGTCGTGCAGTCGATGGCGTACAGCGAGTCCCTGTTCACGGCGCTGGCCGCCTGGGCGTTGTACGCGGTGCTGAGGGACCGCTGGGTGAGTGCGGGTGTGCTCGCGTCCCTGGCGGGCCTGACCCGTCCGGTCGGCGCGGCCGTGATCGCGGCCGTGTGGGCGGCGGCGATCCACTCGTCCGTGCGCGACCGGAGGACGCCGGCGGCGGACCGTCGGCGCGGCTTGCCCGTCCGCCGGGCGCTGGGGATGCTCCTGGCTCCGCTCGGCGCCGCCGGGTACGTCCTGTGGGTCGGTCACCGCACCGGCCGGGGCCCGCTCGGTTACCTCGACGTCCAGGCGGGCTGGCGCAACGGCTTCGACGGCGGCTACGCCTTCGCGCGCTTCGCCGCCGCCAAGTTCACCTCGCTCGCCTCGGTACCGGCCGGCATCGGTCTGGTGGCCGGGGTCGCCTTGCTCGTCTGGCTGTACGTGGTGTGCGTACGGCAGGGCCAGCCGCTGCCGTTGCTCGTGTACTCGGGCGTGGTCACGGCGCTCGCGCTCGGCGCGGCGAGCTACTTCGGCTCGAAACCGCGCCTGCTGATGCCCGCCTTCCCTCTGCTGCTGCCCCTCGCCCGCGCTCTCGCCCGGGGACGTCCCGCGAGGTCGGCGGCGGTCCTCGGCGGTGTCGCGCTGGCATCGGCCGTCTACGGAGCGTTCTGGCTGAACGGCTCCGGACCGCCGTGATCCACTCGGCGACCGCCGGTGATCGGCCGGGGAATTGAGCCCGAGCATTCGGTGAACGAATAGATAAGCGCCATAAAACGCGGATCTCGAAGATCAATGGAATTGAAGGCGACTCCTCGCGGCCCATTGCGGAATCCGTTGAAATAAACGCCCTGTTGAGAGGAATCCCACATCACATCGTCATCACAACCCCGGTGATTCGGGCGGGTGCACAGCTCACCCGCTGTAACGTCGATTGAGTGCGTACCGAACGAAAGCTGAGCCGTTGGGAGCGGGTCTTCGCCCGGTTGGACCGTGAGCCGAGCCGACCGGCCCACATCGACGTGCCCAGGATGAGCCGGCACCGAGTGGTTCTGTTCTCGGCGACTCTGGCCTTCTACTTGGCGATCGTGTGGGCGGTCGTCGTCTCCTCCTGGCTGGTCCGGCTCGACTGGCAGGTCATGTTCTTCCGGCCGTACCAGCAGTGGCCGCAGATCCACGCGTTCCTCGACTACTACGTGGTGCTCGGCCAGCGCGGCCCCACCGCGGTGATGGTCGCGGCCTGGCTCGGCTGGCGCTCCTGGCGGCAGCACACCCTGCGCCCGCTGCTCACCCTGGCCACGGCGCTGCTGCTGCTCAACATCACGGTCGGTGCCGCCAAGTACGGCATGGGCCGTCTCGGACCGCACTACGCGACCGTGATCGGCTCGAACGAGATGTGGCGCGGCGGCGATATATTCCCCTCCGGTCACACCGCCAACGCCGTGGTGACCTGGGGCATCCTCGCCTATCTGGCCTCCACGCCGCGGGCCAGGCGCTGGCTGTCCGCGCTCTCCGCGGTGACCTCCCTCGGCGTCGGCCTGACCACGGTCTACCTCGGTACGCACTGGCTGAGCGACGTGCTGCTCGGCTGGGCCGCGGGCCTGCTGATCCTGCTGGCGCTGCCCTGGTTCGAGCCGCCGATCGCCGTCGCCGAGGTCCGCATCCTGGCGCTGCGGGACCGCCTGCGCAGCCGCCGCGCCGCACCGCGCACCGCCCGGCCGGCCCCGGTCGGCAGCCCCTCGCTGGTCGTCGCCCCGCGCCCCGCCGCGGACGAGCCCGCGCGGGAGCCGGTGACCGCCTCGCGGGCCTCCCGCACACACGCGTATCTCGCCCCGGGTCCGCACATGACCCGGGCGGAGCGCACCCCGGTCACCCCGGTGGGCAGCCGTCGCCCGCCGCACGCGGACCGCGCCTCGCGCGGCACCGCCTCGGCCCGGCCCGTGACGGGCGGCTGAGCGGCCCGCGTCCGGGGACCGGTACGCACCCACCCCCCGGCAGGGCGAAGGCCCCGGCTCGCAGGAGCCGGGGCCTTCGTCCTGTGTGCCGGGCGGTCGGTCAGCCCTTCCAGGCCCGTTTGACCCTGCCGCCCTCGACCTCGAAGTTGATCCGTCCGAAGAGGTACTCCATGGTGATGATCGAGCCCGGCGGCAACGAGCGGACCGTGCGCCAGCCGTGCTCGCGGGCGAGCCGTTCGGCCTGCCCGGCCTCCAGGCCGACGTAACGCTCCGGGGAGTCTTCGGGATCGGCGTCAGATGTGGGTTGGGGTGCCATGCCGCCACCGTAGGCCGCGGGCTCCCGGGGCGGAAGCCCGGAACGCCACAGGAGGCTCCTGATACCCCTCCGGTCACACTTCTGTCACAGGATCACGACACCCGTTTCCTCCGAACAACGTCACACGTACGGGCGGTTCCGTTCGCGCCGCACACGCCTTCGAGCCCAATTCGGGACCGGCGTGACCACCTTCGGACGGGGATCGGAATAACCCCGCGGAATGCCGGGCGAGCAGTTCGCCGTGGCTCTTTCCATTCCGATTCCGGGATATGCCGCGCCACCTGACTCCGCATAAGAAACCCACGGCTTCGGCACAGAATCCCCGTATGTCTGCGGTCGGAGCCTCAGGCCGCGTGCATCAGGCCGTGAGCCCGCCGGAGTGCCGGACTCCGGCGCCCGGCCCGCACCGTCCCGGTACGCCGGTCACACTCCTTCAGCCCGGGCCAGGGCGGCATCGAGCCGGTCACGAGCGCTCCTGACCGCCTCGGTGAGCCCGGCGGGCCCCAGTACCTCGAACGCGAAGCCGGTCATGACCAGATGAACCACCAGCGCCTCGAGGCTCGGTGCCCCGGTACGCAGCAGACAGCTTCCGTCGCTCTCCGCCTCCAGCACTCCCGCCGAGGGGGAGACGCGCTCGGCCGCCTCGTGCAGCGGCACCAGCAGCCGCACGACGGCCTGAGCGACGTACGCGCGCGTGGAGACGCCCCGCGAGACGTACGCGGCCAGGTCGTCGGCCGGTGGTGTGCGCGGGGCGAAACGGGGGCCGTGCGGTGGTCTGGGAGTGATGCGGTCGACGCGGAACGTGCGCCAGTCGTCGCGGTCGAGGTCCCAGGCGACCAGGTACCAGCGGCGCTCGGTGCACACCAGGCGGTGCGGCTCGACCGTACGGCGGGTGGGGGCGCCGTCGTGGTCGCGGTACTCGAAGCGCAGCCGCTCGGCGTCCCGGCACAGGTGGGCCAGTTCCGTGAGGACACCCGGGTCCACGGGGGACGGCACGGGCCCGCGCAGCATCGGCACGGTGAAGGCGTTGAGGGCGCTCACGCGGCGGCGCAGCCGGGCGGGCAGCACCTGCTCCAGCTTGGCGAGGGCGCGCACCGAGGTCTCACCGATGCCCTCGATGCCCTGCCCGGCGGCCGTGCGCAGCCCCACGGCCACGGCGACCGCCTCGTCGTCGTCCAGGAGCAGCGGCGGCAGCTCGGCTCCCGCGCCGAGCTGGTAGCCGCCTCCGGCTCCGGGGCTGGCGTTGACCGGGTAGCCGAGGTCGCGCAGCCGCTCGATGTCGCGGCGGACGGTGCGGGGGCTGACGTGGAGACGCTCAGCGAGGTCGGGTCCGGACCATTCGCGGTGGGCCTGGAGCAGGGACAGCAGGCGCAGCAGTCGTGCCGAGGTCTCCAGCATGGGCCCCAGTCTGCCAGCCTTGCGGACACCTTCTGTCCGCGAACGAGGGCCGGTTCACGGCGCCGTCCCGCCGGCGGCGGCCCTGGGCGCGGGGAAGACCGTGGCGGGCCGCTCCGCCCGTGGCACTCCCGCGGGCGGCGGCAGCTCCGTGGGCCTGCGCGAAAGGCTTCGGGCCCTGACGCCCCCTGGTGACGTCAGGGCCCGAAGGGCGGGCACGGTCAGAGTTCGAGCCGCTGCCCGGGGACGATCAGGTCGGGGTCGCCGCCGATGACCGCCTTGTTGCGCTCGTACAGTCGCTGCCAGGTGGTGCCGTGCCGCTCCGCGATGCGGCTGAGCGTGTCGCCGCTGCGCACCGTGTAGTCGCCGCGGGACGCGCTGCGGTTGGTGTGGCCCGTCGAGTGCTGCGGTGCCTTCCAGGTCTTCTCGGCCGGGGCGGACTCGGTGGTGGCCGCAGCCGAGGAGGAACGGGTGCTCACCGCGCCGCCCGACGCGGCGGGGGCGCTGCCGTAGGCTCCGGCGCGCTGCGAGCAGACCGGCCAGGCGCCCCAGCCCTGGGCCTGCTGGACCTTGCCGGCGACGGCGATCTGCGCCTCACGGGAGGCCTGGTCGGCGGTCGGGGCGTAGGCGGTGCCGCCGTACGCACGCCAGGTGCCGGCGGAGAACTGCAGTCCTCCGTAGTAGCCGTTGCCTGTGTTGATGTGCCAGTTCCCGCCGCTTTCGCACTGGGCGATGCGGTCCCACACTCCACCGTCGGCCGCGGCGGCGTTGCCGGTGGCGGCGAGCAGTCCGAGCGGGGCGAGCAGAGCCGCGCCGGCGAGGACCGCCGAGTTACGGGTCGTACGGGTCTTACGGGCGTTATCGGCACATTCGGACATGTAATTCCCTCTCCACGGACCCGGGATCCCCCCAGGCGGGGCACGTCGTCCCGCGCATGGAACGCGGTCGTCGCACTCCGCCCCGTCCACCGGAGGTGGTGCTGCGCGCCGGCTGTGCGGCGCGCCCGGTGGACGTTCCCAGGCGGTGCTCGTTGCACACGGCGGAGGAATGTAGGGAGATCGACAGCCCGGAATCAACCAACTCGCTGTCATTCCAGGCCAGTTGGCTGTTACCGCAGGTATCGGCGATTTTCGGCCACCCACTTCATTCCCTGATTTCCGGATTTGTCGACCAGCCGACGCGGCGATCTGTGAGTCAGTTCACGGAGCCAACTTGCGCGCCGGTCACCGAAGTTGACATGGAGTAATCGATTCCGCTGTGAGCCTCACCCTGCGCGCTGGTTGGTTCGATTCCGTTCGCCTCCGGGCGTGACTCCGGCCACAGATCACCCGTTGTCTTCTTCATGAGCCGGGGACCCCCGGGCTCATGGGCCGGGAGCCACCCGGCACCGTCACGCACCGCATCCCGAGGGAGCCACCCGTGCCGCGCATGCTCGACGTCAGCGACGCCGTACGCGCCGAGATCGGCGACGAAGAAGCCGACCGGCTGCTCGCCGGAGACAACGCCCCGGGCAGTTACGACTGCACCTCCTGCCGCACCCCGGGCGACTCCGCACAGGAGCGCACCAGCACCGTCCTGTTCGTCGGCGAGGAGACGGCCGTCCTCGCCTTCGCCCACGCCACCTGCCTGCCCTCCCAGGTCGTCCAGGTCACCGAGGAGCAGTTGCAGGGCGCCGTCCGCTCCATCACCGCCGACCAGGGGCCCGGTACGGCCGTCCCCGAGCAGGCGGTGCTCGGGGTCACCAGCGGACTCGTCCTGATCGCCGGGGAGCTGCACCCGGCGCTCGTCGTGGAGCCGACCGCGCCGATCGCACGCCCGGGCACCACCGGGGTCGGCGACGACTTCCTCCCCCTGCTCATCGAGCAGGGCTTCATGCCGCTGACCGCGATCGAGTCGGTGCCGCCGGTCCTGCACGGCTGGTCGGTGCTGCTCGCGGTGGGCCAGCTCCACGCGGTGCTGCAGCCCGGGGCGAACGGCGGACAGCCGGTGGCGTGGTGGCAGGCCCACCAGCCGCTGCAGGTGACGGACGGCTGGCGGGCGGCCGCCAACAAGCACCAGCAGGTGCTGATGTTCGCGGCACCGGTGGGGTCGATCGGGCGTCAGCCGCGCGAGGACCTGCTGCGGGAGGCGCTGGACAGGGCGGCGGCGAACGGCAAGCTCGTCGCCGCGGCGCTGCCGCTGGCAGGCATCTGAGACCCGGGCTCGATGCTGCGCGCCCCCGGCGACGAAGCGGACTAATGGTGCGCATCCCTTGGGCGGCGGGGTCGTTGGCACCTACGTGCACGCATACGACGTCCCCCGCCGCCAGTCCTATCAGCCGATCCGCTCCGGGGCAGCGGCCCAGGACCCCTCCGCCACGCCGATCTACGACGCGCTCTACGCCGAGTACGTCAGGTCCTTCCGGGCGTGCCCGGGCGACCGCACCGGCGAGGAGGAGCTGGGCTTCACCGCCTTCTCCGCCTCCCCCCAGCACGGGACCGGGCACCTGGCCGCCCAGCACGGCCACACGGCCTCTGCGGCCACGGTCTGGCAGCAGGTGGCGCGGCACGCGCGGGGGATGCACCACGTCCCGGCGCTGCCGCCCGCGCCGCGCCGGGGGCTGTGAGCGGGGCGGCAGAGCACGCGGCACACGGAGAAGGGCCGGCCTCCGTCGGAGGCCGGCCCTCGTGTCACGTCACGTCACTTCTTCTTGGCGCGCTTCTCGCGGACACGCACCGAGATGTGGATCGGCGCTCCCTCGAAGCCGAACTCCTCGCGCAGCCGCCGCTCGATGAAGCGGCGGTAGCCCGCCTCGATGAAGCCGGAGGCGAAGAGCACGAACCGCGGGGGCTTGGTGCCCGCCTGCGTGCCGAAGAGGATGCGCGGCTGCTTGCCGCCGCGGACCGGGTGCGGGTGGGCGGACACCAGCTCACCCAGGAACGCGTTGAGGCGGCCCGTGGGGACGCGCGTCTCCCAGCCCGCCAGCGCGGTCTCGATCGCCGGGACCAGCTTCTCCATGTGGCGGCCGGTGCGCGCCGATACGTTCACGCGCGGCGCCCACGCGACCTGGCCCAGCTCGGTCTCGATCTCCCGCTCCAGGTAGTAGCGGCGCTCCTCGTCGAGGGTGTCCCACTTGTTGAAGGCGAGCACGAGCGCGCGTCCCGCCTCCACCGCCATGGTGACGATGCGCTGGTCCTGCACGGAGATGGACTCGGAGGCGTCGATGAGGACGACCGCGACCTCCGCCTTCTCGACGGCGGCGGCGGTGCGCAGCGAGGCGTAGTAGTCGGCGCCCTGCTGGAGGTGGACCCGCTTGCGGATGCCGGCCGTGTCGACGAACTTCCAGGTCTTTCCGCCGAGTTCGATCAGCTCGTCGACCGGGTCGCGGGTGGTGCCCGCGAGTTCGTTGACGACGACGCGCTCCTCGCCCGCGACCTTGTTCAGCAGTGAGGACTTGCCGACGTTCGGGCGGCCGATCAGGGCGACGCGGCGCGGTCCGCCCACCCCGGCGCCGCCGAAGGTCTGGGCGGGCGCCTCGGGCAGGGCCTCGAGAACGGCGTCCAGCATGTCGCCGGTGCCGCGGCCGTGCAGCGCCGAGACCGGGTGCGGCTCGCCGAGGCCCAGGTTCCACAGGTACGCCGCGTCGGCCTCGCCGCTCGGGCCGTCGACCTTGTTGGCGGCGAGCACCACCGGCTTGCCGGCCTTGCGCAGCAGGCGCACCACCGCCTCGTCGGTGTCGGTGGCGCCGACCTTGGCGTCGACGACGAACACGACCGCGTCGGCGGCCTCGATCGCGTACTCGGCCTGCGCGGCCACGGAGGCGTCGATGCCGAGGACGTCCTGCTCCCAGCCGCCGGTGTCGACGACCTTGAAGCGGCGGCCCGACCACTCCGCCTCGTAGGTGACGCGGTCGCGGGTGACGCCGGGCTTGTCCTCGACGACCGCCTCGCGGCGGCCGATGATCCGGTTCACCAGGGTCGACTTGCCGACATTGGGGCGGCCGACGACGGCGAGCACGGGCAGCGGCCCGTGTCCGGCCTCCTCGATGGCGCCCTCGACGTCCTCGAGGTCGAAGCCCTCTTCCGCGGCGAGCTCCATGAACTCCGCGTACTCGGCGTCGCCGAGCGCCCCGTGCTCGTACTCGTGCTCGGCCGAGCCGTCGGGCTGGATCTGGTCGTTCATGAAGTCCGTACCTCGTTCATCGTGGTGATCGGTGGAACACCGCACCTACGGTGATCCACTACTCAAGTGTCGCCTAGCGCCCGGTCAGGCGCCTGGCGTTTTCCAGGTGCTCGGTGAGCTGCTTCTGGATGCGCACGGTCGCCTCGTCCAGCGCCTTGCGCGTGCGCCGCCCACTCGCGTCGCCCGCCTGGAACGGGTCGCCGAAGACGACGTCGATCCGGCTGCGCAGCGGCGGAAGCCCCTTTATCAACCGTCCCCGCCGCTCGGAACTTCCCAGCACCGCGACCGGAACGATCGGCGCCCCGCTGCGCACGGCGAAGTAGGCGAGCCCGGCGCGCAGCGACGCGAAGTCGCCGCCGCCGCGGGTGCCCTCGGGGAAGATGCCGAGGACTCCCCCGTTCTCGAGGACGCCCAGCGCCCGGGTGACGGCCGTGCGGTCGGTGGCCGTGCGGTCCACCTTGAGCTGGCCGATGCCGGTCAGGAACGGGTCGAGGGGGCCGACGAACGCCTCCTTCTTGATCAGGAAGTGCGTCGGCCGGGGTGCCACGCCCATGACCATGGGCCCGTCGATGTTGTGGGAGTGGTTCACGGCGAGGATCGCCGGGCCGCTCGCGGGCACCCTCCAGGCGCCGAGCACGCGCGGCTTCCACAGCCCGTACATCAGCGGAACACCGATGCGCCGCCCCACCTCGGCGCGGCGTGCCGAAGGAGCCTCGGTCACTTCCCGGCCCGCTTCTCCTCGACGAGGGTGACGACGCACTCGATGACCTGCTGCAGGGTGAGGTCGGTGGTGTCCACCTCGACCGCGTCGTCCGCCTTGGCGAGCGGGGACGTCTTGCGGCTGGAGTCGGCCGCGTCCCGCTTGATCAGCGCCTCTCGGGTGGCGTGCAGGTCCGCGCCCTTCAGTTCGCCGTTGCGGCGGGCGGCGCGCGCCTCCGCGGAGGCGGTCAGGAAGATCTTCAGGTCGGCGTCGGGCAGCACGGTCGTGCCGATGTCGCGGCCCTCGACGACGATGCCGTTCTCGGCGGAGGCGGCGATCGAGCGCTGCAGCTCGGTGATCCGGGCCCGCACCTCCGGGACCGCGCTGACCGCGCTGACCTTGGAGGAGACCTCCTGGGAGCGGATCGGCCCGGAGACGTCCGTGCCGTCGACGGTGATGGCCGGCGCCTTCGGGTCGGTGCCGGAGACGATCTCCGGCTTGCCGGCCACCGCCGCGATCGCGGTGGGGTCCGTTATGTCGATGCCGTTGTTCACCATCCACCAGGTGATCGCCCGGTACTGGGCGCCGGTGTCCAGGTAGCTCAGCCCGAGCTGTGCGGCCACGGCCTTCGAAGTGCTCGACTTGCCCGTGCCGGCGGGGCCGTCGATGGCGACAATCACTGCCGGGGCGGTCCGGGCGGCGCCGTTTTCCACGGTGGGGACACCTTCCTGGTGCGGTGTGGCGGGTGGGTGGGCGGGAGCGCGAAGGCGCCCCGCACAAGGTTACTGGCTCGCCGGGCCCGGTATGCCGGGCCTTCCCCTCACCCGGTGGAGCGGCGCCCGGCGCGGCCCCGTGGACGGCCCTACGCCGGCGCTACTGCCTGATCACCCAGCCCCGCTCCCGCAGCGCGGCGCTCAGCACCGCGGCGGCCGCCTGCTCGACCATGAGCTGCACCAGGCCGGCCTGCTGCCCCGTCGCGTGCTCGATGCGGACGTCCTCGATGTTGACTCCGGCCCTGCCCGCGTCCGCGAAGATACGGGCGAGCTGGCCGGGCTGGTCGTCGATGAGGACGGCGACGGTCTCGTAGGCGCGCGGGGCGCTGCCGTGCTTGCCGGGCACCCGGACCTGCCCGGCGTTGCCGCGGCGCAGCATGCCCTCGATGCCCTCGGTGCCCTCGCGCCGCTTGGCCTCGTCGGAGGACTGCAGGGCCCGCAGCGCCCGGACGGTCTCGTCGAGGTCGGCGGCGACCTCCGAGAGCAGGTCGGCGACCGGGCCGGGGTTCGCGGAGAGGATGTCGATCCACATCCGGGGATCGGAGGCCGCGATCCGGGTCACGTCCCGGATGCCCTGCCCGCACAGCCGTACGGCCGCCTCCTCGGCGTGCTCCAGGCGCGCGGCCACCAAGCTGGAGACCAGGTGCGGCATGTGCGAGACGAGGGCGACGGCACGGTCGTGGGCGTCGGCGTCCATGACGACCGGCACGGCACGGCAGTGGGAGACCAGCTCCAGGGCGAGGTTCAGCACCTCGGTGTCGGTGTCCCGGGTCGGGGTGAGCACCCAGGGCCGGCCCTCGAAGAGGTCGCCGCTGGCCGCCAGCGGACCCGACTTCTCACGGCCCGACATGGGGTGCGTGCCGATGTACGGGGCCAGGTCGAGGCCGAGCGCCTCCAGCTCGCGGCGCGGGCCGCCCTTGACGCTGGCCACGTCGAGGTAACCGCGCCCCAGGCCGCGCCGCATGGCGTCGGCGAGCGCGGCGGAGACGTGGGCGGGCGGGGCGGCGACGATCACCAGGTCGACGGGGCCCTCGGGCGCCTCGTCGGTACCGGCGCCGAGCGCGGCGGCCGTACGGGCCTGCTCGGGGTCGTGGTCGGCGAGGTGCACGGTGACCCCGCGGGCGGCCAGCGCGAGGGCCGCGGACGTGCCGATCAGCCCCGTGCCGATGACGAGTGCGGTCCTCACTGGGCGATGTCCTTGCGCAGGGCGGCGGCGGCACCGAGGTAGACGTGCGCGATCTCCGCACGGGGCTTGTCGGACTCGATGTGGGCGAGGATGCGGACGACCCGGGGCATCGCGCCCTCGATGTCCAGCTCCTGTGCGCAGATCAGCGGTACGTCGACGATGCCGAGCTTGCGGGCGGCGGCCGCCGGGAAGTCGCTGTGCAGGTCGGGCGTGGCCGTGAACCAGATGCTGATCAGGTCGTCGGCGGTCAGCCCGTTGCGCTCCAGGATGGCGGTGAGCAGGGCGCCGACCTGCTCGTCCATGTGCCCGGCCTCGTCCCGCTCGAGCTGAACGGCACCACGGACCGCTCGTACCGCCACGTCTTGCTCCTCGCTGGTCCACGAAACGTCTGCCCACCAGCGTAGGGCAACCCGCGCCCCGTCAGGGGCGCGGGACTGCGCCGATGTGCGGCTCGGCCGCGTGGGCGCGACCGGCCACGACGACTCCGCACTCGCCGTCCGGCACCGGACCCCGCGCTCTCAGGCGCCCTGGGCCCTGCACCCTGCGGAGCACGTCGTGTTACAGGTCGACTTCCTTCATCAGCATGCCGACCTCCGTGTTGGACAACCGCCGCAGCCACCCCGACTTCTGGTCCCCCAGCGTGATCGGGCCGAAGGCCGTCCGCACCAGCTTGTCCACGGGGAATCCGGCCTCGGCGAGCATGCGCCGCACGATGTGCTTGCGCCCCTCGTGCAGGGTCACCTCCACGAGGTAGTTCTTGCCGGTCTGCTCCACCACGCGGAAGTGGTCCGCGCGCGCGTACCCGTCCTCCAGCCGGACGCCGTCCTTCAGGCGCTTGCCCAGGTCGCGCGGGATCGGGCCCACGATGTGCGCGAGGTAGGTCTTCTTCACGCCGTACTTGGGGTGGGTGAGGCGGTGGGCCAGCTCACCGTGGTTGGTGAGCAGGATGACGCCCTCGGTCTCGGTGTCGAGCCGGCCGACGTGGAACAGCCGGGTCTCGCGGTTGGTGACGTAGTCGCCGAGGCACTGACGCCCCTCCGGGTCCTCCATGGTGGAGACGACACCGGCCGGCTTGTTGAGCGAGAAGAACTGGTACGACTGCGTGGCCACGGTCAGCCCGTCGACCTTGATCTCGTCCCTCTCGGGGTCGACCCGCAGGCCCTGCTCGATGACGATCTCGCCGTTGACCTCGACCCTGGCCTGCTCGATCAGCTCCTCGCAGGCACGCCGGGAGCCGTATCCGGCCCGGGCGAGCACCTTCTGCAGCCGCTCGCCCTCCTGCTCGGCGCCCGGGAAGGTCTTGGGCAGCTTGATGTCCTTCTTGCCCGCGTACCGCGCCCGGTTGCGCTCCTCGATCTGCGCCTCGTACTCGCGCGGACGCGCCGGTGCCGTACGGCCGCGCCCGGCGTCGCGCTGCTGGGGCTGCCTGGGGCCGCCCTTGGCGCCGCCGCGGGCCGCACCACCGCGCCCGGACTTGGGTCCGTCCTGGGAGGCGCCCGGGCCGACGTCGTAGCGGCGCTCCTCGGGGCGGGGCTTGCGGGGGCGGCCCTGCCCCTGCTTCTGGTCCCTGTTGTTGCCGGCACCGCGGTAGTTACCGCGCCCGCCGCTCTTTCCGCTGCCGCTGCTTCGCATCAAAGTTCCGTCGTCGTCTTCGTCGTGTGATCGTCGTCTGCGTCCGGAGCATCGGGAGCGTCCGGGTCGAACGACGGTACGCCCTCCTGGGTCTCGGCCTCGATCGCCTCCGCCTCCGGGAGGAAGGGCGCGAGCTCCGGAAGTTCGTCCAGGCCGCGCAGGCCCATCCGCTCCAGGAAGTAGTTCGTCGTCCTGTACAGGATCGCACCTGTTTCGGGTTCCGTGCCCGCCTCCTCGACGAGACCGCGCTGGAGGAGGGTGCGCATGACACCGTCGCAGTTCACCCCGCGCACCGCCGAGACGCGGCTTCGGCTGACCGGCTGGCGGTAGGCGACGACGGCGAGGGTCTCCAGCGCGGCCTGGGTGAGGCGGGCCTGCTGCCCGTCGAGAACGAAGCGCTCCACGGCCGGGGCGTACTCGGCCCTGGTGTAGAAGCGCCAGCCGCCCGCGACGAACCGCAGCTCGAAGCCGCGGCGCTGCACGGTGTACTCGTCCGCCAGCTCCCGCAGCGCGTCCGCGATCTGCCGCTGAGGCCGCTCGAGGATCTTCGCCAGGTGCTCCTCGGTCGCGGGCTCGTCCACGACCATGAGGACGGCCTCGAGGGCGGGCTTGAGGTCGAGCTCGGCGACGGGGTTCAGCCCCGCCGGTACGTCGATGGTGTCCTCGCTCACGCCTTCTCCTCCTCCTTGGCCGGCTCGGGCTGCTCGGGCGGCCGGTCGAACTCGTCCGTGACCATGACGCCGGCGTCCGCGTCCCCGCCGGTCCAGCGCACCAGCAGCTCGCCGAGGGCGGTCTCCTGCTCCAGCGCCACCGCCTTCTCGCGGTACAGCTCCAGCAGCGCGAGGAAGCGGGCGACGACCGTGAGGGTGTCGTCGGTGTCGTCCACCAGCGCCCGGAAGCTGGCCTCCCCGAGCTCTCTCAGCCGGGCCACGACGATCCCGGCCTGCTCCTGCACGCTGACGAGCGGGGCGTGGATGTGGTCGACATAGACCTGGGGCTTGGGCTTGGGCTGCATCGCCTTCACGGCGAGCCTGGCGAACCCCTCGGGTCCGATGCTGATGACGACCTCGGGCAGCAGCTCGGCGTGGTGGGGCTCGAGGCCGACGGTACGGGGATACCGCCGGGCCTCCTCCTCGGTGCGCCGGTTGAAGATGTCGGCGATCTGTTTGTACGCGCGGTACTGCAGCAGCCGCGCGAACAGCAGGTCACGGGCTTCGAGCAGCGCGAGGTCGGCCTCGTCCTCGATCTCGGCGGCGGGCAGCAGCCGCGCGGCCTTGAGGTCGAGCAGCGTGGCGGCGACGACGAGGAACTCGGTCGTCTGGTCCAGGTCCCAGTCCGGTCCCATGGCCCGGATGTGCGCCATGAACTCGTCGGTCACCTTGGAGAGGGCGACCTCGGTGACGTCGAGCTTGTGCTTGGCGATCAGCTGGAGGAGCAGATCGAAGGGCCCCTCGAAGTTGTCGAGCCGAACCTTGAAGACCCCGTCACCGGGTTCTGCCGAGGACTCGACGGCCCGCGGCTCCTCGGAGGCGGGTTCCGCCGGGGACTCGACGGCCCGTGGCTCCTCGGGCGCGGGTTCCGGCGAAGGTTCGACAGCCCGGGACTCCCCGGACGCGGGTTCCGGCGAAGGTTCGACAGCCCGGGACTCCCCGGACGCGGGTTCCGGCGAGGGCTCGTCGGGCGCGGGTTCCGCTTTCGGCTGGGGCACCTGCTGAGCCACCGGCAAGGCCGCCGAGGGCGAAGGGGCGGCCCCGGGCCCACGCCCCAGCGCACGGCGACGGCCGCCGAAGCCGGAAGAACCGTTGGCGGGGGCGGAGCCGTCGTTCGAGGTCATAGCCGTCGCAGGCTACCTCTTACCGCCCCCGGAGCCGGCGTACGAGAATGCTCGCGTCCCCACGGGACTCCAGATCCGCCAGCACCACGGCGACGGCCTCCCGCACGATGCGCCCGCGGTCGACCGCGAGCCCGTGCTCTCCCCGGAGCACCAGCCGCGCGTGCTCGAGGTCCATCAGCTCCTCCGCGGACACGTACACGGTGATCTTCTCGTCGTGCCGCTCGCGCCCGCTGGGCCGCCGCCCGGCCGCACGCCCCCGCTTGCGCGGCTGGGCCGCCGAGGCACCGGCAGAACCTTCCTGCGCCGCCGCAGCGCCGCGCCGCGCGGTCCGCTCCGCGGCCGCGGACCGTGCACGGGACTCCCCGGACTCCGTCTCCGCGACGTCCGCCGCGACGTGCTCGTCGCCCTCGCCGTCGCCGCCCTGCACGGGCACCGACGGCGGTGCGTCCTCCGCCACGGCCGCCGGGTCGCTCTCGCCCGCGGGAGCCGGCACCCGGGCCTCGCCGTTGGCCTGGCGCCTGGGAGTGGACGCCTGGAGCGCCATTCCCCCGGTGGTACGGAACAGTTCGTCGGCCCCCGGCAGACTCACTCGGCGTGACACCGGGCGAGCACCTCCCTGGCGAGCTGGCGGTAGGCGGCGGCACCGACGGAGTTGGAGGCGTACGTGGTGATCGGCTCGCCGGCGACCGTGGTCTCCGGGAAGCGAACGGTCCGGCCGATCACCGTGTGGTAGACGTGGTCGTCGAACGCCTCGACGACCCGCGCGAGGACCTCACGGCTGTGCACGGTCCGGGAGTCGTACATCGTGGCGAGGATGCCGTCGAGCTCCAGCTCGGGGTTGAGCCGCTCCTGGACCTTCTCGATGGTCTCGGTGAGCAGCGCCACACCGCGCAGCGCGAAGAACTCGCACTCCAGCGGCACGATCACCTTGTGCGCCGCGGTGAGGGCGTTCACGGTGAGCAGGCCGAGCGAGGGCTGACAGTCGATCACGATGTAGTCGTAGTCCGGCAGCAGCGGCTTGAGGGCCCGCTGGAGCGTGGACTCGCGCGCGACCTCCGACACCAGCTGGACCTCGGCGGCCGAGAGGTCGATGTTGCTCGGCAGCAGGTCCATGTTGGGGACCGCGGTCTTCAGCAGGACCTCGTCCGCCGACATGCCCCGCTCCATGAGCAGGTTGTAGACGGTGAGGTCCAGCTCCATGGGGTTCACGCCGAGGCCCACGGACAGCGCGCCCTGCGGGTCGAAGTCGACGAGCAGGACCCGGCGCCCGTACTCCGCGAGCGCGGCACCCAGGTTGATGGTCGACGTGGTCTTGCCGACGCCGCCCTTCTGGTTGCACATCGCGATGATCGTCGCCGGGCCGTGGTCGGTCAGCGGTCCGGGGATGGGGAAGTACGGCAGCGGGCGGCCGGTGGGGCCGATGCGCTCACGGCGCTGCCGGGCCGCGTCGGGCGCGAGCGTGGCCGCGTACTCGGGATCGGGCTCGTATTCGGCGTCGGGGTCGTAGAAGTGCCCCTCGGGCAGCTCTTCGTAGTCGGCGAAGTGGCTGTGGACCCCGCCACTTCCGTCGCCGGCCATGGCGTTCACGTGTTGGCCATCCATGCTCTGGTGTGCTGTCTGAGCCATGTGGGGGCTCTGGCTCTGGTGGGCTGCGAAGGTACGGACAGCGACGGAGCCGACAGCCTCGAGCCCCGTGGGGCCCGTGCCCCGCGCAGGCATTCCTGGTTGACCACCCCCGGGAGTAAATGTCGACTCATTCACAAGTCGTCTTACCTCCTTGGTGACCAGGAAACTTCTAGATAGGTCAGCGTGGCACCATGCCGACGGTTGGCGACTCTATGGCGTGTCGGCGGTCCGCAGCAACACAATCCGCCGGACCCGGATCGATGTGTCGGCAATGAAACATCCCGCTGTCAAGGGCGTACGGGTGTCGTTCGCCCGGTTTCGCCGGTGTGCGAAACGGTGGAAGGGTTGCGTTCGAGGCGACTTGAACGAGTGCCGCAAAGTGACCATACACACACCCGGCCGGACCTTGTCGGGCAAGGTCCGGCCGGATGAGCGCTGTTGACGAGGCGTGTTGACCTATCGCCTTGTGGGCACGGGAAATCGAACCCGGGCCGGTGGCCGGGCTAGCCGAGCAGCGACTCCAGCTCCACGTGCTCCAGGCCGTGTGCCTCGGCGACCTCCTTGTAAACCACCTTGCCGTCATGGGTGTTGAGGCCCCTGGCCAGCGCCGCGTCGCGGCGCAGCGCCTCGACCCAGCCGCGGTCGGCGAGTTCCACGATGTAGGGCAGCGTGGCGTTGGTGAGCGCGTAGGTGGAGGTGTTGGGGACGGCGCCGGGCATGTTGGCGACGCAGTAGAAGACCGACTCGTGGACCCGGAAGGCCGGCTCGGCGTGCGTGGTCGGGCGGGAGTCCTCGAAGCAGCCGCCCTGGTCGATCGCGATGTCGACAAGGACACTTCCGGGCTTCATCCGGGAGACCAGCTCGTTGGTGACCAGCTTCGGGGCCTTGGCGCCCGGGATGAGGACGGCGCCGATGACGAGGTCGGCGTCCAGGCAGGCCTTCTCCAGCTCGAAGGCGTTGGAGACGACGGTCTGGATCTTCGTGCCGAAGATCTTGTCGGCTTCCTTGAGCTTGTTGATGTCCTTGTCGAGCAGGGTGACGTGGAAGCCCATGCCGATGGCGATCTGCGCGGCGTTCCAGCCCGACACGCCGCCGCCGATGACGACGGCCTTGGCGGCCTGCACGCCCGGGACGCCGCCGGGCAGCACACCGCGGCCGCCGTTGGCGGCCATGAGGTGGTAGGCGCCGACCTGCGGGGCGAGGCGGCCCGCGACCTCGGACATGGGGGCGAGCAGCGGGAGCGCGCGGTTCGACAGCTCGACCGTCTCGTACGCGATCGCCGTGGTGCCGGACTCCAGCAGCGCGTCCGTGCACTCCCGGGAGGCGGCCAGGTGCAGGTAGGTGAAGAGCGTCTGGTCCTTGCGGAGGCGGTGGTACTCCTCGGCGATGGGCTCCTTGACCTTGAGCAGCAGGTCGGCGGTGGCCCACACCTCGTCGGCGGTGTCCAGGATCTGTGCGCCTGCGGCGGTGTACTCCTCGTCCGGGATCGAGGAGCCGACACCGGCGTTCCGCTCGACGACGACCTGGTGGCCGTGGCGCACCAGCTCGTGCACGCCGGCGGGGGTGATGGCCACCCGGAACTCGTTGTTCTTGACCTCGCGGGGGATGCCGACCTTCACGTCGATCACGGTCCTTGGCTCAGGGAATGTGGGGGCAATGCTGGATATACCCGGACGTGCACGGGCACACCGGGAGACACCGCTAGAGAACGTGCGGCAGAGCCAGTTTAATGAAGGTGTTCCCGCTGTCTAGCCTTTCATTGCATCAATCTTCAGCGGGTGTACTACGGATTTCGCAGGCGTTAGGGGTGTGTTCCGAGGTCGGCGTCCCCTCCCGCGGCCCGTCTCCCAGCATGCGCTCGGCCGCCGACCGGTGCAGGGCGGCGGCGGCCGGGTCGCCCAGACGTTCCAGGGTGTCGGCCAGCCGGAGCCGGAGCGCCGCCTGCAGCCGCGTGTCGTCGGCCTGCCGCGCCCACTCGACGGCCTCCTCGCAGGTGCGCAGCGACTCCTCCGGACGGCCGGCGTACTCCTGGACGCGGCCCAGCTCGCTCAACGCCCGGGCATGCGCGGCCACATCGCCGCTCCTGCGGTGCAGGGCGATCGCCGCCCGCCAGTTGCGCTGCGCCTCGCCGTAGCGGCCCCGGTAGGTGTGGACGGTGGCGAGGCGGCCGTACAGGCGGGCGGCCTCCACGCGCTCGTCCCGGGCGAGGCGATGGGCCAGGGCACGGCCGTACCAGTCGGCTGCCCGGTCGAAGTCCCCCAGCTCCTGGTGGGCGCCGCCTACGGATTCCATCGCGCGGCCCGTCGCATACGGGTCCTCGCCGGCCCGCCCGGCGTCCAGCGCGGCCCGGTAGCGGGCCAGTGCCTCCCTCGTACGGCCGGTCTGCGCATCCACGTCCGCGAGGTTCAGCAGGGCCGCGGCCTTCTCCCGGTGCAGACCACGGCGCTCGGCGACATCGAGGACCAGCCGGTGGATGCCGTACAGCTCGGGCGCGGCGGCCCGGGTGCCGAAGTGGGCCACCAGGGCCCGTACGAGCGCGGCCATCAGGCGCCGGGCGAGGGTGTCCAACTCGCCGTCGGCGACCGCGAGCCGCGCCGACGCCAGCAGCGCGGGCTGCCGCAGGCGCAGCCAGTCCTCGGCCGCGCGGGGGCTGGGGAAGCGCAGGTCGCGGGGCAGTTTGGCGAGCTTCTCGCGGGCCTGGGGGCTGTCGGTCTCGGTGACCGCCCGGCAGGACTGCAGCAGCCGCACCGTCCGCTCCAGCATCCGGGCGCGGGCGAGCTGCAGCTCGGCGGGCCGGTCGTGGCGCTCGGCGAACGCGCGCAACTGGGGCAGCAGACAGCCCGGGACCTCGTACTGCGGCAGGGACGAGTCGAGGCGTCGCAGGAAGCCGCGGTCCGTGAAGTCCTCGAGGGCGGTGCGGGCGGTGTCCACCGGGCAGCCGGCCAGCGCCGAGGCGGTGTGCGGGTCCGGCAGGCCGGCGGGGGCCAGGCTGAGCAGCCGCAGCATCCGCTGGGCGGGTCCCGGCAGCGCCTCGTAGGAGAGCCGGAGGGTGCGGGCCAGGGGCGAGCCGCCCTCGGCACCGGTGCGCAGGTGCCGGGCGAGGTCGGCGACGGCGGCCTTGGGGTGGGCGGCGAGCCAGCCCCCGGCGAGGACGAGCGCGGCGGGCTGGCCCGCGCACTCCTCGACGAGCCCCTCGGCGGCGCGCGGGTCGACGGTGACCCGGACGGAGCCGGCGTACCGGGTGAGCAGTTCCAGGGCGGCCTTGGTGTCCAGGCCGCCCAGCGTGCAGGGGCGCACGTCCGCGATGCCGGTCAGCGGCCCGGCGGAGACGGCGACGACGAGACAGTCGGGGCTGTCCGGCAGCACCGCGTCGACCTGCTCGGCGCTCACCGCGTCGTCGAGCAGGAGCAGGGCACGGCGCTCCGCGAGGGCCGCGCGCACCGCCTGGCTCAGCTCGTCCTCGTCGGCGCCGGGCGGGGTGGGCAGGCCGAGGGCGGTGAGCAGCTCACGGGCGGTGCGCTCGGTGGGGACGGGGGTGCCGTCGGGCTCGCTGAGGCGGACGCGCAGTGCGCCGCCCTCGTAGCCGTCCGCGACCTGGCGCACCAGTTCCTCGGCGAGGGCGGTGCGGCCGTAACCGGGGCGGCCGGCGACGAGCAGTACGCGGGCGCGGGGCGCCTTGCGTCCGGCGAGGGTGTCCAGGCCCGCGCGGTCGATGTCGGCGCGGAGCTCCTTCAGCTCCCGGGTGCGGCCGAGGAACGGACCGTGGCCGGCGGTGGGACGCGGGCCGCTGTCCGACCGCACGCTTCCGTCTGTGTCCACCGCCTGATCCGTCACGGGCCACACTCCCGTCCCACTGCGCGCACGGGCCCGCCGAGGTCTCGGGCGGGTCGCTGTCAGAGCCTAGTTGACGCTCTGCGACGATCCCGGCGGAGCACGGCGGGCACGTCCCCCGATCGGATCAGGCGATCGTACGACCGACGGTGTGTTCCGGCCGGTCCGGAGATCCCACGGCCGGCGCCCCCTCGGCACCCCGTCCGGGCGTGAGGGGTGCGCAGCTCCTGAGGACGGTGTGCCGGGCCGGAGGCGTCACGCCTCGAACGGGCGGGCCGGCCACGGGGCCTCGGCGGGGCGCAGGGCGTCCAGGCCGTCGCCGGTCCGCGCGGCGACGAGCGACAGGACGCCGACGACGAGGCAGTTGTTGTGCAGGTCGCCCGCCAGAACGCCCCGCACGAGGTCCGCCACCGGCACCCGGGCCAGCTCCATGTCGGCCTCCTCGTCCTCCACCTGGAAGCGCTGCCCGTCGGCCTCGGACAGGTCGCGGGCGAGGAAGATGCGCACGGCCTCGTCGCAGCCGCCCGGCGTGGTGTAGACGTCGGTCAGCACGCGCCAGTCCTCGGCCTTGAGGTGCGCCTCCTCGTACAGTTCGCGCTGGGCGGCGTGCAGCGGGTTCTCGCCGGGGACATCGAGCAGACCGGCCGGAATCTCCCACAGCTTCTGGCGCACCGGGTGGCGGTACTGCCGGATGACCAGCACCCGGTCCTGGTCGTCGAGGGCGAGGACGGCCACCGAGCCGGGGTGGACCTGGTAGTCGCGGCGCGCCACCGAGCCGTCCGGCATGACCACGTCGTCGGCGCGGACGGAGGTCTTCTTGCCGACGAACGGGGTCTCGCTCGCCCGGATCTCCCACTCCTCGGCGGTGTCCTTGATCGTCGTCATGTCGCCCTGTTCCTCCCACGCCTTGCACGAAACCGGGGTACGCCCCCAAGGAGGCGTACCCCGGCCACCGTACAGGCCCCGTTCTACTTGCCGTTCTTCCCGTTCTTGCGGGCCACGGCCGCCCTGACCAGGCCCGCGAACAGCGGGTGCGGGCGGGTCGGGCGGGACCGCAGCTCGGGGTGCGCCTGCGTGGCCACCAGGTAAGGGTGCACGTCGCGCGGGTACTCCACGTACTCCACCAGCTTGCCGTCGGGCGACGTCCCGGAGAACACGATGCCCGCCTTCTTCTCCAGCTCGGCGCGGTAGGCGTTGTTCACCTCGTAGCGGTGGCGGTGGCGTTCCTCGACGTACTCCTTGCCGTCGTACACCTCGCGCACGATCGAGCCCTCCGCGAGCTTCGCCGGGTACATGCCCAGCCGCATCGTGCCGCCCATGTCGCCCTCGCCCGCGACGATGTCGAGCTGCTCGGCCATGGTGGAGATGACCGGGTGGGCGGTCGCCGCGTCGAACTCGGTGGAGTTGGCGTCGGGGATGCCCGCCAGGTTGCGCGCCGCCTCGATCACGATGCACTGCAGGCCGAGGCACAGCCCCAGCAACGGGATCCTGTTCTCACGGGCGTACTGGATCGCGCCGACCTTGCCGGACACGCCCCGGTCGCCGAAACCGCCGGGGATGCAGATCGCGTCCACGTCCGAGAGCTGCTTCTCGGCACCTGCCGGGGTCTTGCAGTCGTCGGACGTGACCCACTTGATCTTCACCCGGGCCTTGTTGGCGAAGCCGCCCGCGCGCAGCGCCTCGGTCACCGACAGGTAGGCGTCGGGCAGGTCGATGTACTTGCCGACCAGGGCGAGGGTGACCTCGTGCTCCGGGTTGTGGACGCGGTCGAGCAGGTCGTCCCAGGTCGTCCAGTCCACGTCGCGGAACGGCAGGTCGAGCTTGCGGACGACGTAGGCGTCCAGGCCCTCGGAGTGCACGACCTTCGGGATGTCGTAGATCGAGCGGGCGTCCGGGCAGGCGACGACGGCGGCCTCGTCGACGTCGCACATCAGGGAGATCTTGCGCTTGATAGCGGTGGGGACCTCGCGGTCGCAGCGCAGCACGATCGCGTCCGGCTGGATACCGATGTTGCGCAGGGCGGCGACCGAGTGCTGGGTCGGCTTGGTCTTCAGCTCGCCGGAGGGGCCGATGTAGGGCAGCAGCGAGATGTGCACCACGAAGACGTTGTCGCGGCCGACCTCGTGGCGGACCTGGCGGACGGTCTCCAGGAACGGAAGCGACTCGATGTCGCCGACCGTGCCGCCCACCTCGGTGATGACGACGTCCACCTCGTCGGTGGCCATGCGCCGGATGCGGTGCTTGATCTCGTTGGTGATGTGCGGGATGACCTGCACGGTGTCGCCCAGATACTCGCCGCGCCGTTCCTTGGCGATCACCGTCGAGTAGACCTGCCCGGTGGTGACGTTCGCCGAGCCGTCGAGGTCCCGGTCGAGGAAGCGCTCGTAGTGACCGATGTCCAGGTCGGTCTCGGCGCCGTCGTTGGTGACGAACACCTCACCGTGCTGGAAGGGGTTCATCGTGCCCGGGTCGACGTTCAGGTACGGGTCGAGCTTCTGCATCACGACGCGCAGGCCCCGCGCCTTGAGCAGCATGCCGAGGCTGGAGGCCGTCAGGCCCTTGCCGAGCGAGGAGGCGACACCCCCGGTGACGAAGATGTGCTTGGTCGTCGTGGCTGTGCTGTTGCGGTAAGCAGCGGGCGGCATGGCCAAGAGGGGGCTCCCGTGGTCGCGGTATGGGGTGCGGTACGGCCCGTCCTCGAAGTATTTTTTTCGAGGGTGCCGTCGCTGCGGTTCGGGGGTTTCGAGCCCACCGGTCCACGGGCTACCAGCGTATCAGCGCCGCGAGGGGACTGCTTCCGGCCACGCTCCGCACACGTGTCACCACGGACGCGCGAACCTTAGGCGCTTTTCACCTGGGTTTCACCCGAGGCTCACTCGTTCGGGGCAGCGCGGTTGCCCGGCGGGGCACGCGGATCATGCACCTGCGTCGTATCCTGCTCGGACACTCTCGCTGCCGAGCGTTTCCGGAATACGGCACCACCCCCGCCCGTCACCGGAACAACAAGAGCTCGTCAGTTCGTTGAACATCGACTGCATCATTTTCGAATGGGTCGGTGAACAACGACTTTCTCACCGACCCCCATGACCGCACAGAGCGACCGCCCCTCGGGGCGACGTGGCCGTTCGACTGGAGTTGCATTGGCCGGGCGCATCGAAGACTACGCACTCATCGGAGACATGCAGACCGCGACGCTGGTCTGCCGGGACGGCACGGTGGACTGGCTGTGCCTGCCCCGCTTCGACTCCCATGCCGTCTTCGCGGGGCTGCTCGGCACGGAGGAACACGGCTTCTGGCGGCTGGGCCCGGCCCACGCGTCGGACGCCGAGCCGCCGAGGGCGACCCGGCGCACGTACCGCGGCGAGTCGCTGATCCTGGAGTCCGAGTGGGACACCCCGCGCGGCACGGTCCGGGTCGTCGACTTCATGCCGCCGCGTGACGGCGCCCCCCAGCTCATCCGGATCGTGGAGGGCGTCACGGGCCGCGTGCCGATGCGGTCGGCGCTGCGGATGCGGTTCTCCTACGGGCGCATCGTGCCCTGGGTGCACAAGCACGAGGGGCGCACGGTGGCCGTCGCCGGACCGGACTCCGTGTGGTTCGACACCGAGGCCGAGACGTACGGCAAGGGGCTGACCACGTACGCGGACTTCACCGTCGCACCCGGTGACCGGATCGCGTTCACGATCTCCTGGCAGCCCTCGCACAAGGAGCCGCCGCCCCTGCCGGAGCCCGAGCAGTCGCTCGAGGCGACCGTGGACTTCTGGCGCGAGTGGGTGGAGCATTGTACGTACCACGGCCCCTACCGCGAGGCCGTCATCCGCTCGCTGATCACCCTCAAGGCCCTGACGTACGCGCCGACGGGCGGCATCGTGGCCGCGCCCACGACCTCGCTGCCGGAGGAGATCGGCGGCGTACGCAACTGGGACTACCGCTACACCTGGCTGCGGGACGCGGCGATCACCCTGTCGTCGCTGCTGCGCACCGGCTACCGCGAGGAGGCCCGCGCCTGGCGCGAGTGGCTGCTGCGGGCCGTCGCCGGCGACCCCGAGAACCTGCAGATCATGTACGGCATCGCGGGCGAGCGGGAGCTCGGCGAGGCGGAGCTGGACTGGCTCCCCGGCTACGAGAACTCGGCGCCGGTGCGCGTCGGCAACGGCGCCGCGCACCAGCTCCAGCTCGACGTGTACGGCGAGGTCACCGAGGCGCTGCACCTGGCCCACATGACCGGCCTGGCCCGCAACGACTACGCCTCCCTTCTGCAGCTCAAGCTGATCCGCTACCTGGAGCAGCACTGGGACGAACCGGACGAGGGCATCTGGGAGGTGCGGGGCCCGCGCCGGCACTTCGTGCACTCCAAGGTGATGGCGTGGGTGGCGGTGGACCGCACGATCAAGCTGCTCGAGTCCGGGGAGGCGGACGGACCGCTGGAGAAGTGGCGCGAGCTGCGCGACGACATCCACCGGGACGTGTGCGAGAAGGGCTACGACAAGGAGCGCAACACCTTCACGCAGTCCTACGGCTCCAAGGAGCTGGACGCCTCGCTGCTGCTGATCCCGCAGATGGGCTTCCTGCCGCCGGACGACAAGCGGGTGATCGGCACGATCGAGGCGATCCAGCGCGAGCTGTCCACGCCGGACGGCTTCATCATGCGCTACCCCACGTCGGGCGACGAGGAGGGCGTGGACGGCCTGCCGGGCGACGAGGGCGCGTTCCTCGCCTGCTCGTTCTGGATGGCCGACGACCTGGCGATGATCGGCCGCGTGGACGAGGCCCGCAGGCTGTTCGAGAAGCTGCTCGCACTGCGCAACGACGTGGGGCTGCTCGCGGAGGAGTGGGACCCGCGCCTGAAGCGCCAGGTGGGGAACTTCCCGCAGGCGTTCAGCCACGTGCCGCTGATCGACACCGCGCTGCGGCTGACGGCGTCCGGGGCGTACGGGGGCTGAGGGGGCGCATTCGCCTCCGAACAGGACCGGTGCGCGGTGCCTGCCTAGGCTGAAGGCAGGCCCTGTCCCCTGCTGTGCTGGAAGGGGGCGGCTGCCATGGCCCCCTTCACCAAGGCGCGCACCGCGCTCGCCGCGCTCCGCGCCGACCTGGCCGGTGAGGTCCTCGCTCCCGGCGATCCGGGGTACGACCCGGCCCGGGCCGTGTTCAACGCGCGGATCGACCGTCGGCCGGCCGTGATCGCGCGGTGTGCCGGGCCGGCCGATGTCGTCCGGGCGGTGCGGTTCGCCCGGGAGCTGGATCTGAAGATCGCGGTGCGGGGCGGCGGCCACAGCGTCGCCGGTATGGCGGTCAACGACAACGGGGTGGTCGTGGACCTGCGCCGGATGCGCGGGGCCACGGTCCACCCCGGGGCCGCCGCGGTACGCGTCGAGGGGGGCGCCCTGATGCGCGACCTGGATCGCGCGACGCAGCCGTACGCCCTCGCGACCACCGGCGGCCGGGTCTCCACCATCGGTGTGGGCGGTTTCGTGCTCGGCGGGGGCAGCGGCTGGCTGGAGCGGGCCTTCGGGCTCGCCGTGGACAACCTGCTCGGCGTCGAGCTGGTGACCGCGGACGGCGCCGTGGTCCGGGCGAGCGCCGGGGAGAACCCCGAGCTGTTCCGGGCGCTGCACGGCGGCGGGGGGAACTTCGGCGTCGCCACCGCGCTCACGCTCCGGCTGCACGAGCTGCCCCACTTCTCGGTCGCCCTGCTCGTGTTCCGGCCGGAGAGCGGCCCGGACGTCGTCCGCTGCTACCGGGACCTCCTCGCGGGCGCGCCGCCGCGGGTGGGCGGCACCGTGCTGTACCGGACCGGGACGCCCGCGCCGTACGTCCCCGCGCACCTGACGGGCAGGCTGCTGTGCGCCGCGCTGCTCACCCACGCCGGCCCCGTGGACGACCTGCGCGAGTTCGCCCGGCCGCTGCTGGCGCTGCCGCACGAGTCCGAGGTCGTCACCTCGCTGCCGTACGCCGACGCGCAGCGCATGTCCGACGTGCCGCCCGGGCTGCGGCACCACTGGTCGGCGGAGCACCTGACCGCTCTGCCCGACGAGCTGATCGACCGGTTCTGCGCCCGGGCCCGCGCGATGCCCGTCCCGACGGCCTGCCGGCACATGCTGGTTCCGCTGGGCGGCGGGGTCGCCTCCGGGCCCGCCGACTTCCCCGTGCCCGGCCGGGACGCGCCCTGGGCGCAGCACGCGTTCGGCATCTGGGAGGACCCGGCGGACGACGAGCGGGTCTGCCGGTGGGTCGGGGGCGCGGGCGACGACGTCCGGCCCTGGCGCACCGGGGCGGTCTGTCTGCCGCTCGCCGGGGACGAGGGCCGGGACCGGCTGGTGGCCGGGGTCGGCACCGACAGCCTCAACCGGATGGCCCGGGTGAAGCGGCGCTACGACCCGGACAACGTGTTCCGCTACAACCACAACGTGCTGCCCGCCTGACCGGGGCCCGGCGCTGTGCCCAGGACGTCGGCGCAGGTAGCGTCACCGCATGGACAGCCGTTTCGACCTCCCGGCGGGTACCGAGGGCGCCGGAATCACCGTGCGGCGGGCGCTGGAGCTGCCCGGGCTGCGCAGCGGGCTGCCGGAGGTGCTGGCGGGCGCCGACCGGCTGGGCCGCACGGTGCGCTGGGTGCACGCGGGCGAGGTGCCGAACATCGCCTCGCTGCTCAAGGGCGGCGAACTGCTGCTGACCACCGGGTACGGGCTCGGCAGCCGCCCCGCCGAGCAGCGGGCGTTCGTGCGGACGCTGGCCGAGCGCGGTATCGCGGCCCTGGTGGTGGAGCTGGGCACCCGTTTCACCCGGCTGCCCGCCGCCCTCGTCGAGGCGGCGAAGGCCGCCGGGCTGCCGTTGGTGCAGTTGCATCGCGAGGTGCCGTTCGTGACGGTCACCGAGGAGATCCACACGGAGATCGTCAACGGCCACTACGCCCTGCTCCAGCGGGCCGAGGAGGTGCACCGCCGCTGCACCGAGGCGCTGCTCGGTGGGGGCGGGGTGCCGCAGGTCCTGGGCATTCTGGCCGACTTCGGCGGCAACCCGGTGTTCCTGGAGACCGCCGACGGTCGGCTTCTCTACGCCGCCGGGACCGGCCCCGCGGACACGGACCCCTTGCAGGTGTGGGAGGGGCTGCGCGGCCACCACAAGGACGAGCCGCCGGCCGGGACGACGATCGTGGACGTGCCCGGCGGTGGCCCCGGCGCGGGGGCGGTACGGGCCCGGCTGGTGCTGTTGCCGGTGAGCGCGCCGGTTGCGCCGGTGCACCGGATCGCGGCCGAGCGGGCCGCGGGCATCCTCGCCGTGGTGCTGATGCAGGCCCGGCAGGAGGAGGAACTGGCGGCGCGCGGGCGTGGCGACTTCCTCACCGACCTCGCCGAAGGCCGGATCGCCGCCGACGACGCGCCGGCGCAGGCCCGGGTGCTGGGCTTCAAGCCGGGCCGCGGCCCGCTGCTGCCGGTGGTGATGCGCCTTGCGGACGGGCCCGCGGCGGGCGGCGGGGGCTGGGCGGTGCTGGCGCGGGCGGTCGCGGAGGAGCTGGTGTCCGTGGGGGTGCCGGTGCTGCTGGGCGTGCGGCCGGTGGAGGGGCGGGTGCCGCTGCTGCTGGGGCTGCGCTCGGAGTCGGAGCGGGCGGCGGTCGCCGACCGGGTGGCCGCGGCGCTGCGGGCGGGCGTGGAGCGGGCGGGCATGCAGCGGCCGGGGGCCCGGCCGCCGGTCGTGGTGGTGGGGGTGGCGGGCGGCTGGGCCGCGGCGTCGGCGGGGCTGCGGCACGCGGCGGAGACCGCTACGGCGGCGCAGGGGTTGCCGGAGCTGCCCTGGTACGACGCCCGCCGCCTGGACATCGACCTGCTGCTGTGGCGGCTGCGCGACCATCCGGACCTGGCGGCCTTCGTGGACCGCGCGATCGGCCCGCTGCGGGAGCACGACGACCGTTCGAAGCCGCCGCTGCTGCCGACGCTTCAGACGTATCTGGCCCATGCGGGCCGCAAGGCGGAGACGGCCCGCGAGCTGCACCTGAACCGGCAGACCCTCTACAACCGGCTGGCGAGGATCGGGGAGCTGCTGGGCACGGACCTGGACGACCCGCAGACGGTGCTGACGCTGAGCCTGGCGCTGCGGGCGCGCCGGCATGTGCCCTGACCGTCCTCAGAGGTAGGGCCGCACCTGGGTCAGCTCGTCGTAGACGCTGAGGACCTGGGCGACGGTCTCGTCCTCGGTGGGCCAGGTGGCGGCCTGCCGGGTGCCCGTGTTCTTCAGCAGCTCACGGCGTGCCGGGTCGTCGAGGAGCCGTACGACGGCGGTGGCGAGCGCGTCCGCGTCGCCGTACGGGACGAGTTCGGCGGCGTCGCCGACCAGTTCGCGGATGCCGCCGACGTCGGTGGCGACCAGCGGCACACGCGCGTGCAGGGCCTCCTGGGCGAGCACGGACCGGGACTCCCAACTGCTGGGCAGCAGCGCGACATCGGCGGCGGCCAGCAGCTCCGCCACGTCCTCGCGCCGTCCCACCAGCCGCACCGGGAGCCCCTCGTCCTCGATGCGTCGCTGCAGCACCGTCCGCAGCGGCCCCTCCCCCGCGATGACGACCAGCGGCTCCGGGTCGAGGCCGCACCAGGCGCGGGAGGCGTCCAGCAGCACCTCGTGGCCGCGGTGCCGGTCGAGCGCGCCGACGGCGATGAGCAACGGCCGGTCGGTGGCGCCGAGTTCCGCGCGGAGCTTGGGGCTCACCGGGTCGGGGTCCTCGTACTCGGTGGGTCTGCGGGGCGCGGGGAGGGCGACGGCGGCGAGCCGGGCGTCGCGGGCGCCCCGCCGGCGGGCCCGTTCGACCAGGTCGGACGACGTGCCGAGCACGACGGACGCGGCCCGGGCCACGCGCCGCTCCAGCAGGCGCAGCAGATGTGCGCGGGCGCCCTCGGCGTGCGCCCGGGTGTGCCAGGTGACGACGAGGGGCGTGCGGCGTCCACCGAGGGCGAGGGCGGCGCGCAGGCCCGCGTGCAGCCCGTGCGCGTGCACCAGGTCGGCGTCGCCGCAGGCGATGCGGAGCGCGGCCAGGGACGCGGGGTCCGTGCTGCGGGGCACGGGGACGTGCTGGGCGCCGGCGCCGGTGAAATCGTAGGTGCGCTCGGCCTCCACGGGGGCGCACACCGTCACGCGCACGCCCCTGGCGACCAGGCCCGCAGCCAGTGTGCGCACGTGCGCGCTGCTGCCCGCGCTGCCCCCGCCGAGCACCTGCACGGTGCGCAGCGGCGACCGGCCGTGCGGTGAGAGGCTGCTCGCGAGGCTCACGTGGCCGGGGCTCCTGGTTCGGCGTCGGACGGTCACGAAGAAACGTACAGAAGGATCGCGCGGTGGAGGCGGACCGCGTGAGGTGGACCGCGGTTGACTCAAGGATGCCAGGGCGCGCGGGTGTTGCGGGACCGGCGGGCGCGGGCGAGCACGGCGGAGCGGGTGCCCGGGCGCGCACCCCGGTCACTCACACGGGTGAGGTGGTGGCCGGAGGGAGGGGGGCCACGGGGAACTGTCCGATCCGCCACGACCTCGCGGCTTCGCTCACCTTGTCCCCGTACGCCGCCGCGGCCACGAACGCGACCGCGTGCGCAAGCATTCCGGCCCGCCCGTTGCCGGCCACGGCCGCGGCCCCGAGCGCGGCGCCGAGGGCGTGCGCCCCGGTGTCGCCGAGCATCGCGCGTTCGCCGAGGTCGTCGGGGAGGGCGGCGGCCGCGGCCCCCATCGCGGCGGCGGTCAGCTCCCCGCAGGCGCCCTTCCGCAGCAGCCCGGGCGCACCCAGCGCGAGGACGGCCCCGGCGGCCCGCCCCGGCCGGACGTCCACCAGGTTGACGAAGTGCGCGGCTCCGGCGATCACCACGCCGGCGAGCACCTTGTCCAGGGGCCGTTCCTTGAGCACGGCCCCCGCGGCGAGCGCGGCGGCCGAGATCCCGAACAGTTTCACCGCACCACTGGTGACGTCACCGTCCCGCAGGGCCGACAGATGCGCCCGGAACCCCCTGTGGGAGCCGCCCGCGATGTCGTCGTAGGCCCCGCAGGCACCGGCGGCGAGCACGGCGAACCCGGCCGCCGGATGGACCCGCCCGGCCCCGATGGCGGCCGCCGCGGCCACCGCGGGCCCCGGGTACAGCACGACGGTCCGCCCGGCGTGGTTCGTCCGCTGCCAACGCCCCCGCCCGCCCGGCGCCACGGCGCGCAGAGCGGCGGTGGCGCCCCGGGTGACGGCGGCGGCGAGCGCGAACGAAACGGTCCTGCGGGTGCGCGTGATCATCGCACCAGCCTAATCCGCCCGCCGGAAGCCTGTCCTACACGTCCGTCCGTGCCGTGGCCAGCAGTTCCTCCGCGTGGGCGCGGGCGGTCTCCGAGTCCTCCTGGCCCGCCAGCATCCGGGACAGCTCACGGATCCGCTCCTCGCCCTGGAGGACCTTCACCCCGGAGCGCGTCACCGAGCCGTCGTCGGTCTTCTCCACCAGCAGTTGCCGGTCGGCGAACGCCGCCACCTGCGGCAGGTGGGTGACCACCACGACCTGCGCCGTCTTCGCGAGCTTCGCGAGCCGGCGCCCGATCTCGACCGCCGCCTTGCCGCCGACGCCCGCGTCGACCTCGTCGAACAGGTAGGTGGGCACGGGGTCCGTGCCCGCGAACACGACCTCCACGGCGAGCATCACGCGCGACAGCTCACCGCCCGAGGCGCCCTTGGCGATGGGCCGGGGCGGCGCGCCGGGATGCGGGGCGAGCAACAGTTCGACCTCGTCGACGCCCGACGGGCCGTAGGCGACCGTACGCCCGCCGACCTCGACCCCGTTCGGGTCCTCGGTCTGCCGGATCTCGAACGACACGCGCGCGTGCGGCATGGCGAGCGAGGCCAGCTCGGCGGTGACAGCGGCGGCGAACCGCTCGGCGGCCTCCGCCCGTGCGTCCGTCAAGGCCTGCGCGAGACCGCCCAGCTCGGCCCGCAGCGCGTCCCGTTCGGCGGTCAGCTCCTCGATCCTGTCGTCGTCGCCGTCCAGTTCGCTCAGCCGGGCGGCGCTCTGCTCGGCCCAGTCGAGAACGGCGTTGATGTTCTCGCCGTACTTCCGGGTGAGCGCGGTGAGTGCGGCCCGCCGTTCCTCCACGGCCGCCAGCCGCAGCGGGTCGGCGTCCAGGTCGTCGGCGTACCCGGCCAGCTCACCGGCCACATCGCCCAGCAGGATGCCGATCTCCCCGATCCGCTCGGCGAGCCCCGCAAGCGCCGGGTCGTGCGAGCGGACCGCCTCCAGCGCCCGGTGGGCGCCCGCGACCAGGGTGGAGGCGTCGACGGCTTCGGGGTCCTCGGGATTGCCCGCCAGCGCCGAGTGCGCGGCCGTCGCCGCCGACGCCAGCGCCTCGGCGTGCCCGAGCCGCTCGGCCTCCTCGGCGAGCTCCACGTCCTCACCCGGCCGCGGCTCCACGGCCGCGATCTCCTCGAGCCCGAAGCGCAGCATGTCGGCTTCCTGGGCGCGCTCACGGGCACGCGTGGTGATCTCGTCCAGTTCGGCGGAGACCGCGCGCAGCCGCCGGTAGGCCTCCTGGTACTTGGCGAGCGGCACGGCGACGGCGTCCCCGGCGTACCGGTCCAGCGCCTGCCGCTGCCGGGACTGCTTGAGCAGGCCCTGCTGGTCGGTCTGCCCGTGCACGGCGACCAGTTCGTCGGCCAGCTCCGCCAGCACGCCGACGGGCACGGAACGCCCGCCCAGGTGCGCCCGCGAGCGGCCCTCGGCGGAGACGGTACGGCTGACGATCAGCGCCCCGTCGTCGAGTTCGGCCCCGGCCTCTTCGGCGCGTACGGCGACGGAGGCGTCCTCGGGCAGGGCGATCCGGCCCTCGACGACCGCGTTCTTCGCCCCGATCCGCACGAGCGCGGGGTCGGCGCGCCCGCCGAGCAGCAACCCGAGACTGGTGACGACCATGGTCTTGCCCGCACCCGTCTCACCGGTCACGGCGGTGAAACCGGGCGACAGCTCGACGACGGCATCGTCGATGACTCCGAGAGACCGTATCCGCATCTCCTCCAACACGGAGAAGACCTTACGAGGTCGGCGGGCAGAAGTGCGAGCGGCCCATGTCACTCCTGGGAGGTACACCGCGGCCCGAGAGGGCCGCGGGGCCGTGCCGATGTGCGGCTCCGCCGCGTGGGCGCGGGAAACCACGGACCGCCGCACCGGACGGACGGCCCGCCGTTCCCTAGTGCGGCCGCCCTCGCCAGCCCGACACCGGAAGCGCGAACTTGGCCACGAGCCGGTCGGTGAACGACGCATGGTGCAGCCGAGCCAGCCGCACCGGGACCGCCCCCCGCCGCACCTCCACCCGCGCGCCCTGCGGCAGCTCCACCATCCGCCGCCCGTCGCACCACAGCACCCCGTGCGAGGTGTCCGGCTGCACCTCGACGGCCAGCACCGAGTCCGGGGAGGTCACGAGCGGCTTCGCGAACAGCGCGTGCGCACTGATCGGCACCATCAACAGCGCCTCCACCTCCGGCCACACCACGGGCCCGCCGGCGGAGAAGGCGTAGGCGGTCGACCCGGTGGGGGTGGCGCACACGATGCCGTCGCAGCCGAACCCGGTCACCGGCCGCCCGTCGATCTCCAGGACGACCTCCAGGAGCTTCTCGGCGGACACCTTCTGCACGGCCGCCTCGTTGAGCGCCCAGTCGGTGTGGACGATGTCGCCGTTCCTGTGCACGACGACGTCGACCGTCATGCGCTCCTCGACCTCGTACGCCTTCATCACCACCCGGTCGACGACCCGGTCGAGGTCGTCGCGCTCGGCCTCGGCGAGGAAGCCGACCCGGCCGAGGTTGATGCCCAGCATCGGCACCCCGGAGGCGCGGGCGAACTCGGCGCCGCGCAGCAGGGTGCCGTCACCGCCGAGCACGATGAGCAGCTCGCACCCGTCGAGGCACTGCGGGGTGGCCTCCTTGACCAGTTGCACCTCGTCCGGCAGCGGAAGGTCGGCCGCCTCGTCCTCCAGGGCGCGCACACCGATCCCGGACCGCAGCAGGCCCTTGACCAGCAACTCGGCGCTGCGGATGGCGGCGGACCGACCGGTGTGGGCCAGCAGGAAAACAGTACGAGCTCGGTTCGTTGTCAACGCGGCCCCTCCGCCACAGCACGGTCAACGTCGGCCGGGTCCAGCGCGGGTGCTCCGGCTCGCAGCCACAGAAAGTACTCGACATTGCCCGAGGGCCCGGGCAGCGGGCTGGCCGTCACGCCCTTCACCCCGAGCCCCAGTTCCGCGGCCCGCCCGGCCACCTGGCACACGGCCTCGGCGCGCAACTGCGGGCTGCGGACGACGCCGCCGCTGCCGAGCCGTTCCTTCCCCACCTCGAACTGCGGCTTGACCATCATCACCAGGTCGGCGTCCGGCTTCGCGCACCGCACCAGGGCGGGCAGCACCAGTCCGAGCGGGATGAAGGACAGATCCCCCACGACAAGATCCACTGGCTCCCCATCGATCGCTTCGAGCGTCAACTCGCGTACGTTCGTACGGTCTTTGACGGTGACGCGTTCATCGCTCTGCAGAGACCAGGCGAGTTGTCCGTATCCGACGTCCACGGCGACGACGTGTGCGGCGCCGGCGCGCAGCAGGACGTCGGTGAAGCCTCCGGTGGACGCGCCGGCGTCCAGTGCCCGCCGTCCCTCGACGACCAGGCCCTGGGGGACGAAGACCTTCAGGGCGCCGGCGAGCTTGTGGCCGCCGCGCGAGACGTAGTCGGGGTCGCTGTCGTCCCGCGCGACCACGATGGCGGCCGCGGTCTCGACCTGCGTGGCGGGCTTGGTCGCAACCGTCTTGCCGACGGTGACCCGGCCTGCGGCGATCAGCTGGCCGGCGTGCTCACGCGAGCGCGCGAGCTTCCGGCGGACCAGCTCCGCGTCGAGACGGCGGCGTGCGACTCCTGCCACGTTCGGTTCAGCTCCTGTTGCCGTAGGACCCTGGGGGCGCCGGAGGTCCCGGACGGGCGTCGAGCGCGGTGAGCGCGTCGCGCAGCCCCCGATGTACATCCTCGTACACCTCGATGTGCCCGTCGGTGGCGAGGTGGTCGGCGTCGGCCAGACGCTCCAGGGCCGCGTCCACATCGGCGTCGCCGGTGGGGGTCCGGGGCACGTTCAGGGGGGCGGGCACGGCGGGGTCGTCCGCCGCCTGGGACGCGGACTGCGCCGGACCGTCCGGCTCCACTGCCCCCGCTTCCGCCGGGACCCCGGCCTCCGTCACAGAGTCGCTCATGCCCCGAACGCTATCGCGAAGCGCTGAGGTACCGTCGCTGACGATGGCGACGATTGAGGAGTGCCGCAGCGCACTCGAGAAGTTCTCGGACAACCTGGCGGGCGCCGAAGGGGACGTACGTGAAGCGGCGGCCCTCGACCGCTCGCTGAGCTGCCACATCACCGACCTGGACGTCACGTTCGTCGGCCGCCTCGAGGACGGCCGGATCGAGGTGCTGGACACCCTCCAGGGGCCGCCGGCCGAGAAGGCCCAGATCAGACTCGCGATGACCGGGGACGACCTGGTGGCGATGGTCGACGGGGAACTGCACTTCGCCAGGGCGTGGGGTTCGGGCCGGGTCAAGCTGGAGGCGGGGCTGAGGGACCTGTTCCGCCTCAGGAAGCTTCTTTAGCGGCGGCTGCGACCGACTGTGCCCGTGCCCTGCGGGCCGCCGGGACCACCAGCGGGGTTCCCGTCTCCGGGTCGGGGATGACCTGGCAGCGCAGGCCGAAGACCTCCTCCACCAGCTCGGCGGTGACGATGTCGTTCGGCGCGCCCTCGGCGACGACCCGGCCGTCGCGCAGGGCGACGAGGTGGGTGGCGTACCGGGCGGCGTGGTTGAGGTCGTGCAGCACGGCGACCAGGGTGCGCCCCTGCTCCTCGTGCAGTTCGGCGCACAGGTCGAGCACGTCGATCTGGTGCTGGATGTCGAGATAGGTGGTCGGCTCGTCGAGCAGCAGCAGCGGGGTCTGCTGGGCGAGCGCCATGGCGATCCACACGCGCTGCCGCTGGCCGCCGGAGAGTTCGTCGACGTAACGGTCGGCCAGTTCCGCGACGCCGGTCCGCGCCATGGCCTCCTGCACGACCCGCTCGTCCTCGCCGGACCACTGGCGCAGGAGCCCCTGGTGCGGGTAGCGCCCGCGCCCGACCAGGTCCGCCACGGTGATCCCGTCGGGTGCGACGGAGGACTGCGGGAGCAGGCCCAGCGTGCGCGCGACCTTCTTCGCGGGCATCGACTGGATGACCTGCCCGTCCAGCAGCACCCGCCCCTGAGCGGGCCTGAGCATCCGGGACAGGGCGCGCAGCAGCGTGGACTTGCCGCAGGCGTTCGGGCCGACGATCACGGTGAAGGAGTGGTCGGGGATCTCCACGGACAGCCGTTCGGCGATCACGCGCTGGTCGTAGGCGAGGGTGACGTCGTCGGCGCAGAGGCGGTTCACAGTGCTCCTCGTGGTCCTGGTGTCGTTCGTGTCCGGTGCGTCCGCGGCCGTCATGTCCGGCCCTCCGGCACCCCCGTGTCCGGCCCGCCCGTGGCCCTCATATGCGGCCCGCCCTGCGTTCGGCGACCAGCAGCCACAGCAGATAGGCGCCGCCGAGGACTCCCGTCACCACGCCCACGGGGAGCTGGTCGGCGCCGAACACCCGCTGCGAGGCCCAGTCCGCGACGATCAGCAGGGTGGCGCCCATGACCATGGAGGGCACCAGGTTCGGCCCGGGCGAGCGGGTCAGCCGGCGGGCGAGCTGAGGCGCGGTGAGCGCCACGAACCCGACCGGTCCCGCGGCGGCCGTGGCACCGGCGGTGAGCAGCACCGCGGACACCATCAGCAGCAGCCGTACCCGCTCCACCCGCACGCCGAGGGCGCAGGAGACGTCGTCGCCCATCTCCATCATCCGCAGCCCGCGCGCGTTGCCGAGGACGAGCGGTACGAGGACGGCGCAGAGGGCGAGCAGCGGCCACACCTGGTCCCAGTCGCGGCCGCCCAGCGAGCCGGTCATCCAGAAGACCGCGCGGGCCGCGTCCACGATGTCGGCCTTGGTGAGCAGGAACCCGTTGACCGCCGTCACGACCGCGGAGACACCGATGCCGACGAGGACGAGGCGGTAGCCGTGCACGCCCTGTTTCCAGGCGAGCAGATAGATGGCGGCTCCGGTCACCAGGCCGCCGACGAGCGCGCCCAGGGCGACCTGGGTCGCGCTGCCGGAGAACAGCACGATCACCACCAGTGCCCCCGCGGTGGCCCCCTGACCGAGGCCGAGCACGTCCGGACTGCCCAGCGGATTGCGGGAAACGGACTGGAACAGCGCGCCGCCCAGGCCGAGCGAGGCGCCGACCAGCAGGCCGACCAGCACGCGCGGCAGCCGCAGCTCGGTGACGATGAACTCCTGGCCCCGATCGCCCTCGCCGGCCAGTGTCCTCAGGACATCCCCGGCCGGGATCGGGAAGTCGCCGGTGCCGATCAGCAGCACGCTCGCGGCGAGCGCGGCGAGCAGGAGCAGGACGACCACGACGAGCGCCCGGACGTCCAGTCGGAAGGACAGCCCTGCGGGGGCTGTGAGGACACGCTTGGACGTCACAGCCGGGCCGCCCTCCGTCGCCGCACGAGGAAGATGAAGACCGGGCCGCCGAGCACCGCGGTCACGATGCCGACCTGGAGTTCGGCGGGCCGGGCGACGACACGGCCGATGACATCGGCGCCGAGCAGCAGCACCGGCGACAGAACGGCCGCGTACGGCAGGATCCAGCGCAGGTCCGGTCCGGTGAAGGACCGCACGGCGTGCGGGACCATCAGCCCGACGAACACGATCGGTCCGCAGGCGGCGGTCGCGGCCCCGCACAGCACGGTCGCGGCGGCCATGGACAGGGCGCGGGTGCGGTTGAGGTTCGCGCCTAGGGCGCGGGCGGTGTCGTCGCCCATCGCCACGGCGTTCAGCGGGCGGGCCAGTGCGAGCGCGAGGACCGTACCGGCCAGCAGGAACGGCAGGACCTGCCGGATGGTCGCGTCCGTGGCGGAGGCCAGGGAGCCGACCGTCCAGAAGCGCATGGTGCCGAGCGCCGCGTCATCCATGATCATCGCAGCCTGGAGGTAACCGTAGAGCGCGGCACTGATCGCGGTGCCTGCGAGCGCGAGCCGCACCGGTGTGGCGCCCCGGCTGCCGCCGAGGAACCACACCAGGGCCCCGACGGCGGCCGCGCCCAGGAAGGCGAACCACACATAGCCGCTCAGGCTGGTGACGCCGAAGTAGGTGATGGCGGTGACGACCGCCGCGGACGCGCCCGCGTTGATGCCGAGCAGACCGGGGTCGGCCAGCGGGTTGCGGGTGAGCGCCTGGAGGACGGCACCGGCCAGACCGAGCGCGGCGCCGGCGAGCAGACCGAGCACCGTGCGCGACCGCCGGTCGCCGACCACGACGTCGGCGTACGTCCCCGAGTCGTGGAACAGGCCGTGCCAGACCTGCGCCGGCGAGAGGCCCTTCGCACCGATCGCGATGCTCGCCAGTGCGACCAGCGCCAGGAGCGCGAGGGAGACGAGGAGCCCGAGGGTCCGTACCGCCCGGCGATGAGGGGGCGCGGGGGCGGCGTCCGCGCGCGGTTCGGGAGGGCTGTCGACCAACACCCAGTTAGGTTAGCCTACCCTCGCTTCGCGTCTCGACCGGCCGCCCCTCCGCTGTCACAGCCCGAGCCGCGCCAGCGCCTTCTCCCCGTCCAGGCCGCACGAGCCGTCGCCGGCCGCCGTCCAGGCCGCCGCGCACAGCGCCCGCAGCCCGTCCAGCGCCTCCCCGTCACCCTCCAGCTCCAGTCGGTCCCCCGCCGTCGCCGTCCAGCCACCGCAGCGGAAGCCGCCGCCCTCCCCGACGACCTCCGGCTGCCCGGTCAGCAGCCCGCGCAGGTCCGCGTCCACGTACGTCGGCCGGTGCTGCGGCGTCGCCGCCAGCAGCCGCGCGCCGTCCGTCACGCCCGTCAGGACCAGCAGCGAGTCGACCCCGCCGTTGAACGCGCCCTCGATGTCCGTGTCCAGCCGGTCCCCCACCACCAGCGGCCGCTTCGCGCCCGTGCGCAGGATCGTCTCGCGGTGCATCGGCGGCAGCGGCTTGCCCGCCACCTGCGGCTCCGCGCCGGTCGCGATCCTCACGACCTCCACGGCCGCCCCGTTCCCCGGCGCGATACCGCGCGCGCTCGGGATCGTCAGATCGGTGTTCGACGCGAACCACGGCACCCCGCGCGCGATGGCGTAACAGGCCTCCGCGAACCGCCCCCACGGCAGCTCGGGCCCGCCGTAACCCTGCACCACGGCCACCGGGTCGTCCTCGGCCGACTCCACGGGCACCAGCCCCCGCTCCCGCAGCGCCACCCGCAGCCCCTCGCCGCCGATCACCAGGACCCGCGCCCCCGCCGGCACCTGCTCACTGATCAGCCGGGCCACCGCCTGCGCCGACGTGATGACGTCCGAGGATCCCGTCGGTATCCCCAGCTCCGTCAGGTGCGCGGCCACCGCGTCCGGCGTACGCAGCGCGTTGTTCGTCACGTACGCCAGATGCATCCCGCCGCGGCTCGCCGTGCCGAGCGACTCCACGGCGTGCGCGATCGCGCTGCCCCCCGCGTACACCACCCCGTCCAGGTCGAGCAGCGCCGTGTCGTACGCCTCGCTCAGCGGTGCCGCACTGCCCTCGGGCCGCGTCCTGACGGTCTGGCTCATTACGCATCGCTCCTCGTTCGATCGCCTTCCCCGATCATCCCGCACGGCACTGACACACTTACGATGCATCAATGAACACTGCAGGTCGTGGGGACGTACCGGCGCACACGGGTCTTGACCTGGCTCCCTTCCGGGGCCTGCGCTACGACCCCGACCGCGTCGGCAGTCTCGCCGCGGTCACCTCACCGCCGTACGACGTCGTCGTTCGCCCGGACGGACTCCTCCACCTGGAGTCGGCGGACCCGCACAACATCGTGCGTCTCATACTGCCCCAGGCGGCCACCCCGGCGGCACGCACCAAGCAGGCGGCGGAGACCCTGCGCCGCTGGCTCGCCGAGGGCGTGCTGCGGACCGACACCGAGCCCGGCCTGTACGTCTACGAGCAGCGGGGCGGCGGGGTGCTCCAGCGCGGCGTCATCGGGGCCCTGCGCGTCTCGGAACCCTCGGAGGGCGTGGTGCTGCCCCACGAGGACGTCATGCCACACGTCATCGCGGACCGCGCCGCCCTGATGCGCGCCACCTGCGCCAACCTCGAACCCCTGCTGCTCACCTACCGCGGCAACGGCTCCGAGGCCGGCGCCACGGCGGTCGTCGAACGCACCGTCGAACGCACGCCGCTGCTGGCGACCACCACGGAGGACGGTTTCAGCCACCGCCTGTGGTCGGTGACGGATCCGGACGCTCTGGCCGAGATCCGGGCGGATCTGGCCCAGCACCAGGCCCTGATCGCCGACGGCCACCACCGCTGGGCGACATACGTGCGGCTCCGCGCCGAGCACGCCTCACCGAGCCCGTGGGACTACGGCCTGGTCCTGCTGGTGGACACCGCCCGCTACCCGCTGAGGGTCCGGGCCATCCACCGCCTTCTGCACCGGCTCCCGGTGCCCGAGGCGCTGTCCGCCCTCGAGGGCCTGTTCCGCGTACGCGAGCTGCGCCTGCCGCTGCCGGAGGCCCTGGAGGTGCTGGCCGACGCCGCCTGCGCCGGCAACGCCTTCCTCCTCGCCGGCGACGGCGCCTTCCACCTGGTGGACCAGCCGTCCCCGGACCTCCTGGCCCGTACGGTCCCGGCGGACCGTCCCGAGGCCTGGCGCACCCTGGACGCGACGGTCCTGCACGCCGCGCTCCTGGAACACGTCTGGCGCATCCCCGAGGACTCACCGGAGCACATCGCCTACATCCACGACACGGCCGCCACGGTCGAGAAGGCCGAGCGCGACGGCGGCACGGCGGTCCTGATGCACCCGGTCCGCGAGGAGGTCGTCCGCGAACTGGCCCGCCAGGGCGTGACGATGCCGCGCAAGTCGACGTCGTTCGGGCCGAAACCGGCCTCGGGGCTGGTGCTCCGGGCGCTGGAGCTCTGAGACGCGACAGGGCGGGACCCGAGGGGGTCCCGCCCTGTCCCGTCCGGTGCCGGCGACCGACGTCAGTCGGTGGCGCCGTCGTCCCCGGCTGCGCCGTCGCGCTCGTCGTCGCTTGCCTCGTCGTTCTCGTCGTCGCTCTCGTCGTCGCTCTCGTCGTCGCTCTCGACCAGGGCGTCGACGAACTCCACGCCGTCCAGTTCGGCGAGCCGGTCGGAGGCGTCCGTGCTGCCGTCCCTGTCGGCCTCGACGGCCTTGGCGAACCACTCGCGTGCCTCGCCCTCCCGGCCGGCGGCCAGCAGCGCGTCGGCGTACGCGTACCGCAGCCGCGCGGTCCACGGCTGGACGGAGTTGGACGCCAGCTCGGGGCTCTGCAGCGTCACGATCGCCGCGTCGAGCTGCCCCATGTCCCGGCGCGCACCGGCCGCCACGAGCCGCATCTCGACCTGGCCGGCCTTGTCGAGCTTGTGCACCTCGGGCGCACCGGCCATGTCCAGCGCCTTCTCGGGCCGGCCGAGACCGCGCTCGCAGTCCGCCATGACGGGCCACAGGTCGACGGTGCCGGTCATTCGCCGGGCGGCCCGGAACTCGGCGAGCGCCTCACCGTACTTCTGGTTCGCGTAGGCGGCGAAGCCGGCCGCTTCGCGCACGGCGGCGACGCGGGACGCGAGGCGCAGCGCGACCCTGGAGTACGCGTACGCCGTCTCGGCGTCCTCGTCGATGAGCCGGGCGACCATCACCAGGTTCTTGGCGACGTCCTCGGCGAGCGTCTTGGGCAGGCTCTGCAGCTCCTGCCGTACGTCCTTGTCGATCTCCTCGCCGGTGACGTCCTCGGGGATCGGCAGCCGCTTGATCGGCTCGCGGTCACGGTCCCGCTCCTCGCGGAACCGGCCGCCGCCACGCCGGTCGTCACGGCCCCGGAAACCTCCGGGGCGGCCGCCGCGCTCGTCACGGCCCCGGAAGCCGCCGGGACGCCCACCGCGCTCGTCGCGCCCACGGAAACCGCCGCGGTCGGAGCGGCTGTCGTCCCGACGGAAGCCACGCTCGCGGTCGTCACGGCGCGGGCCGGACGGCCGGTCGTCGCGACGCTCGTCGCGCCGGAAGCCACCGCGCTCACTGTCGCGCCGGTCGTCTCGACGATCCTCCCGCCGGTCGTCGCGGCGGACATCCCGGCGGTCGTCGTGGCGGTCGTCGCGACGGCCGTAACCGCCACGGTCGTCATCACGGCGGCCGTAACCGCCACGGTCGTCGTCGCGACGGCCGTAACCGCCACGGTCGTCATCACGGCGGCCGTAACCGCCACGGTCGTCATCACGGCGGCCGTAACCGCCGCGGTCGTCATCACGGCGGCCGTAACCGCCGCGGTCGTCATCACGGCGGCCGTAACCGCCACGGTCGTCGTCACGGCGGAAGGAGGGGCGGTCGCCCTCGCGGCGGAAGCCACGGTCGCGGTCGTCACGGCGCGGGCCGGACGAACGGTCGTCGCGACGGAAGGAGGGGCGTCCACCACGGTCACGGTCGTCACGCCCGCCACGGTCGCGGTCGTCACGGCCATGGAATCCGCCACGCTCGCCACGGTCGCCGTCACGACGGTCGTCTCCACGGCGATCGTCGCGACGGCCGTACCCACCGCGGTCATCGTCGCGGCGACCGTAACCACCGCGGTCGTCGTCACGGCGGAAGGAGGGGCGGTCGCCCTCGCGGCGGAAGCCACGGTCGCGGTCGTCACGGCGCGGGCCGGACGAACGGTCGTCGCG
>NZ_JBVHTR010000036.1:0-466 GCF_055565775.1 Streptomyces sp. NPDC028331 | reverse complement strand
ACGGAAGGAGGGGCGTCCACCACGGTCACGGTCGTCACGCCCGCCACGGTCGCGGTCGTCACGGCCATGGAATCCGCCACGCTCGCCACGGTCGCCGTCACGACGGTCGTCTCCACGGCGGTCGTCGCGGCGGCCGTAGCCGCCACGGTCGTCGCCGCGGCGCGGGCCACCGCGGTAGCCGCCACGGTCACCACTGTCCCGGCGGCGCTGGTCGCGCTCAGGACGCTCGTCGGGAGAGTTGGTGGACATGGGTGACTCCTGTCTTCGGTACCGCAAAATCATTGTCGCGCAGCCGGGTACCCGGCGCGCTTGGGCAAAACGAAAAGGACCCTTGGTCCCAGCATGTCGCTGGGACCAAGGGTCCTCCAAAGATTGTTCGGCGGCGTCCTACTCTCCCACAGGGTCCCCCCTGCAGTACCATCGGCGCTGTGAGGCTTAGCTTCCGGGTTCGGAATGTAACCGGGCG
>NZ_JBVHTR010000035.1:0-58022 GCF_055565775.1 Streptomyces sp. NPDC028331 | reverse complement strand
CGTTTTCCACTCGGTACGAACCGGTAGGTTTCCAAATGAGACAGGAGCTCTTGGAAGGAACCCGGCGCATTGCTGCCCTGCTGATTGCCGCAGAGGCGGCGTTTTCCGGCGAATCGCTTCGTTGAGCGCTCGACCTGGCTCCTGAAATCCCCCATAAACCGTTCAATACCAGAACCAAACGCTCACTAATTGCGTGTTTCTCATCAGTAGGCAGGTACAGCTCGGCGAGCGTGGCGCCGGGCCGCGCTCCGCTGGATGGCTGCGTAGGTGAGAACGGCCTGGCCCTGCCCGTCAGGGACGCGGGGCTTTCTCGCCGTGCACGGCTGTGTATTCGGCTGCGAGCCAAGGGCCGAGGTCGTTGATGAGCATCCCGAGCACCGCCGGGTCGGGCGAGGGTGCACGACCAATTGACGCGGCGACACGCATCTGCTCGACGCGCTCGGGGTGGTAGCGGCCGAAGAGCTCGGCGGACTGGTCGAGGTCACTGGTCCAGCCGCCCCATCGGGGCATGATCAGAGTGAATCCCGTGCGGACGATGCGACGGCCGACGAGACGGCTGAGGGTCCGGCGATGGGCGTCCGTGGTGGCTTCTGCTGCTTTGGCACGCCAGCGTGGAAGCACGTGGGCGAGGTCACCGTTGGTCTCCCGCGCGAGTAGAGCAGTGGGGCGGAAACGGGGCAGCTCTTCTGCGAGGTCAGGGCCCAGCAACGGGGTGCAGAGGCAGGCGATGAAGAATCCGCCATCGTGACGTTCAACGTCGCTGAGCAGAACCCGCGTGCTGGTCAGCAGGATCCCGACGCCATCGATCTGCGGGAATGCACGGTCGAGTGCGGCCTCGATCGCTTTGGCGTCAGCGCGGTCGGCTTCGCTGGGCTCGTCGTGGAGGGCGAGCTGGAGGTCGAGGTCGGAGACTCCAGGAGTGGCGGTGCCACGGGGGATACTGCCGTAGAGGTAGGCGCTGTGCAGGCGCGTGCTGTCGAAATTTGCGGTGATATGAGCGCGGGCCGCATCGACGACGGGGACGAACGCTGCCGGCACTAGGTCCAGTGCGCCTTCGTGTGCGATCGTTCCGTCGCGGTCCAGCCCTCTGCGAGGCGGAGCGGCTGCGAAGCCCACGTGCTCGCCGATCTCGACCACCGTCGGCGCCTCGCCGTGCTCGGCGATCCGCTCCCGGATGAACGCCACGATGCCCTCTTGCCGCTCGGTGAGGTGGTCTACGCGGTGGTGCCCGGCCCTGCTCGGACTAGATCGTATGTTCGAATTACGGAGGCAAGGTGACCCTGGGGTGTAATCGCCTAGGGGATGCGGTTCAGGCGCTTTGACCTGGGCCTTTCGTGGGCTGATGCACCCGTGTGGCCCATCTCGGCCACACCCCGCGTTGACCGGAACCGTGTGGCCGTGCGGCACCAGCCGGTGTAGCGTCGTGATCAGCAGTCGTGGTTCCGAAGTCCCGTTCGCCCGTGATCGCAATCGCGGGCGTTTTTGCCGTTCAACGCTCTCCGGACCAGGGCGATCACCTCCGGATCCCGCACGGTGCGGGACCAGTCCTTTCGAAGGAGACAGGCACATGGCCAAGGGCACTGTGAAGTGGTTCAACGCGGAAAAGGGCTTCGGCTTCATCGAGCAGGAGGGCGGCGGCCCGGACGTCTTCGCCCACTACTCGAACATTCAGTCTCAGGGCTTCCGTGAGCTCCAGGAGGGCCAGAAGGTCGAGTTCGACGTCACCCAAGGCCAGAAGGGCCCGCAGGCGGAGAACATCCGCCCCCTGTAACGCCGCACGCAAAAGAGGCCCCGGCCGGGATGCATCCACCGGCCGGGGCTCGTCGATGTTGGCGGGACGTCAGGCCGTCGGCCAGGTGATGCTCTGGTTCCGGAGCCGCTTCAGCTGTCCCTTGACGTACCGCTCCACGGTGCGCCGGGAGATTCCAGACGGCTACTGACCGAACCTGGCCCTCGCCGACGCCGCTCCCTTCCCGTCTCGGCTCAGCTCTCGGCCACGTTTACGGCGCGGCCTTCACTCGTGCGGGTTATCCAGCGGCTCAGGTGCACTTTTGATCGTATGTGATGCCTAGCCTTGCAGTGACGGCGAGTGATCGGCGCCGAGTGCGTGGCACGGTCTAGGGCACGGGGGGTGCGGTGGAGGTCAGGGATGTGCGTCATGCGTATGGTCGTCGTGAGGTTCTGCGGGGGCTAGAGCTTGATCTGCGTTCTGGGGTGTTGGCCGGGATCGTCGGGGAGAACGGTGCGGGCAAATCGACGCTGTTGAAGATCTTGTCCGGTGAGCTGCGCCCGCAGCGTGGCACGGTCCGCCATGAAGGCCGGTTCGGTTACTGCCCACAAGAGGTGGTGATCAACGACGCGCTGACTGTGCGTCAGCATCTGGAGTTTTCCGCGTCGCCCGGGGGATGCCGGATCTGCGCCACGCCGGGGAGGTCATGGAGGCGCTGCGATTATCGGAGTACGCCGATGAGCGCGCCGGTCGGCTCAGCGGCGGGACCCGCCAGAAGCTGAACCTGACCCTGGCGCTGATGCATGACCCGCAGGTGCTGCTGCTGGACGAGCCCTACCAGGGTTTCGACTGGGACACCTACCAGCGCTTCTGGGACCTGGCGGCACGGTTACGTGATGCGGGCCGCTCCGTCCTTGTCGTCTCGCACCTGGCCTATGACGCCGAGCGCCTGGACGAGTTGTGGAGGCTTCAGGGCGGCGTCCTGCACCCGGCCGATGCGGTGTCGGCGTGAGGCGACACATGCGTCTGTTGGCCACTGCAGCCCGCTTTGACCTGGTCGAGCACGCCCGTAACAGGTTGGCCATGGTCCTGGTCGCCCTGTTCATCCCCTCCTGGATCAGCCTCGCTTACGCTGTCATCCCGAGCACGCCCGTGGCCTTCAGGCTGCGCGCGTCCGGCCGGCTCCTGGAGCCCGCGGGCAACCAGATCACGCAGATCACCGGTGCCATCAACGCCGTCACCCTGATCACCGGGTTCATGATGTTCGCCGTCACGTTCAACGGCGGGCGCTTCGCATGTCGCGTGGGGCGTCCACGCACCACGACCTCGCCCGGCTTTACCTCGTGCGCGATCTGCTGGTAGGCCCCAGTGCCGGGGCAGCCCGAGAACTTGGCGCCGATGGTCGCATTGGCGTCGGCGCCAGCCCGGCTAGAGGGGATCCCGTAGGGAGTTGGGATTATCCCGTGAGGGCCATGTTGTGAGGGCGTGCAACGCCGAGCATGGCCAGGTGAACGCCGTTGCCCTTGAGTCGGCAGTCCCGCAGAACCTTCCAGTTCTTGAGGCGCGACAGGGCATGCTCGACACGTGCCCGGGCCCGATGGCGGACAGCGTTTTCGGCCTCCTGCTGCGGGCTCAGGCGCTGTTGGCCTCGTCTTTTGCGGTGCGGGATGAGCGGTCCGGTGCCTGGTACCCGCCATCGGCAAGGGGGCGAAACACCATGGCAGGCCCGGTCGACACCGGACTCGGTGAAGGCCCGGCAGTCATTGCGGCTGCCGGGTAGCGGGTCACCGATGGCGTCACCGATGGCCACGCCCGGCGGCTGCCGGCATCGATGACCACCTGCAGGTTCGTCGAGTATCGGTAGTTCTTGCTCGAGGCCGCGACAGTGCGGTCCCGGGTGGGCACCAGTGTGCCGTCGACGATGTGCACGGTGCCCTCGCGTCTGCGGCGGACCGGAGAGATCGCCAGCAGTGGCGCGGGATGGCTCAGGGTCCGGTCTGCGGCCGACTTCGAGATCCCGAACAACAGGGCCACCTGCCGCAACGTCAACCGCTCAGACCATGCGTCGTAGCGCGGTCTCCACGGCATCGACCAGCGGATCGCCTTCGGTCCGCGGGTGCCTGGCCAGGCCGAGTTCGATGTCCGGCAGGCTGGGCAGGGCGTCCGCATCGTGGCACGCCATGGCCGGTTCGAGATTCCCGGGCAGCACCGCCGTAACGCCGAGCCCGGCCCGCACCGCGGCGAGCACACCGACGAGACTGTTGCTCTCGAACGCCACCCTCCATCGGCGGTCGGCGCCTTCCAGCCGTTCCAGCACCGATGAACGCCATGTGCACGGGCCCGAGAACAGCACCACGGGTAGCGGATCGGCAGCCAAGTCCACGCCCTGGCCGACCGCCCAGACCAGCGGTCGGCGCACCGTCCAGCGCGGCCGGCCGGGAACGTCCGCCGCCTCGTCGAGCACGAGTTGGACGCGTCCCGCGTCGTACGCCTCGCGCCTCGCGTCGCCGGAGAGGCTGAGTACCTCAAGCGTCGCGCCTGGATGCAACTGGGCGAGGTCGGCGAGGGCCTGCGGAAGCTGGGACGCGGCGAGGTCTTCGAGCAACCCGACGCCGCAGTGGCCGGTCAGTGCGCGGCCGGCTTCGGTCAGTGCCTGCGCGGAGAGCGAGAGGATGCGCTCCGCGTATGGCAGGAGTTCGTCACCCGCGCGGGTCGGTGAGACGCCGGTCGGGGACCGGAGGAGCAGGGGGCTGCCGACGGTGTTCTCAAGCTTGCGCAACTGCTGGCTGAGCGCGGGCTGGCTCTGCCCCAGCGCGCTTGCGGCGCGGCTGATGCTGCCCGCCCGCACAGCGGTGACGAACGACCGCAGCAGTACGATCTCTAGATCCCTGGCCATAAAAATCCATTATATCGGCCCCAGTCATATAGCCACTTCCTATCGCTGGATGATCGGAGCTAGCGTCACTCGGGTGACTCGATACCGACAGGTGCTCGCCGTGCCCGGGTTGGCATCGCTGCTGGGCGTCTCGCTGCTCGCCCGCACCGCGATCACGTCCTCCGGAACGGCGTTGACGTTGTACGTCGTTCTCGGCCTGGACATGAGCTACGCGGCAGCGGGAGGAGCCGCGGCGGCCTTGACCACCGGTCTGGCGCTGGGCGGTCCGCTGCTGGGCCGCATGATCGACCGGCGGGGCGCGCGTATCGTGCTGCTGACCACCGTCGTGGTTCAGGTCGCGTGTTGGCTGAGCGTCGCGGTACTGCCGTACACGACTCTGCTGGCCGCCGCCTTCATAGCAGGTCTGCTGATGGTGCCGGCCCCGATGGTGACCAGGCAGGCGATCGCCGCGATGACGAAGGCGGGACAGCGCCGGGCCGCCTTCGCGCTGGAAGCGGTACAGGGTGAGCTGTCCTACACGGTGGGCCCGCCGATCGTGATCCTCTGCGCGGCACAACTGCCCTCCGACGTGGTGGCCTGGGGCGTCGGCGCTGCGATCGCGGCGGGCGGAGCGGGGATCGCCCTGCTCAACCCACCGCTGCGGGCCGAGGAAGAGGCGTCGGCCGACCCAGCCGACCGCCCCCGTCGCCGGGAGTGGCTGGGCCCGAGAATGATCGCGGTGCTGGTGATGGCGTTCGGCGCCACGATTGTGCTCAACGGTACCGACCTGGCCATCGTGGCCACTCTCAAGGAAGCCGGCCAGGTCTCCCGGGCCGCCGTCGTGGTGGCCGTGTACGGCGCGGCCTCCATCGCCGGCGGGCTTCTGTACGGCGCGCTCCCGCGACCGCTGCCCACCTGGCTGCTGCTCGGCCTGCTCGGGCTGGTAACCATTCCCGCCGGACTGGCCCACGACTGGCGCTGGTTGTGTGTGGCAGGCTGCGGCGCGGGGCTGCTTGCCGCACCGACTCTTTCCGCGTTGTCCGACGCCGTGAGCCGGCTCGCACCCGCGAGCGTGCGCGGTGAGGCGCCAGGCTTGCAGTCCTCGGCGCTGGGCGCGGGCTTCGCCCTCGGCGTCCCGATCGTCGGCGAGGCGATCGATACGTCCGGACCGGCAGGCGGCTTCGCAGCGGCCGGCCTGGCCGGCCTCGCCGCCGCGCTGATGGGATGGCTGCTGTCCCGGCGCTCACCCATCCGAACGCGGTCGGTGCGCCGCGATCCCAGCGTCATCGGGGCCTCAGACGCGCGATGATCTGCCTGTCGTCCAGTGGCTGAGCCTTCGCACGCCATGCTCGGCGTTGCACGCCTCCGCAACACGGCCCTCACGGGATAACCCCGACCCCATACGGGACAACCTCCAGTACTCCAGCTGTAGATCTTGATCAGGACTGTTGGAGGGCCTGACGTTGGTAGTGGCTGCTCCGTGCACGGGCCTGGTGTCGTCGGCGCCAGCATGACCAACCGAGCCAGTGCGCCAGGCCGCGTGATTGTGGTGCGGCGAAGGCGGTGAAGAGACGTTGGATCTCGCCGCAGGTCAGCGGGGCGAGCCCTGGCGGCGTGGTCACGGATCGAGCAAGCCCGCACGCACATCCGTTCCTAGGCTCTGACTGGGAAGCTCTGGTCAGAGCCATTCGTTGGGGACTGCGACCAGCACGGTCGCCTCGTAGCGGACAGGGAGCTTGTCGTACCTCGTGGCCACGGCCCGGTGGCGCTTGAGGCGATTGATCCCGCACTCGACGGCATGCCGCTCACGGTAGTCGGTAGTCGAACTTCAGCGGCTTCCGCCAGGTCCTGCGGAATGGACTTGATGACGCTGGCGTTCGATGCCTTGCTGGTAGGGGTTGTCGAGCATCAGGAACCCGGGGAAGGCGCACTCTTCGTCCAAGTCGTTTGCCAGCAAGAGAGTGGCGTAGCTGTAGGCGAGGAAGAACAACACCCTGTCATTCAGAGCCTGCTGGGCTGATGCGACGGTCTGGGTGGCCTCGATGTGGCGTTGCAGAATCTCAGCCAGCGCTGCTGCCGCAGCTCTGCTTGGTGTTGATGCCGTGCGGGTGGCGAACTACTCGCGGACCTCCGGGCCTCCCAGAGCGCGGGCGTCACGCCGCAGCTCATCCAAACGCCGCCCCCCGAGCAGCGGTTCGGATGTCCCCAGCCGCTGATTGGGTGAACAGCCTTGGCGTAAGAAGCTGTTGTCGTACCGATCTTGTTGGACGCCGGTTCGAGTGTGACGAAGACCGATAGATGGTCTCGCAACGTTCAGCAACCGGTGGTCAGCAGCTTGCGTAGAAGGGGTGTTGGCCCCGATGGCGGACGACAGGTGGCCCCGAAGGGCATCGGCTGGTCCTGCTATGGGGGCCGGCCACAGCCCGACTGCCGACAAGGCCATGCGGCCACGGTTACCGGTCAGAACGCTCAAGGCCGGCGCGCCCGCTGATCTGCTCTGTGGCTGGCGTTCGGACGAAACGGCGCGGAACAGGGTTGAGTCCTGACTACGGTCTGGCTGTGCCGGTGGAGTTTGCGGAGGGACAGGTGACGGCCCAGGCCGCCTCGATCATCTGGAAGATCTCGCCCACCGCGGCCTGCGGATCGGCCGCCTCACGGGCCAGTGAATAGGCGTCGATCACGAACCTCGCGATCGCCCGGCAGGCCGTTGGGGTCCCTGACAGGTCGGGATCGGCGGCGATGGCCGTTGCCAGCGACTCCGCGTGGCGCAGTCTCATCGACTCTTCGTACTTCCGCAGGGCGGGTGATGCGTCGATCATGCGCCAGATCGGGGCGGCGCTGTCCGCTGTGCAGTGTCGCACCAGGGACTGGATCTCGCGGCGCAGCGCGGGTACGAGCGGCTCGTGCGGCGCCCGGTCGGTGACCGCCCGCGTGAGGCGCTGCTCGAAGTCTTCGTCCTGTTCGAAGACTAGGGCCTCTTTCGAGGCGAAGTGGGAGAAGAGCGTGGTGACGGCCACGTCGGCCTCGGCGGCCACGTCACGGATGCCCACCGCGTCGTACCCGTGCTCCAGGAAGAGCCGCAGGGCGGCGTCGGCGATCTTCTGGCGGGTCGCGGCCTTCTTGCGCTCACGGCGTCCGGTCGGCACGGTCATGCCCTCACACTATCAGGTGCGAATGCATAACAAGACCAAAACCATAACCGTTAGTGCTACGGTTGCGGCATGAAGAAGGTGAGCTTCGCCGAGTTCGGCGGTCCGGACGTACTGCAACTCATAGATGCCGAGGATCCTCATGCGGGCCCCGGCCAGATCCGCATCGCCGTACGGGCGGCAGGTGTGAACCCCGTCGACTGGAGGCTCCGTGAAGGCCAGGTCCTGGGGGCCCATCCGATCGAGTTGCCCGCCGGAGTCGGGCAGGACGCCGCCGGGGTGGTGGACGAGGTCGGTGAAGGCGTCGAAGGGGTCGAGGTCGGCGACCGCGTGTTCGGCGAAGGCGCAAGCACGTATGCCGAGTTCGCCGTGCTGTCGGCCTGGGCCCGTATGCCCGAGGGCCTGACGTTCGAAGAGGCGGCCGGCTACCCCTCCGTGGTGGAGACCGCGCTGCGCATCATCCGCGAGGTCGGTGTGCGCTCCGGGCAGACGCTGCTGGTCAGCGGCGCGTCCGGGGGAGTCGGATCAGCGGTGCTGCAGATCGCCCGCGACCGCGGCATCACGGTGATCGGGACCGCTGGGGCAGCCAACCAGGACTATCTGCGCAGCCTGGGCGCCCTCGCCACGACATACGGCGAGGGCTGGGTCGAGCGGGTGCGGCAGCTCGGCCATGTCGACACAGCCCTCAACCTGGCCGGCTCGGGCGTGATCCGCGAACTCGTCGAACTAACCGGGGACCCGCAGAAGGTGGTCTCCATCGCCGATCTCGGTGCGCCGGAGCTCGGTGTCCGATTCTCCGGCGTCGCCGGGAGCATGCCAGAAGCGCTCGCCGAAGCCGTCGACCTCATCTCGCGGGGAAAGCTCCACATCCCGGTCGAGAAGTCGTACACGCTTGCCGAGGCCGCGGCGGCGCACATCGACAGCCAGGCCGGTCACACACGCGGGCGACGGGTCCTGGTTATCTGAAAACCAGCTGCGCATCGTTCTCAAGCAGAAATTGAGGACGACGCCGGCCTGGAGCCCGCTACTTGATCGCAGAGACAGCGGGCCCAAGTCGCAGCGGGGCCAACAACCGATCGGAAGGGTCAACTACCGGTCAACGTCACATCGAGTGTGGTGACTCGGTCGCGTGATCTCCGGCTCCGGCATGCATGAAGGCGGGGGCCCCCTGCCCAGCTCGGGATTGTCGAAGTCCGAACGAGCTGGCCGGGAGGCCCCGTGTCGCAGTCGTGCGGTTCCGTGCTTGTGGAGTCCAACTCGCTTGCCCGGTCGTGTGATTGCCTCGCTCACCGGTTCGGGAATGCGGGTGACCATCCGGACCGCGAGCCGCGGTATCCCTCGGACATGTCGGATGCGGAGTGGGCGGTCGTGCGGGAGGCGATGCCGGTCCCGGCGTGGATGAACGGCAAAGGCGGCCAGCCGGAGGGCTACTGCCACCGCCAGATGTTGGACGCCGTGCGCTACCTGGTCGCGGGCGGAATCACGTGGCGGGCGATGCCGGGCGACTTCCCCGTGTGGGACCGCGTCTATGCGTTCGCGTGACGCTGGGGTGCGCAGAGGCTGATGGCCGAGCTGCACGACCGGCTGCGCGGTCTGGTGCGCGAGGACGCCGGCCGCGATCCGGAGCCGACGGCCGCCATCGTCGACTCGCGAGGGTGAACCGGCCCGGGGCCGGCTCTGTCGCCCAGCCGCGGTCCGCGAGCCGCTTCATCTTCGATCGCACGCCCTCCACGCCGGCCGGGCACAGCTCCAGCCCGAGTGCGACGGTGATCTCCTGGCACGTCATCACCCCGTCCCCACCCGTGCGACGCTCGGCCAGTGCGGAGAGGATGCGCTGGTAGTCCAGGGCGAGCACGGATGCTGTCAGCGCGGGCCGCCATACCGGAACGATCGAACCCGCCCGCGCAACCCCAGGGACAGACACCACGGCGGGCGCGTCCGCCGACGGCTCGGGCCGCCGCCCGGGCACGGAAGGCTCCTCCGCCCGGACTGGGCCGGCCACTTCAGCCTCGCCGATTCGCGGCACGGACAGCACCTCACCCACACGCTGCCGGGCGATCAGCCACTCCTGCCAGTCCGTTTCCGCCTCCGCAAGTTCGGCCAGCACCCGGTCCGCCTCCTCCCGCAGCCCCTCCGCACGCTCCCGCGCGGCCAGCTCCCGCTCCTCCACCAGCCCCACGACCGACGCCATCCCGGCACCTCCACCGACGAGACAGCCCGACGGCCCCAGCCTGCCTCCCCAACCCCGGCATCACGCCTGAGCAGGGAAAACTTGCCGCTCAAGTTCGGTACGACAACGGCTTCCAACAGTCGATGGTGGGGATGACCGGGTATTTGGCAGCGGTCAGGTCCAGCAGGTATTGCTCCTCGCATCGCGCCTCGGAACGATGAGGAACGCGCCCGCCGCACGCGCGCCACCCAGGGCGCGGTCGGGTGCGCGGCGGGCAACCGGTGCAGCAGCGCCACCAGGAACGCCCGGTCAGCCGCATCGAACCGCGGTCTGTGCTTGCCCGGTTGCCGCTTCCAGCACCGTGATCTGATGCCGTAGCACCAGGATCTCGATGTCCTTGTCCCGATCGCTCATCGGCAGTAGGCGCAGCAGCGCGCCCAAAGGCGGCGCGGGTGGGCCTGTTGGGAGCAGACAAGAGCATTCGGAGGAAAACGACTCCCTGGTGGGACGGCCGGGCATGGGGGATCTCCTGGGTCGGTGGCCACGTCGAGCCTGGCGCTGCCGCCATGGCTGGCGCTTCAGCTGATGCGAACTGCCGCGCCGCTGACACGGACGCGCGGGTCACCCGCGCGCAGCGTCACCGTGAGCTCGCCAGGCCGTCCCAGGTCCTCGCCCTGGTACAGGGTGAGGACGGCGTCCTCGGGGACCAGGCCGAGCTCACGGGCGTACGCACCGAACGCGGCGGCCGCGGCGCCGGTCGCCGGGTCCTCGACGACGCCGCCGACGGGGAACGGGTCACGGACATGAAAGACGGTGGCCGACTCCCGCCACACCAGCTGGACCGTGGTCAGGTCCAAGCGATGCATCAGGGCTTCGAGGCGCGCGAAGTCGTATGCGAGATCTGCGAGGCGAGCACGCGTCGCCGCCGCGAGAACGAGATGGCGGGCGCCGGCGAAGGCGATACGGGGCGGGAAGGCCGGGTCGAGATCAGCGGTTGGCCAGCCAAGCGCGGCGAGCGCCTCATCGAGGTCGGCGTCGGCGATCTCCTCGATGTGCGGCTCGACACTGATGAGCGTGGCCCTCACCGTCCCGCCCTCCTCGGCCACCTCCACCGGCACGGTGCCTGCCCGCGTCGCGAACACCAGCTCCCCGGGGCCTATCCGCTCGGCGAGCGCGACGGCGGCCGCGACGGTGGCGTGCCCGCAGAACGGCACCTCGGCCTTGGGACTGAAGTAACGGATGCTGTACGCCCGCTCCTCCTGGCCACCGAGGCTTTCCGGGGGTGCGGTCAGGAACGCGGACTCCGAGTATCCGAGGTCGGCGGCGATGGCCAGCATGTCACTGTCGTCCAGGGCGGTGGCGTCCAGGACAACGCCGGCGGGGTTTCCGCCGTCGGGGGCGCTGGAGAATGCGGTGTATCGCAGCACCTCGGGCCGCGACTCGTTCGTCGTCATGCTCGCGGCAACGCGAGGCGGGCCCGCGGCCATTCCCGGACGCGAGTGGAGGCGGGCGTGGGCGCCCGCGGCGGAGCCGCACATCGGTACAGACTCGCCCTGGCCGGTGGGGGCGAGGACGGGATTAGTGCAGCGGTGACGGTGGCGGGTCTGGGCCACGCAGCGGATGTCCTGGAGAGGGCTGTCGGCGAGATAGCGGCTCAGGAGCATCTGCACGATGACGTGGGCGGGCTCGGAGGCGCTGGCGGCGGGTGTGTTCTCGGTGGGCGGGGCGGGGGTGAGCGTGCCGGTGTCGACCAGGCGACGGGTTCGGACGGCGAGGTGGCGGCGTATTACGGCCTGAAGGTGCGTGCTGATGCGGGCCGTGGGGGTGCCGCCTGGGCAGAGCAGCGCGTGTGGGATGCGGCATCAGGGGCTGCCGTCACCGTGGGGGTGGGCGATACCGCGGCTGAGGTGCCAGCGGCAGGCGTCCGGAACCGGCGCGGCGGGCAGTTCGGCGGGATGGAGGGCGACGGGACGCTGGTCAGCGCGCTCGTAGACGTCGAGGGTATTCCCGCATTGACGGCACCGGCTGCGCTGGCCGGCGCGTAGCAAGCGGCTCGGGCTGGTGGCGGCCACCGTGCGACCGTACCGGACGCCCTCGTTTGGGGCATCCGCCGTGACGGCACGGACAGATGGGAGGACGACAGGCCGATGGGCTGGCCGGCCCGCATGCCGCGGTGCGGCGTATCTGGACGGTGGAGCTCCGCCCGCGAGCGGGCGGACCAAGTCTCGTCTGCCCGCACTGCACCGACCACACCCCTCCCCTGAAGGCAAGCTCTGCGCGATCCGCCGCCCAGGCGCATCTGGCCTGCCACGCCCGCGCCGATGTGTTGCCGGGGCATCTGCGCACCTGCCGGTGCCGGGCGCAAGGCTGCTGCTGGCATCAACGTCACCGCGGATGCGCGGGACCGGTACTGCTCGCCCTCACCCGCGACCGCGGCGGCCGCACCTGACGGCTGGCCGACACCTGTGCGGCCTGCGCCGCGGCGACGAGTCACACCGCCGTGGTGCCGGACACGCTGGTCGGCCGTTTTTCCAGCCACCTCCTTCCCACTGCCCGTCCACTCCCCCACGCAACAGACCAGAGTCCACCACCGCACCGACATGGACGTCCTCGCTCGCCTGTGCGGACACTCACCCCACCAGACCGCGGACCTTCTCGCCCGGTTGGCAGCCACCGGGATCCTCACCGCTTGGCAGCACGGCCGGGGCACCGACGAAGTCCTGTGGCAACTCCCCCACCAACAGGCCTCAAGTCATCCCGCGGCGCGCCCCAGGCAGCCACACTCAAGGGAACAGTGAAGCTCAGGCTGAGAAATAGACATCACTCAAGAAGAGCAACAGACTCAATCCATCCGTACTATCTCTACGCCGGGCCACGTGCAGCAGTCATCTCCACCTGCCCCTCGGATCCGAGCCCGAGAACACTCCGCGCCCCGTGCGCGAAAGGTGCTGCATGCCCGGTCACGAAACCGAGAGAAAGGTCGAGTCATGTCCGAGATCACGACTTTCGGCACTGAACTGACATCGCAGTACGCAGCACAGGTAACCAGCGACCTGGAACGCAACACCAAGGAGCAGGAACGTATCAGTGCGGAGATCGCCGCGCTGCAGGAGCAGCTCGCCGCGCTGCAGCACGACCACTCCGTGCTGGTCAACGTGCGGCAAGTACTCGGCATCGTGCCGGCACCGGTGCAGCCTTCGGCCAGTCCGGACGGCACAGCGGCGCCTGCTCCGCGCAAGAAGGCCGCTGCTGAGTCCGGCGCGGGCAAGCGGACGCGCGGGAAGAAGGCAGCCGGCACAGAGAGTGCCACGACCAGCAAGAAGGCGGCGGCCAAGAAGCCTGCGAACAAGGCTTCAGGCGCGAAGGCGGCCCAGCCGACGCTGGTCGAACTCGTCCGCAGCCACCTCACCGAGCAGAGCGAACCGCGCTCCGCGGCCGAAGTCGCCACCGCGCTCGGCCAGGCGCATCCCGAGCGCGGCATCAAGGCCACCGTCGTGCGTACCACTCTCGAAGGACTCGTCGCCAAGAAAAAGGCCCAGCGGACCAAGCAGGGCAGCTCCGTCTTCTACTCCGCCGCCGGTGCAGCCGAGCAGGCAGCCACGCCGGCGAACGACGAGCAGTCGTCGGAGCAAGCAGAGTGAGCCGCTGACAGTACAGGGCGCAAGACGCGCCGGTTCGCCGGTGTTTGCGTTGGCCAGCAGCGCGCGCCAGCCTCCGCACGGACCACTCTGACACGCTCGCCACCCGTCAGACCGTCGCTCACTAGCCCAAGGGAAGGCGAGATGCGGCGGGTGCTGCAGACGCCTTCAGCCGGCCTGTTGGCGACATGGTGCGAGTAAGAGCAGCTTCAACAGGGCATGGCGTTCCAGTTCGCCGAGGGACCGCGCTACCCCCACACCTACAGACCCCAATCTGATCAGCCCAGGCCACCGCTCCAGAAAGCGATCACATAGAACGCTCCTGGGCATAGAGGCACTACGGAAACTGGTCATGGAGTGGGCGTGACGCCGCCGCCGTCTGGCCGCCCACGCGAGGCTCTGTGGCGGCACTCCGGGCTCACGCACCTCGGCGAGGCCGGCGCGAGTCTGCCGATGCTGATGGCGAAGTCGCGGCACAAGAAGCCGGCTGGCGCCCGGTGACGGCAGGCGGTGAGTCCAACACCGGTGGCCGGTGGGTTGGTTGGTCGAAGCATGAGCAACACGAGCGACTGTGCGCGCCGGTGGTGCGGGCTGCCGAAGAACTGGGCGAAGAGCTGCGCCAGCTGATGGAACGGCCACCCGGCCGCGGTCGTCCAGGCGGTGGATCACCTGGTGCTGCCCCTGCATGCGGCGGCCTGCGCCGCGGTTGCCCCGCCGCGCACGCCGGGGTGAGCTTCGAGGAGATCGGGCGGGCGCACGTCCTCGTCGAGGAGGCCGGTGTGCTGATCACCCGCGCTGCGGGCTGCTCCTCGGTGTCCCGGCCGTGGACCGGGCACTGTACGGAGCGCAGCATGCCGGAGACCCGGGGCACGGCGGCGGCCACGCCGGTAGACGGAAACCATGTATCAACCGACTCAAGCAGTGGCGCGGCCTGGCCATTGTGAACGGACAAGCTTGCGTCGTGTCATGGGGATCTTTCTTTCTGGTGGTCGCCCCAGTGTTGTGCTGCGCTGCACTTGGACGGGCTGCGGCGAGTGGTCCTGATCACGGGCCTCAGTGCTTCACGGTCATCCTGAGTGAGTGGGTGACGGCCTGCAGGGAGCGACGCCGATGACAGCTCGGGGCTGATGAGGATGCCGGCGTCGGCATCGCGTCGAACTTCTCGGGTGCTGAGAGACGAAGGGCCGCTCATGCCTCGATCCATGCGCGCGCTCGTGGCCGTGAAGGCCGGCGAGCCCACCGACGTCCTGCGGCTGGAATCCCGGCCCGTTCCCACGCCGGAAGCCGGTCAGGCGCTGATCCGTGTGAAGGCGACTCCGATTCACGCCAGTGATCTGCACGTGCTGCGCGGCCGCTACGGCTTTTCCCCCGGATTCCCCGCTGTCGGGGGCGCCATGGAGTGCGTGGGCCGTGTTGCGGCCCTGGGCCCGGACACCGAAGCACCGACGGTCGGCGAGCGCGTGGTGGTCGCCGCGGTCCCCGCGGTACCCGGACCCCCTGTGGCCGGCACCTGGCAGGAGTACCTGGTCGCCGACACGCAAAGGCTCCTGCCGGTCCCCGAGGACGTGAGCGACTCCAGTGTCTGCCAGCTCGCCGTCAACCCGTTGACCGCTCTGCTCCTCGTCACGCGCGAACTCGACGTACAGCCGGGCGAATGGCTGCTGCAGACGGCCGCGGGCTCCACCGTCGGCCGGCTCGTCATCCAGCTGTCCAGGCATCTGGGTATCCGCACGATCAACGTCGTGCGGCGACGAGCCGCCGTCGAGGAGATCGAAGCGCTCGGCGGGGACGAGGTCATCTGCACCGAGGACGAGGACCTGTTGCAGCGCGTCACCCAGACGACGGGACCGGCCGGCGTGCGGAAGGCCATCGACTGTGTCGCGGGCCCGGTGGGCGCCCAGGTGTCCCAGGCGCTGGCTCCGGGCGGGGAGGTCGTGGTCTACGGCGCGCTCTCCACCCACCGGCAGACCGACCCGGCGGCGCTGACGATCCCGCTCCAGGCACGCTCGGTCATCTACGAGACCAAAACGGTCCGAGGTTTCTGGCTGAACCGCTGGTTCGGCACCACCTCGCCTGAGGACGCGCTGCGCGCGCTGTCACAGGTGCGCGATCTCGTCACCGAGGGGGTCCTGAGCATCCCCCAAGGCCGGCCGTTCCCGCTCGAAGACTTCCCCGAGGCCGTCGCGCTCGCCGAGGCACCCGTGCACGGCACCAAGCCGCTCTTCGTCTTCGAAGACGGCCGGGACGGGGATGACAGGTAGGAAGAGGGCCTGCCGGTGCGTCGACGGCGCGGCCGCCGCGTCCAGGGCCGCCCGTGAACCTGGTCAAGCCTTCCGAGGCGGCCCCGACTGCCGCCGCACGATGGGACAGTGATCGGTCAGGACGCGTCCGCCAGAGCCTGCGCATCCGCCTCGGGCTCCTTCGACGTGGCGGACGCCGTCCGGCCCGAGCCGCCGCGGCTGAGGTGCACACCGATCGCCGAGGTCGCCAGACCCAGTACGGCGGCTGCCCACCAGGCAATCCGGAAGTCGTGCCGTGAGGCGGCACCGACGTGCGAGCCGACCACCGCGACCAGGACGGCCACGCCGATCGTGGCGGAGATCTGGCGGACGGAGTTGACCAGCGCCGACCCGGTCGCCGCACGGTGCCCAGGCAGGGCGTGCACACCGGCGGCCACCAGCGTGCCCAGAGTCAGGCCGACGCCCGTACCGGTCAACAGCTGGCTGGGCAGCAGGTCACGCAGGTAGTCCGGCGTGACGGACGCGAAGCACACACGCCAGACCATGCCGCCGGTGAACAGCAACCCGCCCGCCCCGACCAGCGGACCGTGCCCGAAGCGCTGCGCGGCGCGGGCGGTCAGAAGGGTGACGACCGGCACGAGGGCGGGACCGAGGACCAGGGCGACACCGGTGCGCAGCGCGCTCCAGTGCCAGACCTCCTGGCACCACAGCACGTTCGACAGCAGCATGATCGCGAAGGCGACGCCGAACACGAGGCTGCCCGAGTTCGCCGCTCCGAAGCGCGGCAGCCCTAGCAGGTGCAGCTCGAACAGCGGGTGGGGGTGTCGCAGGGACCTGAGGACGAACGCGGCGCCGCCGATCACGGCAACGGCCAGGAGCAGTACGGACCCGCCACTCGTCCAGCCCCAGTCGGGGGCCTGCACCAGCGCCCCGGACAGTGCCGCGACCGACGAGATGAGCAGCAGGGCTCCGAGGAGGTCGGGCAGCGGTCCCGTCTCCCGCGCCGGCGGCTTCGGCAGGGCGGATCGGCCTGCGATGAGCGCGGCGATGCCGATGGGCACGTTGACCGCGAAGACCCACCTCCAGTCCACCTCGGTCAGGAGGCCGCCGGCGACGGGCCCGGCGGCCGCGGCGAGCCCTCCGACCGCAGCCCAGTTCCGGGTGGCGTGGGTACGGCGTTCGGCCGGCACCGTCGCCAGCAGCAGGGCCAGGGACGTCGGGATCTGGGCGGACGCCCCGACGGCCTGCACCACCCGGACCACGACGAGGGTCCCCAGGTTCGGGGCCAGTGCACAGCCCAGCGACGCGAGGGTGAAGACGGCGATCCCGGTGAGGAAGACCGGCCGCTGGCCTATGCGGTCACCGGCGCGCCCGGCCACCACCAGCAGCGCGGCGAAGGTGATCGCGTAGGCGTTGAGGACCCAGGACAACGAACCGAGGGTCACTGCGCTGCCGCCCCCGGAGAAGCTCGCTCCCATGGCCGGAAGGGCGACGTTGACGACCCACAGGTCCAGGTTGGTCATGAAGACGGCCACCAGGACCACCACGGTGGCGGTTCGAGTCTGCTTTGGAAATCCAAGCGTCGTAGGCATGACACAAGTGAACCATGGGGTGGTTTGGAATTCAAACCATGCTAGGTGATACTGGGTCCGTGACCACACGCATCGATCCCCAGGACATGACCGGACGCCCCTGCTCGCTCGCCGCCGCCCTGCAGATCGTCGGCGACCGATGGGCTCTGCCGGCGATCCGCGAGGTCATGCTCGGCAACCACCGGTTCCGGCAGATCGCCAGGAACACCGGCGCCCCCACGGACCGTCTGGCGGCACGCCTGAAGGCGCTGGTGGAAAGCGGGGTCCTCGAACGGCGCCCACTGCCGGACGACGCACGCCACAGCGGCTACTACCTGACCGAGGCAGGACGCGACCTGGCCGGCATCACCCGCGAGCTCATCGGCTGGGGCGATCGCTGGGCCGTCACCTCACCGCCCGTCCGGTTCCTCCACCGGGACCACGAACTCGTCACCCACACGGTCTGCGAAGCCTGCGGCGAGCGGGTCCACGCCGAGGACATCCATCGGGAAGAGACGATCCCGGGCTGGGACCGGTCCGGTCCAGTGCAGGCCTCATAGACAGCGGCGGGCTGGGACCGCAACGGCGGCGGCATGTCCGGGCACGTCGTGCGGTGCAAGGAAGCGGCGCAGGATCGAGGAGCAGGGTGGGGGTGGTGGACTGCCGTGGCGCACAACGAAGCTATCTCGCCCTTCGAGGGCGCGGCAGTGCTGGAAGCCCTGTTCCACCGATCCCCGACAGGCCTGATGGTCCTGGACGCGGAGCTGCTCCTTCGGCCGGGGCGAACTCCAGCTTGCCGACGGCGCCCCATGCTGGTGACCCACGGCCGCATGGTGCGGTTGCCCCACCTGGGCCGGCCGCTGACCCAGCTCTCGCCCCGGAACGGCGCGCCGGGCAAGAGCGCGGATCTCATGCCGCGCCTGAAGGAGATGTGATGCAGGTAGCCGTGGTCACCTTCGACGGATTCAACGAACTCGACAGCTTCATCGCTTCCGCGCTGATCAACCGGTGCCGCAGGGACGGCCTGGAAGCCTTCATCACGACGCCGACGCCGGTGGTCACGTCGATGAGCGGCGTGGAGGTGACCGGGCAGCGCCCGATGGAGTTCGTGACCGAGGCTGAGGTCGTGCTGGTCGGCAGCGGCGTGAAGACGCGGGACGTGGTCGCCGACGATGAGCTGGTCTCCCGGCTGCGGCTCGACCCTTCACGCCAACTGATCGGCGCGCAGTGCTCCGGCGCGCTGGTTCTTGCCCGGCTGGGGCTGCTGGAGGGCATGCCGGCGTGCACGGACAGGAAGAGCCGGCCGTTCGTCGAAGCCCGCGGCGTCACCGTGTTGGACGCGCCGTTCCACGCCGAGGGGAACATTGCCACAGCGGGTGGTTGCCTGGCGTCCCAGTACCTCGCCGCCTGGGTGATCACCCGGGCACTCGGGGAAGAGGCCGCACGCGACGTCCTCGACTACGTGGCTCCCGTCGGCGAAAACCAGGAGACCGTCGATCGCGCCCTGCGCGCCGTCCAGGCGGGAGCGCTCACACCGCACTGACGTCCCGTAATCGTGGCTGCTGGTCACGAGCGGTTGTCGCCCTCGACCAGAAGACCGACTTCACGCCCGGACGTGTGAGCATCGACAAGCTCGACGGGCGAGTGGTGGCTGCACGCGAGGACCCACCGTCATCCTTCACAGGCCACACCCTGGAGACGCCCTGGGACCCGCTGGACCGCGCCTACTTCAACGGTTACGCCCTGTGGATCTATCTCACCACCCCGTTTCGAGCGGGCGGAGCAAGTCTCGTCTGCCCGCACTGCGACCGGCTTGTCGGCGACATGCTGCGAGTACTGGCCCAGGCCACCTCTGCATCTGTGTAGTGGGCCAAAGCCTTGCCTACTGGCGGAGCCGGGGGGTGAGGAGTCAGGTACGGATGGATGACGCCAACCAGCCCGGAAGCGGTCTGCGAACTGCAGATCCAAGAGGGTCGTGAAAGTGCGCCGCCGGAGCAGCTACGGGTGGAGGTACCGCCAGCATCTCGCGCATGTATGGGGGTTGCGCAATTTGTGGGGAGGGTTTGTAAAGTGTTCAACTGCCCCGTGGCGCGTGTGTCCGGGTGTCGGTTGTAGAGAGGCGTCGTGTGAGCCAGTACCAGCCCGGGCCGTGGGCCGTCCGTCCGCCGGAGCCTGTTCGCATGCCTGATATCCGTCCGCTGCACAAGCGCAAGCGCGTGTGGGCCGGTGGTTTCGCGCTGCTCGCGGTCGGTGCCGCGTTCGGTGGTGGTAATTCCAGTGCGGCCAGTCCCGCCCCGCGCCCTGCGGTCACCGTCACCGCGACCGCCACGAAGACTGCAGCGCCGGCCCCGACGGTCACCGTGACGAAGGCGGCCGCGCCCGCCCCGACAGTGACGGTGACCAAGACGGCCAAGCCCGCGTCGGCGGCCACGCACGAGTCAAGTGCCGGCTCCTCGGGCAGCAGCGGCGGTTCGTCGTCGGGCGGCTCGTCGAGCTCCGGCGGCACGTCTGATGCGGCCGGGGCCACCGCTTTGTGCAATGACGGCACCTACAGCTACGCCGCTCATCACCAGGGAGCCTGCTCCCACCACGGTGGTGTCGCCGTCTTCTACAGGTAGCAGGCGCCGCGGCGCGGCTGCTGAGTCGCAGTGCGCAGGCCGTGGTCGGGCGATATGGGGCAGCCCCAGGGCAGGAGTGCTCGGCTCGCCGGTCCTCGCGAGAGGTGCCGACTGGCGTGCGGCCAAGTCGAGTTGGCTGTCGTGGTGCCATGCAGCAAGCGGGCGGTCGTCGAGAGCAGTCGCCTTGCGTGGGGACGGCAAGAACGGAGAGGAACCATGGCTTTCGGCTTCCGTGTGGGTGTGCCGGGGATGAGCGTGCGGGTCTCGACCCGGGGTGTACGCACCTCGGTGGGACCCCGCGCGGCGCGCATCAGCATGGGCAGCGGCGGCACGCGGATCTCTTCCGGAGTGGGCCCGTTCTACGCCTCCAGTTCCCTGGGCGGCGGGCGCCGCCGCACCAGCACGAGCCGTACGAGCCGATCGCGGGCGGTCGCCCCCTCAGCAGCGCAGCTGGAGCGTGCTCGCCGGCAGGCCGAGCGGGCCCGGCAGGAGGCGGAACGCGACGCAGCGATCGCCGAGTTGAAGGAGCTGCGGCGGCAGACGACGAGTGTCCACCTGCAGTCCTTCACCCCGGCCCGGCGCCCGGTGGTGCCGGGGCCTCCGCAACTGAGCCTGGCCTGGGCCCTGGCAGAAGCCCAAGCCCACCACCTGGCCGGGTTGGGCCTCTTCGCCCGCGCCGAGCGGGCGGCAGCCAAGCACAGGGCCGAGGAAGACGCCCCGGCCTACCTGGCCGCCGAACAGGCCCGCCTGCAGGCCGTCCACAGCCAGTTGGCCGCCGAGGCCGATCAGTGGTGGCAGGCCCTGCTCGCCAACGACGAGGAAACCGTGTGCGAGGCGGTCAACTACGCCTTCTCCGACAACCCCGCCGCGGGCTGCGCGGTGGGAGTCGACGAGGCGGTGCTGTCCGTCGTGATACGGCAGCAGGACATCGACTCGCTGCCCGACCAGACGCCCGGAGTCACCCCCAGCGGGCGCCCCACTCTCAAGGCCCTCAGCAAGCGCGACCGCACCCTGTGGTGGCTCACCTCCATGGGGTCGAACATCGTCGCCACGCTCAAGGAGGCGTTCGCCGTCGCGCCCGGGATCACCGCCATCGACCTGGCCGTGCTCACGCGCCTGCCGGACACCCAGCGTCTGGGGTTCGTGGCCTACGGCCGCTGGACGCGCCAGGCCATCGAAGCAGGCCCGTGGCGGGAGGCGACCGACGCGCTGCGGTTCCTCGACATCGGCCAGGACGTCGCCTGCTCGGTCACCACTACCGCTTCCGGGAACCCGTCCAGCGCCATCAAGCCCCTGGACACCAGGCTGCTGCCCGGCCTGCAAAGCCTGCTCGACCACGCCCAGGACGACACCGGATCCGGCGACGGGACCCTGGCCGGCCTCGACGGAGAGCTGCGCGCCAACGTACCTGCCGCATCCTCCGCTCCCCTTCCGGATCCCTACCGGATCCTCCCCTTCACCGAGTGGAAGAGTCAGACCACTCCCCTGACGCCGCCGCCCGCACCCGCGGCGCCGGCCCACACTCCTGCGCTGCCGAGCCACGCCCCTGCAACCGCGCTGACGCCGGGACAGAACCTGGTGCTGCCCGAGGAGGCCTGGCAAGGGCTGCTCATCGCCTTCAGCTTCGCCGGCGCCGACGCCGACCTCACCCTCTTCCTGACCGACACCGGCGGCCAGGTCACCTGTGATGAGGACTTCGTCTTCTACAACCAGCCCTCCGCCGCCCAGGGCGCGGCCCGCCTGCTGGGCAAGCAGACCGACGGCGCGCACACCGTCGAACGCGCAGCCCTCCACCTCACCGCCCTGCCCGCCCACATCCAACGCGTCACCATCGCCATCAACATGGACGTCGGCACCGGCCTGACCTGCAGCGCCCTCACCCACGCAGCCCTGTACATGGACTGCGTCACCGGGGCCGCCTGGACCTTCCAGCCGCCCGCCGACCCCGACATCCGCGCCATGGTCATCGCCGAGCTGTACCGGCACACCACCAACGGCCGGCCCGTCTGGAAACTCCGCGCCATCGGCCAAGGCTGGGCCGACGGCCTCGACGCACTCGCCCGCGCCCACGGCGTCAACGTCACATAGCCAGTCAGCGTTTGCCCGTCTTCCGAGCACGCCGCATGAACGGGTTGAAGGGCGCCACGACCGCAACTTGGCGTTCCACGGCGTCGTAGGCGGAAGGGGCAGACTTTCAGGCCCGTGGACGGACTCCGGAACTGCTGGTTGCCGGGAAAGTGATCTTGGTGTGGGTGCAATCAAGAAGCTCGCCCCGCCGTTCGACGTCTCGAAGTCCCGCCAACCGCCTCATCGACGGCCTCTGCCCGCCCGCATAGCACTGGACACAGCGGCGACAGCGGAATGCGCGAGCCGATCAGCTCCAGAGGCCGGCGATGAGCTGGTCTTCCGTGGAACGCTCAGGCGGCAGCGCCGGACGACGGGCGGTGCCGGCGGTGGGGTTGGCGGTGAGCACGCCTGGAACGTCGTGCTCCAGGAACCGCAGGTAGCCGATGGTTCCGAAGGTGCTGGTCCGTGTGGCGAGCCATTCCACGAGTTGGCGGAGCTGGTCGAACTCATCGGGATGCACTTCCTGCCGGGCGGTGAGGGCCCGGCCTCGTTCGCTACGTGCGAGGTGGCCGACGATCGTTCCACCGATCCGGGCTGGCATTAATGCTCTGAAGTGGCCCCGCCTTTCCGGTCCGCACTGGCCCCGGATCGATAGCTGAAGAGGGGGAGTTCCGGCTTGGGCTGGCCCCGGGTCCCGGCCCGGGTTGGCCCCGATTGGTCGTTGCGCGGCGGAGCTTGTGTCCGGGCACGTTGTTATCTGCTGAAGGCGAAGGGGAGAGTGGGAGGCTTCCGCGGTGCCTAGGTTGTGCTTATGGAGATCGTTGAGCTGTTGCCGGAGCTGCATCTGCTCCGTTTCGACGTCGGGCAGGCGTATCTGTGGCGTGATGCGGATGGGCTCACGTTGATCGACTCTGGGATTGCGGGGGCCGGTCCTGCAGTCGCCGATGCCATTGTGAGTGTCGGCTTGAAGCCCGGGGACCTGCGGCGTGTGGTGCTCACCCACTTTCATGAGGACCATGCCGGCGGTGCCGCTGAGATCGCCGCGTGGGGCGGGGTCGAGGTGTTCGCGCACCGTTTGGACGCCGGGGTGATCCGTGGGGAGTCATCGGCTCCGCCACCGGTCTTCACGGACGCTCCGGATTGGGAACGTGCCTTGTTCGAGAGCAAGCCGAAGCTGCCACCGGCACCACCGGTGCGGGTGGACCACGAAGTCGGTGATCAAGATGTTCTTCCCTTCGGTGGCGGGGCTCGCGTGGTGGCTGCGCCGGGTCATACTCCAGGCAGCGCTACGTTTCATCTCCCTGCCTTCGGGGTGCTCTTCCTGGGCGATGCTGCAGCAAACGTGGGGGGCAAGACGATGGTCGGCGTGTTCAACACGGACCGGGCTCGTGCTCTGGAATCCTTGCGGGCCTTGAGCCGACTGGATGCGGAGGTGGCCTGCTTCGGCCACGGCGACGCGATCGTGGGATCGGCTTCGACAGCTCTGCGTGCTGCCGCAGCGTCCCAGATCGGCAGTTGAGGATGCGACGGAGATGACGGCGGATCATTTGTCTGAGCGTTGCTGCTTGGCCTTGGTCTGGGCAAGGCGGTAGGACTCGGTGCCGGTCTCGATGATCGTGCCGTTGAAGGTGAGAAGGTCGACGATGGCCGCGCAGAGCCGCGGGTCGGTGAAAGTCTTCGTCCAGCCTCCGAACGACTCGTTCGAGGCGATGGCCACGCTGTTCTTCTCCTCGCGTTCGGCAGGGGGCAGGCATCCGGGTCGGCGGACTCCCCGCTGTGCTCCCGGAGGTGCCGGCGCAGCAGCGCGAGGTCGGCGGCCAGGAGGGAGCCGGGCAGGTCGAGGGCCGGCTAGAACTCGTAGAAGTCGCTCATGGCCGGGCGGATGGCTATTGGGGTAGCCGACGGGATGCGGAACCGCTGCCGCCGCCCCTGCGGTCAGGCGCCGAGTTCGTGAATCCTGAAGTCCGAAAACTTCGCAGGTCAACGCACTGGACGAGCACCAACGGCTTCTTCGGTGATCCGGCGCTCGCATTCGGCGATCTGCTCGTTGCAGTGGCGCAGCAGGAGGTGGTCGGCGGTGTCGTGGCTGGCGGGGTAGACGCTGGCGGCGCAGCAGGTGGAGGGTTAGCGTGCAGACGTGATCACCATGAATTGGGACGGCATCACCGACCGCGAGCGCTTCAACGGCTGGTACCTGGACGAGCGGGACCAGTTGGCGGACATGGCCCGGGACGCCGACTGGAACGGTCTCTTCCATGCGCTGGGCAAGAATCCGGGGTGGGTCAACCTCCCCCGGCCCGGAAACCGCAGCGGCTTCACCGCGCTGCATCAGGCGGCCTGGCACGGCGCGGACTTCTCCGTCGTCTCTCGACTGATCGCGCACGGCGCCTGGCGGACGCAACGCACGCGGGACGGACGGCGCGCCGTCGACGTCGCGCGGGAGCGAGGGCACAAGCATCTGCTGGAGCTGCTGGAACCGGTCGCGGTACGGCAGCTTCCCGCCCCTTCGGACGCGCTGGAGCACCAGTTCCACTCGCTGCTGCGGGAGACGACCGGCCGCTGCTTCGAGGAGATCGAGCACCTGCTGCCGCCGCTGTCCCCCCTCACTGAGGGGCCGCGCATGAAGATCTTCTTTCAGGTGATCGGCATGATGGGCGGATTCTTCTACCACCTGGAGCACGACTATGTGCATGTGAACGCCAGCTCGCGGATGGACTACGGCGACGGGGAGCACTACCGAGTGACCCCTCAAGGGTGTTCCAAGATCGACGACACGCGTGCCTGATTCACACGGCGTTCGGCTCCCCAGCTAGCGTGTCTCCCGTGCATAGTGCGCACTTCACCCTGGGCATCCAGAGCTGTTGGACCGGTCAGGAAGGTAAGCAGTATGTTCCTGCTTGGTCAGATCCCGGTGGACAGCCTGGCAGATGCGAGTGATCGCCTGGGGCACGTCCGGTAGCTCGAGATCCCAGATCTGCAGCGTGCCGTGGAAGCCTCCCGTGGCCAGCCTGCGGCCGTCGGGGCTGAACGCCACGGTAGTGGCGGGGTCGCCCTGGTTGAGGGTGGCCCGGACCCGACGGGTGGCGACGTCCCACAGTCGCACTGTCCGGTCATCGCTCCCCGTGGCCAGCGTGCGCCCGTCCCGGCTGAAGGCCACCGCTGTGACCCCGTTGGTGTGGCCGATCAGGGTGGTCTGGATGTGTCCGCTGCTCACGTCCCACAACCGCACCGCGGAGTCCTGGCTGCCGACGGTGGCCAGGGCGCGTCCGTCCGGGCTGAACGCCAGCGCGTTCACCGAGGAGCGGACCGGAAGAGTCGCTCGGGTTCCCCTCGTCTTCGCATCCCACAGCTTCACTGTCTGGTCGTAGCTTCCGGTGGCCAGGGTGCGGCCCTCCCGATCGACGCCGCTGACGAGACAAGGTCGGTATGTCCGCTCATGGCCGCGACTGTTCCCTCGACCATGTCCCAGAGACGTGCTGTGTGGTCTCTGCTTCCGGTTGCCAGGGTGCGTCCGTCCGGGCCGTAACTGCCCGCTTGAGCGGTGGGCGGGGCGTCCCGGCCCTCCCCAAGGGTACCTATCGTTATGCCCACTCCGTGTGTTCCGCGGGAGCCGCTGCACAGCCCGGATCCGTTCCCGCGCGAGGACGCGGCCCTGGCCAGGTCTGGGCCGGTTCGACCGTCACCGGACCGCCCCGGGCGGCTGCGCGAGAGCCGATCCGCGTCTCGCTGGCGCATCCAGCCCGCTACGCCGCCCGCCGCGCTCATGGGGCTGGTCCGCTGTCGGGGGTTCCCTCCCGTGTGATGGCCGTCCGCAGGCCACGACCATCTCTGGAATCTGACTGCGGCCGCTGCTGCCGGGCGGTTCAGATGAGCGGGGCGCGGTCCCGCGCTGCTTGCCGGACGAGCTCGGCGAAGCGTGCGCGACTGCGCTTGTAGTGCTCCTCGGTCTGTTCGTCGTCCCTTTCCCCGGAGCCGTCGGTGCCCGACTCGACATCGAGATCGGTGTACTCGCTGTACAGGAGCCAGCAACCGTAAATGCCCGCAACGAGATCTTCGAGGAGATCGCGGGCAGGGCGTTTGGGGTCCAGAGGAGTGAGGCGCAAGGCGAGGTCGGCGAGGTCGGTCTCCTCCTCATCGATGTACTCGGCGACCGTTTCCTCCAGATCGTCGAGTTGCTCGCGTAGGGCGGCAGGGTCGGGAAGCAAGCCGTCGGTGATCTGCATGGCGTGGCGGACGAGACTCGTAACGGCATCGTGGGCGCTGGCGCCGTCATCCATGAGGCCGAGGACGAGTGTGGGGGTCTCGTGGGGGAGGGCCTCGATGTCGTCGGCCTCGAGGACCACCTGGGTGGGGTCCTGACCGGAGGGTTCTGCGGCGACCTCCGCTGCCGCGGCAAGCCAGTGGGCCGCCGCGACGGCGGCTGCGGTCGGATCGATGCGGGAGAAAAGCTCGACGGGGCCGAAGGGATCCTGCCGCAGAAGGTCGTCAGCGGCCGCTACCTGGACGGGGGAAGCGTCCTCGCGGCTGAGCAGGACGGCCTGCTGGGCGCGGCCACTGAGGTTGCCGAGTTCTGCATTCTCCACGGCAGCGAGCTCAGTGGTGGCTTCAGCGACGATGGCCTTCATGAGCTGAGGATCGTCCAGCCCGCGCAGGGCGCGTCCGACACGGTGGGCGGACTCCAGGAGGGGGCTGTACGAGACGACCAACGTTCCCCCGTGGGGGAGGTGCGGCTGAGTGATCGCGTCGACGACCTGGCGGAAATGCTTACGTTCTCGTTCGCGGCGCCAGCCCTCGGTGTTCGGCTCCAAGGAGTCGGCCGCGCTGGCGGGGTGTGTGTAGGTGCGCCATGCCGCGTCGGAGAGCTGGGTAAGGGCGCGAGCCAAGCCCAGGAGCGCGGAGGTGTCGGCATCGACGGGCAATGCCGCGATGAGGATGGCGAGGTCGCCTTCGCCCGTTCCCCATGTGGCCATCAGCTCACGCCGGTCGGGCACGAGGCAGTAGCGGGTCATGAAGCTGCTCCTTCGCGGACATGCGATGCAGGGTGCTGTGATGTGCCCATTCTTACGGGGGCGACGTTCCGTCCGACGACGTCCTTTGGATCGACGATCTCGTCTGTCACGGAGACTTCCGCCAATGGGCCGGGACAACCCACCTGCTGCAGGAAGCCCTGACCGGCCCAGCCACCCCCGCATACAGCCGCGACCTCGTCCAGGTCATCTTCAGCCGCATCGACCCAACTCAGCGCCATACCGACCGATCAGAACGGCTCCCGAGGGGCAACGCCGGCTGGACGCGCTTGTCCGTGAGCCGCAGCCCCGGGTCGCATACGTGCGTGCCATCTGGTCCGCGGGAACGAGGTCGTCTCAGACGACCGGGTCTTCGGTGAGCAGAGCCTCGTGTACCGGTCGGCAGGGCGCCGTCTGCTCGGCGAGCATCGCGCCGAGCACGTCGCGCATCACGCGCCGACCTCGCCGGCGGGCTCCGCCCCCGGCGCTGGGCGCGACCAGAGCGTGAGGTCGCTACTGGTAGCGACTGCGAGCGTCCGCCCTGACGGTGAAAAGCCTGCCGCCCGCAGTTCCGAGTAGTCGGAGTCGAAGATGTGCCACCAGCGTTCACCGTGCGGCCCGCTGTGGGGCATGCCGCTGCCCCTGGAGAGCAGAACACGGTGGTGCGGCCACTCGGAGCTGACGACTTCCAGGGTCCAGCCGTCGGCAGTGGTGGTGTGCAGCCCACCTCCAAAGAGCCCGGCTATGCGCACTCGGGTCCCGGTGACCGGCCCGAGCCCGGGGCAGGACAGATCGGGCGTCGAATCCGGAGTGCTGTCATCGGGGTCGCGGTCCCGGGCGATTCTTTCCCCCGTGACCGCGTCGAAGAGCCCATGCCCGTCGACGGAGACCACCATGACGAGGTCCCGTCCGGTGTCGGGACTTACGGCGAAGCCGATTCCGAGTTCAGCTGCTGGAGCAGCCCGCCCTCGCCGTACAACTGCAGGCCCTCGGCCTGGGCCCGGCTCACAGTGTGCGAGAGCGCGCAGCGCTCGGTCTGGGTACCGCAAAGGGTCGACCTCGAGCCCTGATCTCACCAGCCCCGCCGTGTCGCCGCGACACCCCGTCCATGTGCGGGGTACCGATTCTGCGGATCGACCGAGCGGGACCGGGACACCGCCGCTCTGCCCATGGTTCCGAATACCGGGGCCATGGAGGACAGGCGCTCGTCGGGTCAGTGGGCCTTGATCTCGTCGATGTCCAGGACGCGGTCGATGCCGTGGGGAACGGCGTTCTGCCCGGGCTAGAGATGCAGGCGCTCGCCGTCGAGAAAGACCTCCACCCTGTCCGGTTCGAAGGACACCAGGTCGCTGTTCCGGTCGACCTCCCGGTAGGCGTTGCGGTACGACCAGGCGGCACGACGCGCGTCACCGATGTCGTAGTAGTCGCACAGGCCCTTGTAGGGGCAGAAGGTCTGGCCTTCGACGGGGCGCAGTCGGCTCTCGTCGATGTCGGCGCGCGGGACGTACCACCGCGGGGCGAATCCGGACTCGTAGAGCACCAAGGGATGCCCGGATCGGACGATCACGATGTCGCCGAGGCGGACTTCCAGGGTGCGGGAGGTGTTGCGGATGTCGATGCGGTGGTACGGATCCGCTGCGTGTCCCAGGATGCGTTCCTCCTTCTCGTAGAAGGCGTCCATCGCCCGCCAGGCGAAGGCGATGCGGCCCTGGAGTTCGGCGGCGTACCCGGGGTTCCCTTCGGGTCTGCGGCGAGGGAGGGGCCGGACCACAAGACCGGCGGGTGCCGCAGCTTCGCCTGGACCGATCACCGTGGCATGCTCATCGCGGCCCACCGGCAACCGGGCAGGCCAGCCGTCCTGGTCTGGGAAAATCTCAACGTCCACCGTGACCCCCGCTTGCGCGAGTTCATCGCGGCCCAGGACCGGATCACCGTCCACTGCCTCCCGGCCTACGCACCGCAGCTCGACCCGGTCGAAGGGATCTGGTCTACCTGTCTCACTGATCCGGCGCCACTACCCGATGGCCATCGCGGAGCTTCCGCGCATCCGCGCCGGACAGATCCCTGACGGCCGGGCGCAGGCCGGGCTTCGGCCGAAGCCGCACCGGCCGGCTGCCGAGCCCCTTGGCCGGAAGCCCGGGATGCGATGACGGAGGAGGGCGAGCCCATGCCGTGGGCCCGCCTCCCCTTACGCGACACGTGGTTCGTCGTGGTGGATCGTCGTCTTGGAATCAGTCAGGGGGACGCCCGTCCCTCCGCGCCGGGTCGCGACGATCTCCGCCGCGATGGACAGCGCGGTCTCCTCGGGCGTACGGGCGCCGAGGTCCAGGCCGATCGGCGACCTCAGCCGGGCCAGTTCGTGATCGCTCAGGCCGGCTTCACGCAGCCGCCGGGTGCGGTCCTCATGGGTGCGGCGTGAGCCCATCGCGCCGACGAACGCGACCGGCATCCGCAGGGCCGACTCCAGCAGGGGGACGTCGAACTTGGCGTCGTGGGTGAGCACGCACAGGGCCGTGCGTCCGTCCGTCGCCGTGCGCCGCAGGTAGCGGTCCGGCCAGTCGACGACGATGTCGTCGGCCTCGGGGAAGCGGGCCCGGGTGGCGAAGACGGGACGGGCGTCGCACACGGTCACGTGGTAGCCGAGGAACTTGCCCGCGCGCACGAGCGCCGCGGCGAAGTCGATCGCGCCGAAGACGATCATGCGGGGCGGCGGTACGTTCGCCTCGACGAGCAGCGTGAGACCGCCGGGGCAGCGCGAACCGTCCTCGGAGAGACCGACCGTGCCGGTGCGCCCGGTGTCCAGCATGGCCCGGGCCTCGGCCGCCGCCGTCCGGTCCAGCTCCGGGTGACCACCGAGCCCGCCTTCGTGCGTTCCGTCCGGGCGTACGAGCAGGGCCGCGCCGACGAGGCCGGCCGGGCCCCGGGCGACCCGGGCGACGGCGACCGGCTCGCCCCGGACGGCGGCCGACAACGCCTGCCGGAACACCGCCGCGGCGGGCCCGTCCGCGCGGACCGGCGTGATCATCACGTCGATGACCCCGCCGCAGGTCAGCCCGACGGCGAAGGCGTCCTCGTCGCTGTAGCCGAACCGCTCGAGGACGGTTTCGCCGTCCTCGAGCGCCTGGACGCACAGGTCGTACACCGCTCCTTCCACGCAGCCGCCGGAGACCGAGCCGATGACCGTGCCGGCGCTGTCGACCGCCAGGGCGGCGCCGGGACCCCGGGGAGCGCTGCCGCCGACGGCCACGACGGTGGCGACGGCGAAGTCCCGTCCCTCCTCCATCCAGCCGTTCAGCTCGGAGGCGATGTCAAGCATTCCGGCCCGCCATGAGGACGCGGTCAGGCCGGATGGGCAGGTTCCGGTGGCGGGTCCCCGTCGCGTGCCAGACCGCGTTGGCGACCGCCGCCGCGGCACCCACAATGCCGACCTCGCCGATGCCCTTGATCCCGACCGGGTCGTCGGGGTCCGGGTCGTCGATCCAGTCCGCCTCGATGTGCGGCACGTCGGCGTTGACGGCGACGTGGTAGCCCGCGAGGTCGGCGGCGTAGTGGCCACCCGAGGCCCGGTCCCGGACCGCCTCCTCGTGCAGGGCCATGGAGATGCCCCAGACCATTCCTCCGAGGAGCTGGCTACGGGCCGTCAGCGGGTTGATGATCCGGCCCGCCGCGAAGATTCCGAGCATGCGGCGCACGCGCACCTCGCCGGTGGCGGGGTCCACGGCGACCTCGGCGAACTGCGCTCCGAAGGAGTGGCGTTCCTTCTGTGCGAGGGCCGCGAGGGCCTCGGTGGTGTCCGACCGTACGGTGATGCCCTCCGGGGGGATGTCGGCGCCCGGCACGAGCCGCTCCCGCAGTTCCCCGGCCGCGGCCGTGACGGCCCAGGACCAGGAACGGGTGCCCATCGAACCGCCGGCGATCCCAGCAGGCCCGAAATCGCTGTCCCCTATGTATACGTGGACGCGGTCCGGTTCCGTCCCCAGCGCGTCGGCGGCGACCAGGGTGAGCGCGGTCCTGGCGCCCGTTCCGATGTCCGCCGCGTTGATCCGTACGGTGAAGGTTCCGTCGGCCTCGGCCGTCACGGCCGCCGTGGACGGCAAGGCTCCGGCGGGGAAGGACGCCGCCGCCGTGCCGGTCCCGAGCAGCCAGCGCCCGTCGCGGCGCAGGCCGGGGCGCGGGTCCCGGTCCGCCCAGCCGAACCTGCGGGCGCCCTCCCGGAAACAGGCGAGCAGATTGCGGCTGCTGAACGGCAGCCCGGAGACGGGACCCCGCTCGGGCTCGTTGCGCATCCGCAGCGTGATGGGGTCGATCCCGCACTTCTCGGCGAGTTCGTCGAGCGCCGACTCCACGGCGAACGACCCCGGTGCCTCACCCGGCGCGCGCATGAACGTCGGCGTCGGCAGGTCGAGCCGCACGACCCGGTTGGCCGTGTGGTGGGCGTCGGCGTCGTACATCACCCTGGCCACGCCGGCACACGGCTCGACGAACTCGTGCACGGTCGAGGTGAGGCTCAGGGAACGGTGCTCCAGCGCGCGCAGCCGCCCGTCGGCGTCGGCGCCGAGCCTGATCCGCTGTGTCGTGGGGCTCCGGTAGCCGGTGAGGGAGAACATCTGCCGGCGTGTCATGACGACCCGGACCGGACGCTGGAGGACGGTCGCGGCCATCACGGCGGCCACCTGGTGTGCGCGGACGCCCTTGCTGCCGAAACCGCCGCCGACGTGTTCCGACCGTACTCGCACCGACTTCGGGTCGAGCGAGAACAGGTTCGCCAACTCGGACGCGACCCAGGTGGTGCCCTGGTTGGAGTCGACGACCTCGAGCCGGCCACCGTCCCAGCGGGCCGCCGCCGCGTGCGGCTCCATCATGCCGTGGTGCTCTTCGGGCGTGGTGTATTCCTCGTCCACGACGACGGCGGACGCGGCGAGTTCGGCTTCCAGGTCACCCCTTTCCGCCACTCCCGGCATATGGCCGTCCACCGCGTAGGCGTCCGGGCGGTCCGCGGAGAACGCGATGTCGTGCGGCTCCTGCTCGTAGTGCACCACGAGCGCCTCGGCGGCCTCCCTCGCCTGCTCGGAGGTCTCGGCGACGACCAGCGCGACCGGCCAGCCGAGGTACGGTACCCGGTCGTGCTGGAAGACGGCCACGGTCGGGTCCGGGGCTCCCAGCAGGCCTACGTAGTCGGTGTTGAGGCGCGGGGCGTTGTGATGGTGCAGCACGGTGAGAACGCCCGGCATCGCGAGAACGGGCTCGGTCTCGATCGACCGGATGCGGCCGCGGGCGACGGTGGACAGCACGAGCCAGCCGTGGGCGAGGCCCGCGAAGGGGATCTCTCCGGCGTAGCGGGCCGCGCCGGTGACCTTCTCGCGACCCTCCACACGGGTGTGCGCGGTGCCGACGGAGCCCTTCGCCGCCGTAGTGCGGGACGTCGCGGTGGTCATCGGGCGGTCTCCTCGGCGAGTCCGGACAGGACGGCCACGACGAGGTTGCGCATCAAGGTGACCTTGTATCCGTTGTGAGGCAGCGGCTTGGCCGCCGCCAGTTCGGCGTCCGCGGCGGCGGCGAACGTCTCGGGACCGGCCGGTGCCCCGGTCAGTACCCGCTCGGCCGTCCGGGCCCGCCAGGGCCGCGACGCGACGGCCCCGAAGGCGAGGCGCACGTCGTGCACGACGCCGTCCCGCACGTCCAGCGCGGCGGCGATCGATCCGATCGCAAAGGCGTACGAAGCCCGTTCGCGCACCTTCCGGTAACGCGAGCGCGCGGCGACCGGGGAGGGCGGCAGGGTGACGCCGGTGATCAGCGCGCCCGGGGGCAGGGCCGTCTCCAGGTGCGGGGTGCCGCCGACAGGCAGGTAGAACTCGGCGAGCGGCAACTCTCCCTCAGAGGGGGTACCCCCAGGTCCGTCGGCCGTTTCGTACGTCACGACGGCGTCGAATGCGGTCAGGGCCACGGCCATGTCCGAGGGGTGTACCGCCACGCAGTGGTCGGAGGCGCCCAGGATCGCGTGGTTGCGATGCTCGCCTTCGATGGCGGGGCAACCGCTGCCGGGTACACGCTTGTTGCAGGGTTTGGTGACGTCGGTGAAGTAGCCGCAGCGGGTGCGCTGCAGCAGATTCCCACCGACCGTGGCCATGTTGCGCAGTTGCCCGGAGGCGCCTGCCAGCACCGCCTGCGCGAGCGCCGGGTAGCGGCGCCGGATCTCGGGGTGGGCGGCCAGGTCCCCGTTGGTGACGGTCGCGCCGACGCGCAGACCGCCCTCGGGCGTCGTCTCGATCTCGTCGAGCGGGAGTTCACGGATGTCGATGAGCCGGGCGGGTCGCTCGGCACCGGTCTTCATGAGGTCGACGAGGTTGGTGCCGCCGGCGAGGAAGCGTGCGTCCGGATCGGCGCCGAGCAGTGCGACGGCGCCGGCGACGTCGGACGCCCGCTGATAGCCGAACTCCCTCATGCCACGGCCTCCTTCGCACCCGCTGCGGGGTTCACGCGTCCCTCGCCCGTCCGGGATTCCGCCGCGCGGGCCACCGCCTCGACGATCGAGACGTACGCGCCGCAGCGGCACAGGTTGCCGCTCATCCGCTCCCGGATCTCGTCGGGGGTCAGGGCCGGTGCCCCCGCTTCGGGACGGACGTCTTCGGTGACGGCACTGGGCCAGCCCGCCGCGTGTTCCTCGATCACCCCGATCGCCGAACAGATCTGTCCGGGAGTGCAGTAGCCGCACTGGAAACCGTCCAGATCCAGGAACGCCTGCTGAACGGGGTGCAACCGCTCACCGTCGGCCACGCCTTCGATGGTGGTGATCTCGCGGCCCTCGGCCGCGACGGCCAGTTGCAGGCAGGCGACGGCCCGGCGCCCGTCGAGCAGAACGGTGCAGGCGCCACATTGCCCCTGGTCACAGCCCTTCTTGGTGCCGGTGAGATCGAGACGCTCGCGCAGCGCGTCGAGCAGGGTGGTGCGGTGGTCGACGGGCAGTGTGTACTTCTCCCCGTTGATCTTCAAGGTGATGACACTGGACGTCGATAAGGCCATGGGGTGCTTCTTTCGCGTTTGCCAGGACAGATGGGAGAGGGTCGGCAGCCGGAGCGCCGGGCGCGCGGAAAGTGCATCGTGCGGGCGTGCACCATGAGGGCGAAGCGAGCGTGCGGCTTCTCGGACGGAACAGTGGCAGTTGGCGACTGCCGCGGTGTCGCGTCCACAGCTATGGTGAACGTAAGCGGACAGCTGTCCACTACAGGAAACCTAACGGACAGCTGTCCGCTTAGCAAGGGCGAGGTTCGGTCGCGAACCATCGAGGAGGACGAGTGCCGCAGCAGAAGGACTCACCCCGGCGCTCGGACGCGCAACGCAACCGCGAACGCATCCTGCAAGTTGCTCTTGTCGAACTGTCGCACTGCGCGGACACCCCGCTGAGCGCGATCGCCAAGAAGGCCGGCGTCGGACAGGGCACTTTCTACCGCAACTTCCCCAATCGCGAGTCGCTCGTCCTCGAAATCTACCGCCACGAAATGCAGCAGGTCGCGGACTGCGCGGACCACCTTCTCGGGACCCGGGCACCCGATGAGGCCTTGCGCGCCTGGATGGACCGGCTCTCCGAGTTCGCCATGGCCAAGGCCGGACTGGCCGACGCGATCCGGCAGGTGACCGGCACACCGGGCGGCCCGACGAAGCCGTCCCCCACGCCAGTGGCCGCCGCGGCGGAACGCCTGCTCCGCGCCAACGAGGAAGCCGGCACCATCCGGCCCGGAGTCACCGCGGACGACTTCCTCCTCGCCATCACAGGTCTGTGGCAGCTCGACCCGCACGACGACTGGCAATCACGCGCCACCCGGCTCTTCGACCTGGTCATGGACGGCCTGCGTACAGGAGCGCCGAACGCGTGAGCGCCGCGCCGCCGACGGCGGACGAATCACCTCTCTCTTGGCATGCCCACACCCAAAAGATCGGATCTATGGCTGAACAGTCAGCCGTTGTCCTGGTCGGCAAGCTTCAACAGAGGGAGCTGTTCATGGCTCGCGAACCCGGTGTAAATCCCTCAAGAAGAACCATAATTGGCGCCGCAGCCAGTCTTCCTCTCCTTTCAAGCGGCACCGGCGCTGCGCGCCGGGAGCAATACGGTCGGGGCCACCACGACCGGCCCGGCGGGCGGACCGGCGCTCGACTGGCTGGCACTGGGCAACTGGCAGACATCCACGGACGAGTGGTCCAAGGCGGTCGTCGAGTCCACGATGAGCTGGTTCTCCCCCGCCACGCTCGGCGACTGGGGCTATACCCAAGGCCTGTACCTGTTCGGCCAGTACATCGTGTACCGGCGGCTCGGGAACCCCGCTACCTGGCGTACGTCAAGGCATGGGCCGACCGCTTCGCGGACGCCGACGGCACGATCCACTACAGCTTCAACAGTCTGGACAGCATGCAGTCCGGCAACGTACTGCTGATCCTGCACCAGGAGACCGGGGATCCGCGCTACCGCTCGGCGGCCGAGGCGATCAGGAACCGACTCACCACGTACCCGCGCACATCCGACGGCGCCTTCTGGCACGCCACCTCGCGTACCCACCAGCCCTGGGGCGACGGCACCTTCATGGTGCTGCCGTTCTTCATCCCCTACGGCCACCTGTACGGCGAAGCCGGCTACGCCGACGACGAGACCGCCCGGCAGCTCTCGCTCTACGCCACCCACCTGCAGGAGGACTCCGGCCTGCTGCACGCGTACGACGAGTCCGGCGCCCAGCGCTGGGCCGATTCCGTCACCCACCACTCCCCCGAGCGCTGGTGCCGGGCCATGGGCTGGTACGGCATGGCACTGACCGTCGCACTGGAGTACCTGCCCGAGGACCACCAAGACCGCCCGCGCCTGGAGTCGGTCCTGCGCCGCCTGATCGCCGCCCTCGCCCGGCACCAGGCCCCGGCCACCGGCCGCTGGTTCCAGGTCGTCGACAAGGGCACGGTGAGCGGCGACTGGACCGAGACGTCCGCCGCGTCGATGTACGTGTACATCATCGCCCAGGCGATCCGGCGCGGCCTGGTCGGCCCGGAGTACGCCGCTGTGGTGCGGCGCGGCCATCGGGGCGTGCTCGGCCGTCTGTCCCGCGGTCCGGACGGCCTCAGCGACCTCACCGACATCTGTACCGGGACCGCGTCCGGCGGCCAGGAGTCAGCGGTGCGCTGCCGGTGAGGCGGCCTCGCGCATCACCTGCTCGCGCAGCTTGGAGCAGCAGCGGCTGATCAGGCGGGAGACGTGCATCTGGGAGATGCCGAGGTGCTCGGCGATGCTGCTTTGGGTCATGTCCTGGAAGAAGCGCATGTACAGGATGGCGCGTTCGCGTTCCGGGAGGGCCTGGATGCGGGGCTTGACGGCCTCGCGGTCCACCACGGTGTCGAGCGCGGGGTCGAGCGAGCCGAGCGAGTCGCCGAGCGAGTAGCCGTCCTCGCTGCCGGGCAGTTCGGCGTCCAGGGAGAGCGCGGTGAAGCTCTCCAGGGCCTCGAGGCCGGCCAGGACGTCCTCCTCGCTCATGTTCGCGTGCTCGGCGATCTCGGCGACGGTGGGCCTGCGCCCGGAGATCGTCTGGGAGAGGTCCTGGACGGCGAAGCGGACGCGGTTGCGCAGGTCCTGGACGCGGCGCGGTACGTGCAGGGTCCACATGTGGTCGCGGAAGTGCCGCTTGATCTCCCCGGTGATGGTGGGGACGGCATAGCTCTCGAAGGCGTGCCCGCGCTCGGGGTCGTAGCGGTCCACGGCCTTGACCAGGCCGAGGAAGGCGATCTGACGCAGGTCGTCCATGTTCTCTCCGCGGTTGCGGAAGCGTCCCGCGAGCCGTTCGGCCATGGGCAGCCAGGCCTCGACGATCTCGTCGCGAAGCGCGTCACGCTCAGGGCCCGGGGGGAGCGAGGCGAGCCTGCGGAAGGCCTCCGTGGTGTCGGGGGCGTCGTCGTGGGGGTGGTTCACGCTTGCTCGGGTCTGCATGGTGCGTTGCAACTCCCTGCTGGTGCTGTACTGGGTGCCTTGGGTGGGGCGGTCACCGTGGGAGGGGAGGCGGGTGCGACAGAGCACACCGTGGCGTGATGCACCGCTCCCACGGACGTGCCTGCTGTCCGAAGCACTGAGTCGCGCCTGCCCGGGCGCATTCACCGCAAACGCCGGTCTTGGGAGGTCCACGGGCGATGCCCTCTCACGCTCCCCCCTCCACCCGCTCCTCGCAGTACAAAAACCGTCAACCCCGCACTGGTTGATCCCCTCTCCGCCTCTAGGAATCAGCGAAGGGCGCGGCTCTTCTTCTTGAGGCCAGTCGCTCACCACCCCGGCCTTGGGGGCCCGGCACCAGGGTGAGATGCCTCGGGATCGGCGTAAACTGGCTCAGGCGCGATGCGTCGTCGCCTGACCTGACCCGCCGCGGGCCCGAGGAGGTGAACGGGCATGAGCTCCTGCAGCAGCAGTCCCAGCTCCCATCCCGTTGCACCCGGGGCGCCCGGCGGCAACCGTACCGCCCTCTGACGACCCGCCTCGACACGGTGCGCCGGCAGCCGTCATGCCTGTCTCCGGTCCGCCTGCGGGTGCCCTTCAGGTGGAGGTGCATATGACGATGACGCTGCCCTGTATCCGCTGCCCGTGACGGCCGAGTGGGGGCTGCGGATGGTGCTGCAGGCCGACCACGCAAGACTGATCAACAGCTGCGTCCCCTGGGAGGCTGAGGGTGAACGAGCAGCGGTGGGAAGAGGAACGCCTCGCTGTACGCCGGGCGGCGCAACGACTGACCGAGGACGCCGGTGCCTTGACGGCGGCTTCCGCGGAGGCCGCCGAGGTGGGGCTGGCCACACGCGCGGAGGAACTACGGCGCGCGGTGCTCGCAGCCTGGAGTGCCGGTGTGGCGCCCGAGGTCCTGGCCTTGGACGCCGGTGTGGAGATCGACGTGATCTACGGCTGGGTCGGTGGCGGCGGTATGAATTGGTGTGGCAGGCCGCGGTGATGTCGCGGAGGCGCAGATCAGGAGCGCGTGCGATGACCAGCAGCACGCGGGTGTGATGGGTGAGGAAGGTTCATCCTCTGGTCTTCGGCTGCACCGGGGGCCACAGCGTATTTACCGACATCCCGCGGTCCGGGCCTGCGCCGGTCTGCTCGGCGACCGCGTCGGTCACCTCGTCGTCGGCGCCGCCGAGGGGGGCAATCAGGCAGCTGCACTTGAATGGCCAAGGACCCCGGCAGGTGTGTCGGGGTCCTTGTGTAGTGCTGTGCGCGTACTGGTTGCGGCCCAGCGCGAGGCGGCGGCGCGGACCTGTGAGGGGTGCCTGGTCCGCTGGTCGGTCGGCTTCGGCGGCCGCACCCGGCGTCCTTGTCAGGCTCATGGCTTCGACTGCGGCTGGCCGCCTTGGGCGCGCAGTTGCTCGTTGATGCGCTGAGCTTCTTCGAGCTGGTCTTCGAGGATGACGATGCGGCAGGCGGCCTCTATGGCGGTGCCCTGGTCGACGAGTTCGCGGGCACGGGCGGCGATGCGCAGCTGGTAGCGGGAGTAGCGGCGGTGGCCGCCTTCGGAGCGCAAGGGAGTGATCAGGCCGTGTTCGCCGAGGGCGCGGAGGAAGGCGGGCGTGGTGCCGAGCATCTCGGCGGCCCGGCCCATGGTGTAGGCGGGGTAGTCGTCGTCGTCGAGGATGTCGGCGGGCCGGGTACTACGAGGGGGCATAGACCTCTTCTTTCGGGGATGCGTCGGGGGGCCCGGGTGCCGTACTGGCACCCGGGCCCCGAGCTTTCAACACCATCTACCGGCCGACTGCGTCGGCCTTCTTTGTCCGCAGGTTCCGCCTGGGAGGGCTGGACTGCGGGGATCGCGGATGCGTGACCGGGGACCACCTTCCAATCCGGGGCCGTGCGGTACCCGGGCGGACTGCTTCCTCGCCCGGGCGATCCTGATGGCGTTCTGCTCCTTACCTTCGGTTACTCGGTTGTACTGCTGGATAACGCGGGTACTACTCGCGGCCCCTTCGGGTCGCGTCCTGCTCGACCTGCATGCACGGCAGTTCCTGTCTGCCGTGCCCACTTCGACTTCCTGGGTACAGGAGAAACGGTAGTCCTGCGAATGACCAATGTCTACCTCAGCCGTGACAGATTTCCTCCGTGGTTCGGGTGGGGAATCCTCCCTCAAATACACCTGAAAGGGTGCCCGGCAGGTTGGGGCTTCAGGCTTGGCCGTCTTGATGGTTGGACAGTGCCAGCAGGCCGCGGACGGGCAGTTGGGCCTCTGCTGGATGGCGGAGTGTGCCCTCTGGGCGGAGGGTGTAGCGCGTCCGCACGCCGACGCTGCCCTGACCGCGCTGGCGCAGTCAGCGGCCAACCGCCTCTGTTGACCCCTCGCACCCCGGCCGCTGCCCCTCCCGCCGCTCAGCAACGATCCCGTGGAAGACCAGGAGCCCCGCCATGACCTGCACCGATGCATCGATGGACGCCCTGCGGCAGGCCGGTGACGAACTCGCCGACGCCACCGTCGCCGCACTGTTCGAACGCGGCCAGGTGGGCACGTTCAACACCCTCATGCGCTACGTCTCCACCGCTGGCGCTCCCCTTCCAGAAGGTCTGCCGGACGTGGCACGCGAGTACCTCGAGGCCACCCGCACCCCGCCCTCCTGGGTGGACTGGTCGGAAATGGAGAAGGCCCGGCTGTTCTTCATCGACAACAACCTGCACATCTCCACCGCGCTGTCCTTCGCCTCCATGCCCGCCTGCTACGTCGTACCGCAGGTGGCGCAACTGCTGTCGGCCACCCACGGGCTCAAGTACCCCTCCAAACGCATGGCAGAGACGGGCCAGTTCACCGTCTACCTGATGCAGCCCGACGCATTCGAAGCCGGCAGCCGCTTCATCCCCGCCGCCCAGAAGGTACGCCTCCTGCACGCCTCCATCCGCCACCACCTCAGGCGCGAGAACCGCTGGGACACCGCCGCGCTGGGAGTGCCGATCTGCCAGGAGGACATGATCGGCGGCCAGATGCTCTTCTCCCTGCTCGTGCTGGACAGCCTCCACCGCCTCAACATCCACATGTCGCAGGAAGGCGCGGAAGCCTACTACTACGCCTGGCGGGTGGTCGGTGCCATGCTCGGCGTCGACCAGCGGGCCGTTCCCAAGACGCTCGACGCGGCCCGCCAGTTCCTCGATCGGTACATGATCCGGCACATGGGGCCCTCCGAAGAGGGCGCGCATCTGACCCGGCAGCTCATCGACCTCTACGAGGAGATCGTGCCCGGCACCTTCTTCGACCCGATCGTCTCCGCTCTGATCCGCTACCTCATCGGCGACACCTGCGCCGACTGGCTCAAGGTGCCGCACACCCCGTGGGACACCGTCGTCAAGGCCGTGCCCCATCTCCTCGGCATCCTGGAGACCATCGAGGACCGCTCCCCCTCGGGGCCTGGGCTCTGGACCGTCTCGGCCACCTCACGACCGTCTTCGAGACGCGACCGGCGCGGCCCGACCGCCCTGCTCTGGTTCTACGCGTACGGCGCTTCCGCCCCTGGCATGGACAAGCGGCTCGACTGCTCCCCCGGCGTTCCCCCGTGCGCGTACGCCGTCGGACGCCTTCGTGCTTGGGTGAGCCGGGCAGCGCGTACAAGCTGCCCGGCTGATTCCACCATCACCTTCGTGACGGCGGAGGCTTCGGCGGCTTCTGTCAGCGCCGGTGGCGCCGTCGAGATCAGCTGCCGACGGGGTACCGGCTGGTGATCGCGACGCGGTTGAAGGCGTTCATCACGGTTGCCAGCCAGGCGACTGCCGAGACCTGGTCTTCCGTAAGTACGGCCGCGGCGGCGTTGAAGTCCTCGTCGCTGACGTGTCCGTCCGGCACGCGTGTGATCGCCTCGGTCAGGCGGAGGGCGGCGCGGTCGGTGTCGGAGAAGTAGCCGGTCTCTTCCCATCCGGGCAGCACGGCGATCCGGTCGGGGTTCTCGCCCTTCTTGAGAGCGTCGCGGGTGTGCATACGCAGGCAGAACGCGCAGCCGTTGATCTGGGAGGTGCGGATCCTCAGCAGTTCGACCAGCAGCGGGTCGAGGCCCGCTGCGGCGGCGGCCTTGTCCACCTCCGACGACAGGGCGATGAGGGTCTTGTAGGCGGCCGGGTGCTGCTCGCCGATGTTGACGCGCTGAGGGTCGGCCATGGTTCCTTCGCTTCCTTCGTGTGGTCCGCGCCGCGCTCTTCGGGCGCGTCCTGGTGGTGGGTGGGGCGTGCTCTGGCGTGGGTGGGGCTCGTGGAGAGTGTTGCCGCCCGCTGCGTGCCCCGGGCTAGGAGTTCGGGTCGTTGACCTTGAGCTTGGCTCCGGTGTCGGAGACGAAGACGACCAGGAGCTTGGCCGGCTTGGTCCGGCTGGTGTTCTCGGTGAGGACATGGTGGGCGCCCGGCTGCTCGACCCAGTTCTCGCCCTGGTGGTAGGTGGTGACGGGCTTGTCGTCGAGCTTGCTGCGCACGGTGCCTTCGAGGACGTAGGCGTAGACGAACGCCTGGCCGTGCCGGTGCGGCAGCGCTTTCGCTCCGGGTGGGAAGGCGACGATCGCTGAGGTGAACGTCTTGCCCTTCACATTCGGAAGGGCCTGCTGGAGCAGCGTTGTGAGAGTTTCGACGGGGGCCGTCGATGCCACGACCGCCGCCTGTGCCTTGGCGTGGGCGGGCTCTTCGGAGGTCGAGCAGGCCGTGGCCGCAGTGAGCGTGGCAGCCGCCAGGAGGCCGGCGGCGATTCGCGTTCCGATCACAATGGGTCTCCTGACTCAGTCTTCCTTGACGCGGATGATCGTCTTGCCTGGGGTGCGCATGCCGGGGGCGAACGCCGCGGGTGCCTCGGCGAGCGGCCGAACAGCACCGACGAACGGCTTGAGTCGGCCGTCCCTGAGCCGCGTGGCGAGATCGGCGAGCCGGGCGCGGTCGGGTTCGACGACGAAAAAGACCGCCCGCCCGTCCTTGGGCAGGACCTCGGGCGGCATGACGATGCTGACCAGCGTGCCGCCGGCCCGGACCAGGGCAGCTGAGCGGTCGAGGATGTCACCGCCGATCACGTCGAACACGACGTCGGCCTCGCCGGCGTCCTCAAGCTTCTCGGTCTGCAGGTCGATGAAGGTGTCCACGCCGAGGGCGAGTGCCCTGTCCCGGTCGGAGGCCCGGCCGGTGCCGATGACGCGGGCGCCGGCCTCGCGGGCGAGCTGTACCGCGATCGAGCCGACGCCGCCCGCGGCACCATGGATCAGGACGGTCTGGCCCGTGGTGAGGCGGCCGTGGTCGAACAGGCCCTGCCAGGCGGTCAGCCCGGAGATGGGCAGCGCGGCGGCCACGGTGTGATCGATGTCCGCCGGCAGCGGGGCGAGGTTGCGTGCCTCCACCGCGATGTACTCGGCGAGGGTGCCGTTGCGGGTCCAGTCGGCCAGGCCGAACACCCGCTGTCCGACGCTGAGGCCGGTGGTGCCGTACCCCAGCTCTGCGACGACGCCCGACAGTTCGTGCCCGGGCACGCTCGGCGTCCGGTCGCGACCGGCGCGATCGGTCCACGTGGCGGGCCAGTCCAGCTCGCCACGGGTGAAGCCGGCGGCGTGCACCCGCACGATGACGTCGTTCTCGGCCGCATGGGGGTAGGGCATGTCCGTCAGGGACATTCCGGCAAGACCGGCGTTGCGGTCTCGCACCATGATGGCTTGCATACAGGTCCTTACTGAGCAGGGGCGACCCGACCGCACCGCGCGCTCGCGCGAGGGCTCTTGGCGGTTGCAGGTGGATGTATGCCGCTCTGCATGATCGATCTCACCTGTTGCCGGGTATTCCTTCGTCGCCCGTTTGCGTTGTCATCTGGGAGACGAGATGGCCCCCGCGGATGTGACAGCTCAGACGCGCACGAGTTTGTCGGGATTTATGACCCGGCGGTACGCGGCGATCAGACCGTCTGTGATCTGCACCGTGTCGACGGAGTAGACCCGGCCTTCCCGGTGGAACACGAGGGCGAGCTCGCCGCCCACCTCGGCGAAGTCGATGCGGTCCGGACGCCACTGGCGCCCCGTACGGACCATGACCTCGGCGACGCGCTCGCCGCCGTGGATGAGCTTGCGAGCCGCCAAGACCTTGCCGCCGCCGTCGGTGACGTAGACGGCGTCCGGGTGCAGGAGCCTGACCAGGCCGGCCAGGTCCCCGGCCTCGTAGGCGGCGCGGAAGACCGCGAGGACGCGTTCGCGCTCCTCCTTCGACGCCTGCGGCGCGGACTGCTTCGCTTTGGCCACCCGCCGTCGTGCCCGCGAGGCGAGCTGCCGGGCACCCGGCCCGGAGACATCCAGCACTTCGGCGATCCGGCCGAACTCGAGTCCGAAGACATCGTGCAGGACGAAGGCCACCCGCTCCGGCGGAGTCAGCTCTTCCATGATCAGAAGCATCGCCGAACTGACCGACTCGTCGACGAGTACCGGCTGCGACGCGTCCGGCCCCGTCAGCAGCGGCTCCGGCAGCCACGGCCCGACGTAGGCCTCCCGGCGGAAACGGGCACTCTTCAAAATGTCGTACGACCGTCGCGCGGCCACCGTCACCAGCCAGGCCCGCAGGTCAGCGATGTCCTGCAGATCCGCTCCGGCCGCCCGCAGCCACACGTCCTGGGTCACATCCTCGGCATCGGCCACACTCCCCAGCAGACGGTAGGCCACACCGAAAACCGCGGGCCGGTGCCTCTCCCATCCGGCTCCGAGCGGGTCCTCCTGCTCAGACCGTCCGGGCCCGTACCCGTCACCCATACGGATCGCAACCTCCTCCAACTCGCGGAGCCAGCGTAGCTATGCCGACTCGGGAAGCCCGCTCTGACACGGCAGCCGTAAGGCGCGATCAAGCTGCTTCGGGGACGGCGCCGGGGCAGGACGGTGTGCACGCGATCGTCCGGCGTGGAGGCCCGACGCCAAGGACAGCGCCCCGACGAAGCCGACGTCGGCGAAGGACGCACCTCGCCCGAGACGACGCCCGTCGCGAGGGCGACTCACACACGTTTCATCACGTTGTCTTTTGTGACGCCCTGATCAGCTCGGCCAGGGAGCGCCCAGCATGCGCTCGACCGTGGTCACGCGACGGAAGCCGGGTACGAAGTGCTCCAGCACATCCGAATTCACTGTCCCGTTCGTGGTCTCCGGGCGGTGCTTGAGTCCGTCGAAGTAGGCCTGCAAGAACTCGTTCTTGAAGTCGCCCCGCGGGTGGACGGCGGTGATCTCGTCCACCTGGCTGCGATCCAGCTCGTCGAGACCGAAGCCGATCACGTCGGTCAGAACCCCGAAATTCGTGACGGCGATCTCCGGGCCCATCCGCCCGGGAATGCCCGGGGTCGTGTGCAGCGCGATCGCCGTCCACACCACGTCGGCGGCCGCGGCCGGGAAACCACGGTCGAGCATGAACTTGCGCGCATGGTCGGCTCCGTCGACCTCGAAGCGCTGCTCCACCTCGGAAAACGGCGTCATGAGGCCGGTGTCGTGAAACATGGCGGACAGGTAGAGAAGCTCCGGGTCGGGCTCCAGGCCGAGCCTGCGAGCATGAATGACGCCGAAGACGAAAACACGCCGCGAGTGATGGTAGATGAGGGGACTGGTCATCTCCTGCATGAGGCGGGTGGCTTCGGCGACCGCCGCCGTTTCAGGAATCTCCACCCCCGCGATGATCTCGCTCATGATCTCTGTGCCTTCCGATATCAGTGTGCTTCAAGTGGACGGTGCGTCCTTCTTCCACACTGCAGCCGACCGGCGTCCGGCGCCGCCTCGGTCCGGCCATGAATCACCCGGATCCGGACGGCGGGCAGCGGGGTGTGGGCTCCGCCGCCCATCTGGGGGCGATCCTCGTCGCGCCTCTGTCCGGTTCGAGAGCCTCCCTGCCGAGATTCGAGTTGCTTGCCGTCCGGCGTGCGCGTGTGTCAGGAGAGTGTCGGGCACTGGTACGCCTCGTTTGTCGTTTCGGCACGGATCGAGCCGCTGTCGACCACGGGCCGGGCGATCGGGGTCGACTGGGGCGTGAAGGAGATCGCGACCACCACCGGCGATGATCACGACCTGCCCCATCCCGGCACAGCGGGAGGAGCGCCGTGAGGCTGGCTCGCTACCAGCGGATGATGATGAGCTCCCTGTGGGGACGCACGCATGCGGTCCGGTCATGACGGGAACAGCACCCACCCGCGATGAACTGTCCTGGCCGTAGGTCGCGATCTTGCTTTGTCCGCAGAATTGGCCTGGGAATCTGTCGTAGAAATGGACCACACTCGGGCGCCACCCCGTGCGTAGCGTTGCAGACGTGAACACAAACGAAGCACACAGAAGCCTGTAGGACCTCCCGAGCACACGCGCTGGTTGACCGCACCCAGGTCCCGTCAGCGGCCCGCCGGAGCACGTCTGACGGGTCGAGACCACCGCCGCAGCCACCGTCGGGGGCGGTGTGAACGCACTGCCGGCCGCCATGCCTGGTAGCTCGATCACTCCTGCTCTGGATTTGTCCATCCACCAGACAGCCGAGCAGCTGGGGGGGGACCGGATCGCCGGGGGACACAGAAGGGAGGAGCAATGGGCAGTTCCGCAGAGAAAGCAGTCTCCGAGGCTCAGACGGCCATCGAGAGAGTCCGCCCAGCGATAGCTCTCCTGGACGAGCAGGGGACGGTGGTCGGATGGTCGCAGGCCGCACAGCGGCTCGTGGGCTATTCGGCCATGGAGGTGGTGGGGCGGTCCGCCGGTGTCCTGTTGGTGGCCGCTGACGACCGAGCAAGGGCTTCACAAGCGGCACAAGAGAGCACCCTCCGGAGCTGCTGGTCCGACCTCGCGCAGGTCCGCCACCGCGACGGCCGCAGGATCGGTGTACGCCTGTGCGTGTCATCACTGACCGGGCAGGACGGCCGGGACTGGTGGGTGGTCTGCGCGACCGACAAGGCCTCGCTTCCCGCGTGGCCGGCCAAGGCCACAGTGGCGGAGCCGCTCCCCGCTAAGCTGCCGCTGCCGAGCCGCCTGCCGATCGGCGTCGTCGTACGGGACACGCACCTGCGCTGCATCCGAGTGAACGACACCCAGGGCTCCAAGGACGGCATCCCTCTCCACAAGCGGCTGGGCCGCAGGCTGACGGAGGCAGCGCCCGGGACGAAGGCCGAAACACTGGAGGCAGTGATGCACCAGGTGCTGGAGAGCGGCGACCCGGCGATCAACGTGGACTACCAGGCCTTCCTGCCGGCGAATGTGCGAAGCAACCGGATGTTGACAGCGTCCTACTTCCGCCTCGACGACGCGCAGGGGCGCGCGCTGGGCGTGTGCGTCGTGAGCGTGGACGTCACCGACAGCCGACGGGCGCGAGAGCGTCTGGCAATCCTCGGCGAGGCCAGCAGGCGCATCGGCACCACTTTGGACGTCATGCAGACCGGGCAGGAACTGGCAGACCTCGCCGTGCCGTTCCTCGCGGACTACGCCACCGTCGACCTGGCGGAGTCCGTCCCACTCGGCGAGGAGCCCTTGACCCATCTCAGCCCACAGGGCGGGCGGATCCCCGTCTTCCGCCGTGCCGGCCTGGCATCGATCCACCCGGGAACGCCGGAGTCCCTGTTCGCTCGCGGAGAGCCAGTCTTCGTTCCGCCCACTTCGCCCTTCACCGGCGTCCTGCGCTCCGGGAAATCCCATTTCGAGCCCATACTCGACGCATCCCCGGGCACATGGCTGGATCACCACGACGCGGCGCGGGCGCAGAAGCTCCGCGAGCACGCCATGCACTCGCTGATGGTCGTCCCGATCAAGGCCCGGGACACAGTGCTGGGTGTGGCGGTCTTCGTGCGGACGAAGGACCCCAGGCCGTTCGAGGAGGACGACCTTCTCTTGGCAGAGGAACTCGTCACCTGGGCAGCGCTGGCCCTGGACAACGCCCGCCAATACGTGCGCGAACGCTCCGCGGCTCTCGCCCTGCAGCGGCTGCTGCTCCCCCACCGTCCCACAGGCGGCTCCGCCGCTGATGTGGCCTGGCGCTACCTGCCGGCCGACAGCCACTACGGCATCGGGGGTGACTGGTTCGACGTGATCCCCCTCTCCGGCGCCCGCGTCGCCCTGGTCGTCGGCGACGTGGTCGGACACGGCATCAACGCGGCGGCGAAGATGGGTCAACTCCGCACCGCCATGCGCACCCTTGCGGATATGGACATGCCTCTCGACGAAGTACTGTCCCGCCTCGACGAGCAGGTCATCCGCCTCAGCGAGGCGGAAGCCGACCCCCGGCACCCGGCCACCACCACGATGGCCGCCACGTGCCTGTATGCCGTCTACGACCCGGTCACTCGTACCTGCACCATGGCACGGGCCGGACACCCCCCGCCCGCGGTCATCGACCCATACGGCCACGTCGCCTTCCCTGACCTGCCCACCGGATCACCGCTCGGCCTCGGACTGGTCCCTTTCGAGTCCGTGACATTGGAACTCGCCGAAGGAAGCGTTCTCGCCCTCTACACCGACGGTCTGATCGAGGCACGCGACCAGGACATCGGCGCCGGCATGAACCGTTTGCGCGCGGCCCTCGCACGGCCCGATCTCACACTGGACGATCTGTGCTCTTCCGTAGTGGACACACTGCGGGCCAAGCCGCCGAGCGACGATGTCACTCTGCTTCTCGCACGGACCCGCTCGCTGAGCGCGGACCAGGTTGCCTCTTGGCAGTTCCCCGGCGACCCCGCTGTCGTCAGATGTGCCCGAACTCTCGCTGCCCGGCAGCTGACCCAGTGGGGACTGGAACAGCTAGCCGAGTCCACAGAGCTGATCGTCAGCGAACTGTTCACCAACGCCATCATCCACGGCAGCAGCGACTGCAACAGCGACCGCACGATCGGCCTACGCCTCATCCGGCACGAGATGCTGACCTGCGAAGTTTCCGACACCAGCCATAGCCACCCGCTTGTGCGACACCCCCGCTCCACCGACGAACACGGCCGCGGCCTCTTCCTCGTCAGTCAACTGTCCCGCCGATGGGGAACCCGCCACATCTCGGACGGCAAAATCATCTGGGCCGATCAGCAACTGCCAGCCAGTGCGTGAACCACTTTTGTCGGCAGCAGCATCCGAGCGGCATCCCGGTCTGTCGTGGAGGCCGGCGTGACCAGCACGGCCAGAAGGAAACCTGGCCAGCGAGAGCGGCCTGACCCATGAGCAGATCCCCATTGCCGTGGCCGCTCTGGCTTTTCCGCTCTCTCCCGGGCTCTTACGCGGTCCGGCCTCTGCCGAGCCGGCCGCAGAGTCACCCGTCGTTGCTGACGCGCGCGCCGCATCTGGCCCTCCCCCCTATCAGCCGCAGAGCCTTTGCACCTCTTGGGTGGCTCCTCCCATCACTTGCCGATCCTCCGTCCGTACGCCGATGCCGCGCCGCCGGGTGGCCGACCGCGCCCGTACTGGCCGGGCTGCGGCGCGGTCGGCAGCGGGGCGCTTCTTCCATGCAGCCCCACCGGCCGACTCCGCCGAACCAGGCCCCTGTTCGACCCCCCACCCAGACACGTGACCGGATGGAGAACAGCCAGTTATGGAATGGCGCTCATGCGCTCGGCTCGTTCCGCAGCGAGGACGCTTTCCAGTACGGCGGGAAATCGTCGCAGTGCCTCTTCTCGCAGGGCCACGTAGCAGCGCGTGCCCTCCATCCGTTGCCGAGTGAGTCCCGCTTCACGGAGCGTCTTCATATGGTGACTGAAGGTGGATTGGGCGATTCGAACAGTGAAGTCTGTGCGCACATGCTCTTTGCCGTCCGCAAGGACGCCCATGATGTGCAGGCGGACAGGATCACCCAGAGCTGAGAGCACCGCGGCGAGGGTGACCTCTTCGAGGTCTGGGTGGCTTACTTCCTTGGGCATGGTCGACACGGTACATCGATTATCGACGATATTCGATGTACTGTGCTTTTCGTGGACATCCGACTCTGCCGATGTCTGCCTGCCGGTCGTGCCCGGACGCCAGTCGTTCGCAGAAGCGACGACGCGGGCATCCACTGCACGTACATCGGCGAGGGACTCAAGAGGAAGACTCCGTGATGGAACACCAGCATGCCCGCCCCCTTCATGACCGCGTCGTCATCATCACCGGAGCCGGTACAGGGATCGGCCGGGCGACGGCGGTCGCGATGGCCGAGGCGGGGGCGCACGTCCTCGGTGTCGGCCGACGCCAGGCGGCCCTGGAGGAAACCGCCGCCATGCACCCCGGCATCGCGACTCTCGCCACTGACGTGCGCTCGGAGCAGGCACCTGAGCTGATCATCAGTACGGCGATCGACCGGTGGAAGCAGCTTGACGTGGTGGTGAACAACGCCGGCGCCACCGCACGCGTCTCGTTCGACGAGGTGACACGCTCGCGCATCACTGACCTGTTCGACCTCAACGTCATCGCACCCACCATGCTCGCGCAGGCAGCGTTGCCTCACCTGCGCCGCAGCAAGGGCTCGATCATCAACATCTCCAGCACCTACGGCCACCGCCCCCACCCGGGCGGTGCCCACTACGGGGCGACCAAGGCCGCCCTGGAACAGTTGACGCGTACCTGGGCGCTCGAGCTGGCCAAGGACGGGATCAGAGTGAATGCCATCGCCCCCGGTCCGACCGAGAGTGAGGCTCTCCACGTCAGCGGGCTCACGGAGGAGGAGGTGATGAAGGTCAAGAAGGAGCAGGCATCCCGGATCCCTCTGGGAAGGAGGGGACAACCGGAGGAAGTGGCGTCCTGGATCGTCCGCTTCGCAGAACCCACCGCGACGTGGCTGACGGGCCAGGTCCTCACGATCGACGGAGGCCTCGAACTCATCTGAATACGCTTTTCCGGTGATCCACCGGGCATCAGGCCCCAACAGAAGTGCGACAGCTGCGGCGATCTCGTCCGCCTCGCCCATCATCCGAGTGCGATACCCATGCCCGGTCGGCACACGCCCCCGGCGAGTACCTGCTCCCGTGTGACGCCGGACGCGACGGCCACGCCGTCTCCCAGTCGGCCGTCGTCTGTCCAGCCCGACGTGCGGACCGGTCCCAGCGACACCGCCTTGCCCGGGACTCCGCAGTGCGCGCAAACTCCTCCGGCAGCGTGGTCGACGACCATAGGAACGGCAGTCACGCGCTGATCGACGACGAGTTGACGATCCCCCGGCTGCGTGCAGCAACGCCGGCAGCAGGGCACGGGTCAGACGCACCGCTGCCACGCGTTGGCGGGGAAACTCTGCTCGCACTGGGCGTCGGTGACGTCAAGGAACGAGCCCCGGGCGTCGAACTGCCCGACGTTGTCGACCAGCGCATCCACCGGGCCGCGCTCCAGCGCGGCGGCGGCCAGGGCCTTCATCCCTTCGCCCTGGCGAGTTCGGCCCGCACCACGGTCAGGTCCTCACCCTGCTCCAGCACGGCTGAGCCTGAGCCCGTGACCACGGCATAGCCGTCCTTGCGCCGTCGCTTCACGACCGCCGGCGCCGATGCCCTTGCCGCTGCCGGCCACGAACGCGAGGTGCTTGAGCAGGGCGAGCGGGACCCGGCCAGACGGGAGCCTGCCGTTGCGCGGCCTTTCTGACCGCTGACCAACCGCACGGTGACTTCAGCTTCGGCCATCTTCTCCAAGTGCCGACTAACAACGGCTAACACAATGACTTGAGTTGCCGGTGGATGATCAGGCAGCAGGCGAGTCTGAGGAACACTTGGTGGATGTCTGCTCATCGTTCCCAGCGCACGCGTAACCGGCGGAAGCCGTGCAGCCAGGCAAAGGTCCGCTCGACCACCCACCGGTAGACGCCCAGGCCGGAGCCGTGCTCGGTGCCGCGCCGTGCGATGGCGGGCACCACGCCCCGGGGCGCGGACCTCCGTGCGATAACAAGACCGTTTCGCCCGGTGAATCGGAACAGGGCGTCGCTCTGCGCGGGACCGCCCTGCCCAAGCTCACATGGCCCCACCGGCTCCTCCTGCTCCACCCGCTGCGCCCGACGGTCGAAGCTTCGGACGGCCACCACCCGCAGACCACAACGCGTGAGGACCGGCGAGCGACGCGGCGTGGCCGGTCAGCCGCGTGCGAATGCGAGCAGGTCGGCGTTGAACCGATCCGCGAACTCGGGAACCATCGACAAGCCGTGCGGAGCACCCGGGTAGACCTTGAATGTCACATCTCTCACGAGCTTTGACGACTTATTCGCGGATGCCACGATGGGGACGATCTGGTCATCGTCGCCGTGAATGATCAGCGTGGGGATGTCGAACTTCTTGAGGTCCTCGGTGAGGTCGGTCTCGGAGAACGCCTTGATGCAGTCGTAGGCGCCCTTGATGCCCACCGTCATGCTCCAGAGCCAGAACTCGTCGCGAGTCCCCTGAGAAACGGTCGATCCCTCGCGGTTGGCGCCGTAGAAGGGAGCACTGAGATCCTTGTAGAACTGGGAACGGTCCGTCAGCACGCCCTTGCGGATCTCGTCGAAGACGTCGACCGGCTGCCCCTCCGGGTTCGCTTCCGTCTTGAGCATCAACGGGGGGATCGCGCCGAGCAGAACCGCCTTGGTGACACGACTACAGCCGTGTCGGCCGAGATAGCGCGTGACCTCTCCCCCACCGGTCGAGTGACCGACCAGGATGACGTCATGGAGGTCGAGGGTCTCGATGACCGAGGCCAGATCCTCACCGTACGTGTCGAGGTCGTTCCCCTGCCAGGGCTGGCCCGAGCGTCCACCCCCACGCCGGTCGTGGGCCACGGCCCGGAAGCCATTGTCCGCCATCAGCTTCAGTTGCGGATCCCACGCGTCAGCGATCAGTGGCCAGCCGTGGGAGAAAACGACCGGTGGGCCCGATCCCCAGTCCTTGAAGTAGATCTGTGTGCCGTCCTTGGCAGTGGCAAACCCCATGATTGCCTCTCTAGCACTTGTCCGGGACTCCGCACTGCATGGGAATTCAGTGCCCGAGCCGCACTTGGAATGTCATGCCACGACCAGCAGCGGACGCACCGGGCGACGGAGAGGCCGGCAGCGGAAGGCGGCCGATGAGCACGTCGTGTTTCCTACGCTACTCGGAAAGCCCCCCTTGAGCGCGTCGGGCAGGCCCCAGCACTCTCCATGCTTCTCAAAGGATCCCGCAGATCTGGGCGGAACGGACGTAGGCGTGGAGGCGGAGCATGGCCCCCTGCCGTGGAGGGGTCGGCACATGCGCGACATAGTTGCAGTATGTCCACTGATGGTGCTACGAGATCCTCAGCTGACGAGTGGGCTGTGGACCGGGTGACGTCCTGGCAGGGCTCAGTGCCGACGTGACGGTCTCCGTGTGGACCGGGGCCGCCGAACGCCTATGGGGCTATTCGGCTGACCAAGTGCTCCATGGTCCCGCCAAGGCGCTGCTGGTCTCGGGCGCCCCGGAGGCTCCCCGTGTCTTTGCCGGCAGTCCCTGGTCAGGGCGGGTGCGGATCCGCCGCCGCGACGGCCATGAGGCAACCGCGGGTCTGCGGGTTACTCCTCTGGACGCTGAGCTTTTTCTTTAACCTTCGGCGTCGAAATGAGCTGCGAACTAGGCCGCTCACCTGGACATTCTCCGGACGCTGAGGCGGCCTTCGTCTGATCATGTGTTCCGACCAAGGTGCACGTCGCTGACGTTCCTGCTGAGCGCACCGCCGTTCTCCTACCCGGTCTCCGTCATCGGCTTGTTCGGGCTGGCGGGACTGGCCGACGCCTCGGCCGCACAGGGAGCGGGCCGGCTCCAGGACCACGGGTGGTCACTGCCCGCCACCGGAGCAGGGTGGGCCCTGGCCGTCGTCGCCTTCGGTACTGCCGCGCTCGCCGGTCACTCCGTGGCGCTGCTCGTGGTGGCCATCGTCCTGCTGGGCATCACCATCATGGGCCTGACCATCCTCAACCAGACACGCCTGTTCGCCGTGACACGGCACGCCCGGAGCAGGATCAACACCGAGCAACTCGCACGGCCCCGACACCCTCGCCGACCTGGTCGCCGAACTCGGTGACCACGCCCGCGCGGCCACCCCGGAGGAGGCGGCGAAGGCGGCCGACGTAGTGGTGGCGACCGTCCCCATGAGCGCCTACGACAAACTCCCCGCCGACGCCCTAGCCGGGAAGATCGTCATCGGCACGATGAACCACTACCCGGAGCGCGACGGCCGCATGGCCGAACTGGACAGCGGCGAAGTCACCTCCAGCGAGCTGCTCCAGCGGCATCCGGGCGGTGATCCCGGTTCCAGCGGATCAGCGCGCTCACCGGCTGCGGCGGGGCAGCCGTGGTGGCAGACCACCGTCTTTCGACCGCGATGCCTACGAGCAGCGCAACACCATCGAGCGGTGCATCAACCGCCTCAAGCAGTGGCGCGGCATCGCCATCCGCTATGAGAAGCCCGCGACCATCTGCCTGGCTGGACTCCACATCGCGGGCATCCTCCTCTGGTCCGCCCGCTGATCCGGACGCTGTCCTCAACTCGCCAGTGCGGCATCGAAGCGGACGTGCGCAGCCGGTGTGACCGCGATTGAGCGCCCGGCGTACTGGATGGCTGAGAAGGTCGTGTTGTGGTGGGCGATGACCTGAGCGGCCGACGGCGCAGCACCAGGCTGGCGCTCCGGCGTGGTATGTCCGTCTGAGACCAGCACAAGGTCGTAGCCGCGTGAGAGCGCGCCGCGGCTGGTGGAGTCAACGCAGTACTCGGTGGCGAAGCCGGTGACGATCACACGGCACACGTCCCGCTCGTCCAGCAGATCACCGAGCCCGGTGTCGAGGAAGGAGTCCGCGCTGTCCTTGTCCAGCACGACTGTCCTCGCGGTTCGCGGTGCTGACAGTGCGGCCCGCGGGCAAGCAGTCCCCGGCCGCAGCTCAGGAGGCGGGTGGCGGCCGCAACCGGTGGGACAGCGTCCTGCCCGTCCAGACACTCCTCGTCGAATGGCCGGACGGGCAGGACACTCCGACGGACTACTGGATATCGAAGCCCGCCACCACACCGGCCGCTGACCTGGTGCGATGGGCAAAGATGCGCTGGCGGCTCGAGCACGACTACCGCGAACTCAAACACGGACTCGGACTGGACCACTTCGAGGGCCGCACCTGCGCGGCTGGCACCACCACGTCACCCTCGTCACCGCCGCCCAGGCCTTCCTCACCCTCAGGCGGCTCGACACAAAAGTCCGCACACCGGCCTGACCCTCTACCAGATCCTCGACGCTCTTCAGGACCTGCTGAGGCGCTGGACCGGTACCTGCACCACCTGCGGACGCCCCCTGCCCAGCTCTCGGAGCATCAGCAGACAGCCCAGAACCTAACGAAGCACTACTAGGCAATTCGCGAGCGGATCCGGCTGGAGGCCGCAGAGCGATTCGCCGCCGGTTCCTGCAACGCCGACGTGGACGGCGACGCGTGCAGACCACCGGACTCCACGAGTTCAGCATGAGTACCAACATGCGGCTGCGATCGGACGATCGCCACGGCACAGCCGCGGTCAGAACGCGGCGATCCGCATGAACTGCACGGTGCGCTCGGCCACCATGATGGTCGGCGCGTGCGTGCTGGCCCGCGGGGTGGTCGGCACCACCGAGGCACCGAGTGGCCGTCCGTACACCACCCCAGTGGACGTGACCCGGGTTTCAGCAAGAACGGCGGAAGGTGGCCCGGTAGGTCTGCGGTGTCGTGCCGGTGACGCGCTTGAACCGTTCGCGGAAGGCGGTCGCGGATCCAAAACCGGCCTGCACGGCGATACGTTCGACGGGATGGTCGCTGTTCTCAAGTAGGTACTGGGCGTGTCGGACGCGTGCGCGAAGCAGCCACTGCAGCGGGGTCGTGCCGGTCTGTTCGCGGAAGCGGCGGCTGAAGGTTCGGGTGCTCATGGCGCAGCGGGCAGCCATGGCCTCCAGAGTGAGATCCTCGCCGAGGTGGTCCTGGATCCAGGCCAGTGTCGGTTCCAGAAGTGAGCCGCGAGGCAGCGGCGGGGGCTCGTGGACGATGTACTGGGCCTGGCCGCCCTCCCGTTCCAGGGGGGTGACGGCCAGTCGGGCCGCGTCCGCCGCGACGGCCGAGCCCAGGTCACGGCGGACCAGGTGCAGGCACAGGTCCATGCCGGCGGAGGCCCCGGCGGAGGTGAGCAGTTGGCCGTTGTCCACGTAGAGCACGTCCGGACGCACTTCGATTTTCGGGTACTGCCGGGTGAGTTGGTCGGCGGCGATCCAGTGGGTGGTCGCGGCCAGGCCGTCCAGCAGGCCGGTGGCGGCCAGAGTGAAGGCGCCGCCGCAGATCGAGGCGATGCGCGCGCCGTCGGCGGCGGCGTCACGCAGTGCCTGGAGTGCCTCGGCCGGGGGCGGCCCCGCGTGCTCCTCCCGGCCGGGCACGATGATCGTGTCGGCACCGGCGAGGCCGTCCAGCCCCCAGGGCACACGGATGGTGAACGTCTCGGTCGGCACCTCCGGTCGGGTTCCACACACGCGCACCCGGTAGGGGCGACGCCCGTCCGGCAGGCGAACGCGTCCGAACACCTCGACCGGGATGGCCATGTCGAAGGCCACCGTCTGGTCCAGCGCAAGAATCGCCACGGTGTGCATCCACGCAGACTACGCCCACTTCCCGCCGTAACACACGACACAGGTCCAGAAGTTGAGGGTCACAAGAGCACTGGTCAGCGAAGTGGCGAGAACTCGTTGAGTTGTGTCATTCAAGCCCATGGTTGGGGTCTGATCGTGCCGCCTAGCGTGAGCGCGGCAGTCATGAACCGAGGGAAATGAGAGTCGCCGATGCTGGCACAGTTCGTCCTCTTCGATGGTTTCGACCCGTTGGATGTCATCGCTCCGTTCGAGGTCTTCAGCGCCGCCCGGGCCTTCACCGATCGGGTGACCGTCGAACTGGCCTGTGCGGAAGGAGCCAGGCAGGTGCCGAGCGGAATACCCGGCGTCGCGCTGACGGCCGCCGCTCCTCTGGCCCCGGATCGCGCGGACCTGGTCGTTGTGCCGGGCGCGGCCGGCAGGCTCCCCGGGCAGGGCGCGAACGACTCTGCTGAGGAACACATTCCCGTGATCCTCGGCCGCGCGCTGACCACGGAGCTCCCGAAATTGCTGGCCGACGCGCTGGCCGCAGCGGGCACCACGGTGGCCACGGTCTGCGGCGGGTCGCTGGTCCTGTCGATGGCCGGGCTTGTGCACGGCCGCCACGCCACCACCCATCACCAGGGTCTGGACCTGCTGGGCGCGGGCGGTGTGCACGTCGCCCCGGGCCGGATCGTCGACGACGGCGACCTGGTCACCGCCGGCGGCGTCACCTCTGGCCTCGATCTGGGCCTGTATCTGCTGGAACGGGAGGTCGGGCCGAAAGTCGCGCTCGCGGTGGAGCGGCTGTTCGCCCACGAGCGCCGCGGCGTCGTCTGGCGCGACCAGGGGCCTGTGCCGGTGTCCCCCGCCGCCGGCGCGGAGCAGCCGCGGTGACCAAGCTCCTGCTCATCCTGCACGTGCTCGCGGCGATCGTCGCCGTCGGCCCGGTGACCGTGGCGGGCAGCATGTTTCCCGCTGCGGCCCGCCGTGCCGCCGGCACGCCCGACCAGCACGAGTCACTCGCCACGGTACGGGTGCTGCACCGCGTCTGCCGGGTCTACGCCGCCCTCGGCCTGGCCGTTCCCGTCCTCGGCTTCGCCACCGCGAGCGAGCTGCACGTCCTGGGCAGCGCCTGGCTGATCACGTCGATCACGCTGACGGGTGCAGCCGCGTTGGTGCTGGCGCTGCTGGTTCTGCCGGCCCAGGAACGCCTCCTCTCCCAGCTGGGCGAGTCCGCGGCCGGGACGGTGGCCGTCGAGCGCGCGCAGACCGCGCGCCTGGCCATGCTGACGGGCGCTTTCAACCTGCTCTGGGCGACGGTCACCGTCCTGATGATTCTCCGCCCCGGCTCCACCACGGGAGTGTGACCCATGACCGCCCACTCTGTACCCGCGCCACGGCTCGCACGCAGACCGCTGCGCGCTTCAGCAACCATCGAACTGGTCAGCCTCGCCGTGTTGTCGGTCAACATCGCCACCGGGAACGCCCGGGAGATCGCCGCGCTGTTCGGCCCGGTGCACGGGGTCGCCTGGCTTTTCGGCATCCTGGCCACCCGGCGCGACCCGCGCCGCAGCACGGGCGCCACGCTGCGCGCCATCATCCCTGGCATCGGGGGCCTGCTCGCGCTCCGTGCCCTGGAGCGTGCCGACGCGCAGGCCGCTCCGGACACCGGATCGGGGGCACGATGAGAGCCCGCCTTCCGGGGCTAGCGGCTACGGCGGCGCCGACCCTGGCGTTCGTGGCCGCCTACGGTGCCGACGGGCTGCGGACCGCCCTCGTGGCGGCCACAGTGGCCGGTGTACTGGTCCTCGCCTGTGGTCTGTGGACCCGCCGGTACCTCCAGCATGCGGCGGTGGGCGCGCTGCTGGCGGTGACCTGCGCGGCCGTGGCGGTCGGTACCGGGCAGGCGCGGGGCTTCTTCCTGCTGCCCATGTTGCTGCCCGCGGCATCCTCGGCGGCCTGCCTGCTGTCGGTGCTGGCAGGCCGTCCCCTGGCCGGCCTGGTGGCGAACCGGCTCGTGGGCGGCCCACCGCACTGGCGGTCGCACCGGCCCCTGCACCGTTTCTATCGTTGGATGACGGTGTGCATCGGCCTGGTGTGCCTGGCGAGTCTGGCTGCGCAGGCCGCCCTCTACAGCCGTGCGGAGATCGCCTGGCTCGGTGTCCTCCACGTCGTCATGGGAGCGCTGTGGCCCGGGATCACCGCCGCCACGTTGGCTCTGTCGCGCATGGCCGTGGCCCGGCACCGCGAGTCGGCCGCCGGATACAGGTCCGGCATCCAGGGAATCGCAAGCGGTCCTGGCGCTGGACGCAGCGTGGACCCGCATACGGGGGTGGGTCTGTACGGTGAACGGTGCAACCATTCGCCGAAGACGTCGTCGCGTCCTACCTACAGGTTCTGAACCATCGCCGAGCCTAGGGTCCGTCTTCAAACGGATCTTGCCCAGAGCAGGAATGACGCGAGGGTGACCGCCGCTTCGTAGGAGGTGGCGGTCTTGTCGTATCTGGTG
>NZ_JBVHTR010000034.1:0-65345 GCF_055565775.1 Streptomyces sp. NPDC028331 | reverse complement strand
TAGGCTGGGTAGACGTGAGAAGCGAGTACGACACCCACCCCCCCCCCCCCCCACCCCACCCCCCACCCCCCCCCCCCCCCTCCCCCCCTCTCCCCCCCCCCCCCCCCCCCCCCCCCCCCCCCCCCCGGCCGTCGGTTGACGGTGCAGGGATCCCCGTGGCGGAGCCACCGGGGCGGGACGTTACTCGAGGAGCTCCGCGTACGAGCCCATGGCGAGGGCGATGTCCGCCTGGGCCCAGAAGCGGTGGTACGTGAACGAGGGGGCCGCGCCGCCCTTCAGGTAGGCCTCGATCTTCGACCAGGCCGGGTCGTTCTTGTAGAAGGACCTCAGCGAGGTGAAGGTGGACGAGGAGTTGATCGCGTCGCCGTTCGGCATCGTGCCGCTCCAGCCGCTCGGCACGTACACCGTGTCGCCGAAGCGGTTGTAGTCGGCGCGCGTCTCCGGGACGGCGATGCCCAGGCTGTCCTGGTAGTTGTTCCACATGCCGTCCAGCAGCGCCTCGGCCGTGGACTTCGCCGTCGCGTCACCGGACTTGGCGCCGTAGTACGTCAGCGTCTTGGCGTACGCCGCGGCCACGCCCACGTCGTTGGTGTAGTCGGCGACCGTGACGTGCAGACCGGCGTTGGAGCCGGGGCTCGACGGGTTCCAGGTGTCGGGCTGGCCCGACCACTGGAGCGTGGAGGGGATCCGGTAGGTGCCGTCCGGGTTGATCGTGGTCTTGGACAGCGCCCACTTCACCCACTTGTCGAGGATCGCCTTGGCGGTGGCGTTCCCGGTCTGCTGGTAGTACTCCGCGACCCGCTCCATCGACCAGGCCTGGAAGCCGAACCACTGGTTGGACGGCGGGTCGTGGTAGACGGGCTGCCAGTCGTAGTACATGCCGTAGAAGGTGGAGGTGCCGCTCGGCGGTGTCGCGTACCGGCCCTGCCAGCTGTTGGTGGCGCCGCCCGCGATGGCGCCCTCGGACGACTGCAGCCACTGGTAGAACTCCAGTTGCCGCTGGAGCGACTTCGACCAGTCCGAGGCTCCCGTCGCCGACTTGGGCTTCAGATCGGCGACCGAGCTGAGCGCGTACGCGGCGAGCGGGTTCTGGTAGCCGCCGTGGACGTGGCTGGAACCGATGCGCCAGGCCCAGCCCGCGGAGGTGTCCAGGGCGCCGCCCCAGGCGTAGTACCAGGACAGCAGGTAGTCCGAGGCGTCCTTGCCGGTGCCGGCCGGGCAGGACGAGGCGCCCACGCAGTTGCCGATCTTCTTGAAGTACTTGTCGTACATCGCGTAGCGCAGGTAGTCGCCCATCTTCGCGGCCTTGCCCACGGTCGCGGAGACGTCACCGCCCTTGCCCTGCTGCTTGGCCCACACGTCGGCCCAGTACGCGGCCTGCACGGCGCGGGCGTCGGCGTCCGGGGCGTCGGTGAACTTCCACTGCCTGGAGTACGACGAGTCCCCGGTGAACAGGTCCAGGTAGCCGTTCTTCCCGCCGTACTTGAACGAGTCGCAGGTCGGCTGAGGCACCGTCTCCCACACGGACTCCTGCGGACCGCGCTGGAAGGTGTTGATGTACGACGGTCCGGTGGCCGTCGGGCCCGCCTCGCACTTGCCCGGCTCGTTGCCGTACCCGTACACGTTGTCGACGTCCTGCAGCCAGTGCATGCCGTAGACGTCGTCCGTGCCGTACGCGCTCTTCAGCTCGCCCGCGATGGGGTCCGAGCCGACGGAGACCGACGTGTCGAGCTTGGCCGGGTACTCGTTCGGGGTGTCCAGCTCGGGCGCGTACGTCGCGGGCTTGGAGGCGTTGTAGAAGGAGTTGGCCGGCTGGTCGGCGTGCGTCGGGATCATGTACTTCTCCATCAGGTCCCAGGCGCCGTTGAACTTGGACCAGTCGCCCGTCACCTTGCCGTACATGGCCTGCAGCCACAGCAGATAGCTGTACGCCTCCGACGTCGTCTCATGGCCCTGGTCCGGCGCCTCGACGATCAGCGTCTCCACCGAGTGGTAGGGGATGCCCTCAGGGGAGAAGTAGCCGTTCGCCGGGTTGGTGATCTTGCCGTAGAGGTCCAGGAAGCGGGCGTCGTAGGTCTTCGTGGCCGCCAGTTCCGTGACGTCGACCGTGGCCTTGGCGTAGCCGGTGGCGGAGGCCGTGAAGGTGGCCGTCCCCGTGCCGGAGGCGTCCGCCGTGATCGTCACCGTCTGGGCCGTGTTCCAGTTGGACGGCGTGAAGGTGAGCGAGGAGCCGCCGGTGACGGACAGGCCCGAGTTGCCCGACGTGCGGGCGACGGACACCGTCACGTTCGCGCTCGGCTGCTTGGACAGCGTGACGCCGAACGTCCCCGTCCTGCCCTGCTGGACGCCGAGCTGGGTCGGCGAGGCCACCACGGCGGGACCCGAGGCGACCGTGATGCCGACCGGCGTGGACTCCGCCGACGCGCCCAGGCTGTCGTACGCCTTGGCCACCAGGGAATGACTGCCCACGGACAAGTTGGAGACCGAAAGCGTGTACGGCGCGCTCGTGTCGGTCCCCAGCAGCGTGGTGTCGTCGTAGAACTCCACCTTGCCGATCGTCGCGTTGTCGGCCGCCGCCGCGGTGGCCGCGAGCGGAACCGCGTCGCCCTGGGTGTACACCGAGCCGGCGGCCGGGCTGGTCAGTACCGTGACCGGCGGCTGGTGCGCGCCCGTGCAGGACGTGCCGTTGATCGCGAAGTTCGTCGGCGCGGCGTTCGTGCCGCTGTACGTGAACTGGGCGCCGGTGTTCACCGCGGCCCCGGCGGCGATCGTGCCGTTCCAGGAGGCGTTCTTCACCGTGATCGACTTGCCGGACTGGGACCAGGTGCCGCTCCAGCCGCTGGTCAGCGTCTGGTTGCCCGTGTACGCGTACGTCAGCGTCCATCCGTTGACGGCGTCGGTGCCCCGGTTGGTGATGGTGAGGTCCGCGGTGAAGCCGGAGCCCCAGTCGTTGGTCTTGTAGTCCACGCTGCACTGGACTGCCGCCGCATGGGCGGAAGTCGTGCCGTTCGCGAGCATCGTCACGGGGAGTGCGAGGGCCGCCAGGACGGCGGTCCAGAGCCGCCGCGCACCGCGGCGTCTCCGTCTGGGTGTCATGGGCTGGTTCCTCCTTGCGGCTCGGTGCCGAGGTGGGGGGAGGAGCGACAAGCTGTGAACCAGTGGGAGCGCTCCCATATTGAGCAGAGGGCCTGGAGCGGTCAAGGCGCTTGAAGAGTCGAAAACATTCGACGCGATGCGCTGAAGGAAAGTCAGCGACTCCTCTGTTCTTTGCCGTCACTTGGCGCTACCTTCACCGGCACCAGTGGGAGCGACTCCATCAGTCGACACGTCCGTCCCGGGCGTGCCCGAGCTGCAAGGAATCGCTCATGCGACACCCCCCTCGTTCGGCACTCTTACTCATGGCCGGCGCGGTCGCCGTCGTCGGCAGCGTGGTCGCGCCGGTGGTCACGGCGTCCGGCGCTGCTCCCGCCTGCACGGTGGAGTACTCGGTCACCGGCCAGTGGAGCAGCGGCTTCCAGGGCGCCGTGGAGATCACCAACAACGGCGCGGCCGTGAACGGCTGGGACCTCACCTTCGACTTCGCGGGCGGTCAGAAGGTGACCCAGGGCTGGAACGCCAAGTGGTCCCAGTCCGGTACGACGGTGACCGCGGCCAACGAGAGCTGGAACGGCTCCCTCGCGACCGGTGCGAGCGTCAGCGCCGGGTTCCTCGCCTCCTGGTCGGGGAGCAACGCCGTGCCGACGGTGTTCAGGCTCAACGGCACGACGTGCAACGCGGACCCCGAGCCGACGCCGCCCCCGACCGACCCCCCGGCGGGCGGCACGGCCCCGGCCCTGCACGTCGCGGGTGACAAGCTTCTGGACGCCGCGGGCAGGACCCGCCGGCTGCTCGGCGTGAACCGGTCCGGCGGCGAGTTCATGTGCGTCCAGGGCTACGGCGTCTTCGACGGGCCCGTCGACGACGCGGCGATCAAGGCGATCGCCGACTGGAAGGCGAACGCCGTGCGCATCCCGCTCAACGAGGAGTGCTGGCTGGGCCTTTCCAACGTCAAGCCGCAGTACGCGGGCGCCAACTACGTCAACGCCGTCAAGGACCTGGTCACGCGTGTCGAGGCGCACGGCATGACCCCGATCCTCGACCTGCACTGGACCTACGGCCAGTACACCGGCAACTCGGCGGGCTGCTCCGACGTGCACGCCACCTGTCAGAAGCCGATGCCGGACGCCCAGTACACGCCGTCGTTCTGGTCGTCGGTCGCCGCCACCTTCAAGAACGACCAGGCGGTGGCCTTCGACCTGTTCAACGAGCCCTACCCGGACCGGGCGACGTCCTCCGTCACGGACGCCTGGAAGTGCTGGAAGGACGGCGGCACCTGCCCCGGCATCCCCTACGAGGTCGCCGGCATGCAGGACCTGGTCGACGCGGTGCGCTCCACCGGCGCCGAGAACGTGATCCTGGCCGGCGGGCTCGCGTACTCCAACGACCTCAGCCAGTGGCTGACCTACCGGCCCAGCGACCCGGCGGGAAATCTGGTCGCCGCCTACCACGTCTACAACTTCAACACCTGTGCGAGCGCGAGCTGCTGGAACTCCACGCTCGCCCCGGTCGCGGCCCAGGTGCCGCTGGTGGCTTGGGAGATCGGTGAGAACACCTGCTCGCACGGGTTCGTCGACCAGGTCATGAAGTGGTTCGACGACCGCAGTCTGTCCTACCTGGGCTGGACCTGGAACACCTGGGACTGCTCCTCCGGGCCGTCCCTGATCTCGAACTACGACGGAACGCCCACGTCGTACGGCATCGGGCTGCGCGACCACCTGCGCGCCCTCAACGGATAGTCCACGCAGTCCACGCAGTCCACTCAGTTCAGCAGTTCACGCAGTCCACGCAGTCCACGCAGTTCACGACCAGACAGGAACCCGCACTCATGAGTCGTACCAGAACATCGTTACTGGCCGCCCTGGCCCTCGTCGCCGGCGGGACCGGGACCGCGGTCGTCACCACCACCCCCGCGCACGCCGCCGTGCCCTGCACCGTCGACTACAAGGTGCAGAACCAGTGGGACACCGGCTTCACGGCAGCCGTCACCCTCACCAACAACTCCGCCGCCAAGTCGAGTTGGTCGGTGAAGTGGTCGTACGCCGGCAACCAGAAGGTCACCAGCGGCTGGAACGCGAAGATCAGCCAGAGCGGCGCCGACGTCACCGCGGCCAACGAGAGCTACAACGGCTCCCTGCCGACGGGCGGTTCGGTCAGCTTCGGCTTCAACGGGTCCTACAGCGGCACCAACGCGGTCCCGGCCACCTTCACCCTCGACGGTGTCGCCTGCAACGTCGACGCGGGAGGCGGCAGCGGTGGCGGCGGGGGCGGCGGTGGAGGCGGCGGCACGGGCTCCGGCAGCCGCGTCGACAACCCGTACGCCGGCGCCAAGGTGTACGTGAACCCGGAGTGGTCCGCGCACGCCGCCGCCGAACCGGGCGGCACCCGCGTCTCCAACCAGCCCACCGGCGTCTGGCTGGACCGCATCGCCGCGATCAACGGCGTGAACGGCGGCATGGGCCTGCGCGCCCACCTCGACGAGGCGCTCAAGCAGAAGGGCACCGGCGAGGAGGTCATCCAGCTCGTCGTCTACGACCTGCCGGGACGCGACTGCTCGGCCCTGGCGTCCAACGGTGAGCTGGGCCCGACGGAGATCGACAAGTACAAGACCCAGTTCATCGACCCGATCGCGGCGATCCTCTCCGACCCCAAGTACGCCTCCCTCAGGATCGTCACCACCGTCGAGCTCGACTCGCTGCCGAACCTCATCACCAACACCGGCAGCCGCGCCACGGCCGTCCCTCAGTGCGACACGATGAAGGCCAACGGCAACTACGTGAAGGGCGTCGGCTACGCGCTCGCCAAGCTCGGCGCGATCCCGAACGTCTACAACTACGTGGACGCAGGTCACCACGGCTGGCTCGGCTGGGACGACAACTTCGGCCCCACGGCCGACCTGCTCAAGCAGGCGGCCACCAGCGAGGGCGCGACGGTCGACGACGTGGCGGGCTTCATCACCAACACGGCGAACTACAGCGCCCTGAAGGAGGACAACTTCACCATCGACGACACCGTGAACGGCACGTCGGTGCGCCAGTCCAAGTGGGTGGACTGGAACCGGTACGTCGACGAGCTGTCGTACGCGCAGGCCTTCCGCCAGAAGCTCATCTCGGTCGGCTTCAACTCCGACATCGGCATGCTGATCGACACGTCCCGGAACGGCTGGGGCGGCTCGGCACGGCCCACCGGCCCCGGTCCCAAGACGGACGTGGACGCGTACGTCAACGGCGGTCGCTACGACCGGCGCATCAACGCCGGCAACTGGTGCAACCAGGCGGGCGCCGGCCTCGGCGAACGTCCGCAGGCCAACCCGGCCCCCGGCATCGACGCATACGTGTGGATGAAGCCGCCGGGGGAGTCCGACGGTGCCAGCTCGGCGATCCCGAACGACGAGGGCAAGGGCTTCGACCGGATGTGCGACCCGACGTACACGGGCAATCCGCGGAACAACAACAACATGTCGGGCGCCCTGCCGAACGCACCGCTGTCCGGGCACTGGTTCTCCGCCGAGTTCCAGCAGCTCATGCAGAACGCCTACCCGCCGCTGCCGTGACGCCGTGAGGATCCGCCGGGGTCAGCCCCTCAGGGACAGGCCCCGGCGGATCGCGAACTCCACCGCGGAGTAGTCGCCGTCGGGCCGGTCGAGCCGATACGGCTCCGCGAGGTCCAGCGACGGCTGTGCCATGAAGCGGGGCTTCGTGCCGTGGTTCGGCTGGGCGGCGTGGACGAGGAAGGGGTGGCAGAGATACACGTCACCGGGGCGGCCGGTGGCGTACGCGAGGGGACGGTGGGCGGAGGCCTCGACCAGACGCGGAGCTATCTCCAGGGTCGACACACCCTCCTCACCGTAGGGCTCCAGCAGCCGGGGCACGTCGAGGTGCGAGCCCACGCGGATGCGGGTCGGGGCGTTGTCCTCGGTCACGTCGGAGAACAGGAACAGCATCAGCAGCGCCCGGTCCCGGGACCGCAGGTTGGCGTAGGGCCAGGTCTCGCCCTGAGGGGTGTAGCCCCCGTCGATGTGCCAGCCCGCGTCATCCGGCTCCTCCGCGTGCGGGAAGCGCAGCGGGAAGGCGCCCAGGTGGTAGCGGGGCTCCCAACGGCCCTCACCGACCAGCAGGTCGAACGCCTCATGCAGCGCGGGCGAGTTGGCCGCGGCCCCGAACGGGCCCTTCGCCATGCCGAGCACCCAGTACACCGGGTCCTTCCAGGTGCCGGGGTCCTCGGGGTCGTACCCCGTCTCCTGCCACAGCAGCCGCGCGCAGTCCTCCGCGACCCGCCGCGAGAAGGCGCCCTCGATCTTCACGAACCCGTCCTCGAGGAAACGCCCCACCATCTCGTCCTCCATGGGGTCATCGTCGGCGAGCGACCGGCCGGGACGCATCTGATTTTTTTTGCCGACCCGGCAACACAAGTGGCCCTCTCGCGGTGCGTCGGCGCAGGCTGACGGCACCGAGAAGAGAGGGTGACCACCATGGCGCACGAGCACCACCACCATCACGCCCACGCCGAGGTCGACTGGGCCGCGATGGCCCCGCTGCTGGAGTCGCAGGCCGAACTGCTCACCCCCATGTACCGGCGGATCGCGAACTGGCTGGGCGAGTGCGGTGCGCGGCCGGGGCTGATCGTCGACGCCGGCAGCGGACCGGGAGCCGTCACCTGCGTCCTCGGCGAGGCCTTCCCGGATGCCCGGGTGGTGGCGGCCGACGGCTCCGAGCCGCTGCTGGAACGCGCCCGCGCGCGAGCCGCCCGGCTGGGCATGGCCGACCGTTTCAGCACACTGACCGGTGAACTCCCCGGCTCCCTCGACCAGTTGGAGTACCCGGTGGATCTGCTCTGGGCGAGCCGCAGCCTGCACCACCTCGGCGACCAGCGCGCGGCGCTCGCCGCTTTCGCGGACCGTCTCGCTCCGGGCGGGGTGGTCGCCCTGCTGGAGGGCGGCCTGCCGCCGCGCTCGCTCCCGCGCGACATCGGCATCGGCCGCCCGGGGCTGGAGGCCCGGCTGGACGCGGTGGAGACCGAGCGGTTCACCACGATGCGCGCGGAACTGCCCGGCGCGGTCACGGAGACCGAGGACTGGGCTGCCCTCATGACCTCCGTCGGGCTGAGCGCACCGGTGACCCGTACCTTCCTGTTCGAGCTGCCCGCGCCGCTCTCCGACGAGGCCCGCGCCTGCGTCGTCGCCGAGTTCCAGCGCCGTCGCGACAAGCTCGGGGACGGCCTGGACGTGACGGACCGCGCGACCCTGGACCGCCTCCTGGACCCGGACGACAAGGCGAGCCTGTACCACCGGCGCGATGTCTTCGTACTGGAGGCGCACACGATGCACACGGCCGTCAGGGCGTGACTCGGCACCCTGGTCGGCCCGGCCGGCGCCCTGCCGCGGTGACGCACTGACGCGCGCCGGGTGCCCGGCACCGGGCACCCGGCATGCCGGGATCAGTTGTCCGCGATGAACTGCTTGGCCAGGGACTGGCCGAGGGACACCGCCGCGCTGTGGCTCTCGATCGGCGACACCTGCGAGTTCTTGAACAGGATGTACGTCACGCCGGAGTCCGCGCCGCCGGTCGCCGGGTCGGGGTCGATGCCCAGCGCCTTCGCGGTGGCGTAGGACGCCTCACCGATGATCTTCGTCGGGCCGGTGTCGCCGACGACGGCGTACTCGACCTTGTTGTTGTAGATCACGGCGACCACGCCACCGCCCTTGATGCCGGAGCTGGAGTACTTCCAGATGCTGCTGGCGCTCGGCACGACGACGTACGGGAGCGATTCGGCGCGCAGCGGCTTGCCGTCGGACTGGTGGAACGCGGTGTCGTCCTGGAACCAGGGGTCGGTGTCGCTGTTGCACTTGCCGGTGACCTGACCGTCGCAGTCGACGTCCATGTCGGCCTTCCAGAACACCGCGCCGTTCTTGCCGCACACGGGGACGGTGGCCGAGGTCTCCTCGTCGGTCTTGTACTTGCCGTTCGATATCTGCGAACAGGACGTCACCTTGGCGAGGAGGTCGGCCGCGCTGACCGAGCCTTCCTGAGCGGACCGGGGGGCGGCTCCCGAGGCGTTCGCGGGGAGCGCGGCGGTGGCGAGGAGTGCGGCGCCGGCGGCCGCGGCGAGGGTCAGTGGTCGAGTGCGCACTGTGGGGGACCCTTCTGTTAGGAAAGTTTCCTTACCGGGTGCCGTACAAGGTGGACCCGTCTGCATGCTCGCGTCAAGCCCTGCAACGCGCGGGGGAGCGGCCCCGGTTGGGCGCCGACGACGAAAGCCGCAGCTCGGCCGCGTGAGCGAGGCCGTGCATGGCCGATCGGCCGACGGGTACTCGAAGCGCGTTTTCACGCCTGCCGTGAGGAGTCCGCCGAGTGACGCGAACGGACATCGCCGCCACGCGTCGACGCGCCCCGCGGGTCCCGCGCGGACCTCGCTGGGGTCAGGCGGCCGGTGCCCTGTCGCTGTCCGCGTCACCCGTCTTCATCGCGCTCAGCCGCACCGGCGCGGGCACCGCCTCGGCGTACCGCTGTCTGATCTCGCTGCCGTTCCTGGTGCTGCTGGCCCTCCCCGAGTGGCGCCGCGAAGGCCCACCGCCCCGGCGACAGCTCTGCTACGGGCTGGCCGGCGGGGCGCTGTTCGCCGGGGACACGCTGCTGTGGGCCAAGTCGATCACCGAGGTCGGCGCCGGGCTGTCCACCGTGCTGGTCAATGTGCAGGTCGTGGTGGTGCCGCTGCTCGCCTGGGCGGTGGACCGGGAGCATGTGCCCCGCCGGTTCCTGAGCTGGCTGCCGGTGCTGGTCGTGGGGGTCGTCCTGACCGGCGGGCTGTTCGAGAAGGGCGCCGGTGGCAGCGATCCCACCGCGGGCACGGTCCACGCGGTCCTCGCCGCGCTGAGCTACTCGGGCTTTCTCTTCCTGCTGCGCCGCGGGGGCTTCCGGGGGCATGTCCGGACCACGTACACGGTGGTGATCTGCGCGGCGACCGCCGTCTCGGCGGTCGGCGGCGCGGCATGGGGCGTCTTGGACCTCACGCCGTCCTGGACCGCGCTGGGCTGGCTGGCGCTGGTCGCGCTGAGCAGCCAGGTCGTCGGCTGGCTGCTGGTGGCCGTCAACTCCCCACGGCTGCCGAGCCACACCGGAGCGGTCCTGCTCCTGCTCACCCCGGTGGGCGCGCTCGCCCTCGGCGCCCTGGTGCTGGGGGAGCGGCCGACGCCGATGCAGGGGGTCGGTTGCGCGCTGATCCTGGTCAGCGCCTATGCGACGGCACGCGGGGACGCGCACGGCGATGCGCCCCGGGGCCACGGCGACGCGGCCCGGGACCATGGCGACGCGCCCCGGCACCACGGCGACGCGCCCCGCAACCGCCGTGGCGGAGGTCCGGGGCGCGTCGTTCGGTCGCCGGTCAGCCCAGGTCGAACGTCGCCGGGTCGGGACCCAGGCGACGGTCCTCGTTCAGCGCGCTGATTGCCGCCATGTCCTCGGTGTCCAGCGAGAAGTCGAAGACCTCGATGTTCTCCCTGATCCGGGCCGGGGTCACCGACTTCGGGATCACGATGTTGCCGAGCTGGACGTGCCAGCGCAGCACGATCTGGGCCGGGGTACGGCCGTGCTTCTGCGCGATGGCCACGATCGCCGGCACCTCGAGCAGACCCTTGCCCTGGCCGAGCGGCGACCAGGCCTCGGTCGCGATGCCCTGCTCCGCGTGGTACTCGCGGGCGGCGTGCTGCTGCAGGTGCGGGTGCAGCTCGATCTGGTTGACCGCCGGGATGACGGACGTGGCGTCGATCAGCTCCTGAAGGTGCTCCGGAAGGAAGTTGGAGACACCGATCGCCCGGGCGCGGCCGTCCGCGTGGAGCTTCTCGAAGGCCTTGTACGTCTCGACGAACGTGCCCCGGGACGGCAGCGGCCAGTGGATCAGGTACAGGTCCACGTACTCCAGGCCGAGCTTGTCCAGCGACGCGTCGAAGGCGCGCAGCGTGGCGTCGTACCCATGGTCGCTGTTCCAGAGCTTGGTGGTGATGAAGAGGTCCTCGCGGGGGATGCCGGAGGCGGCGACGGCCTTGCCGACGCCCTCCTCGTTGCCGTAGATCGCCGCCGTGTCGATGCTGCGATAACCGGCCTGAAGCGCGGTGGTGACCGCGGTCTCCGCCTCGTCGTCCGGCACCTGCCAGACGCCGAAGCCGAGCTGGGGCATCTCGACGCCGTTGTTCAGGATGATCGGGGGGACCTTGCTGCTCACGAGCTCTCGATCCTTCAGTCGTCGGGTGGTGCTCCTATCGTCAACGATCACCACCCTACGTGCATTCCTGAGCCCCGGGTTCCCCGCGAAGTCTCGACGACAACCACAGATTGGCCGGAAATGGATCCGACCTTATCGGTCCGGACCATTGACCGGGTCACGCCATCCCGCAACTCTGTATCGCGGTACCGAACGCATCACTGAACCTGGTGCATCTATGTGAACCACGCGCCTGCCTGGCCCTGACTGGGCCCACCCCACCCCCCACTCGCTGGAAAGCAGGTACGCAGCCATGAACGAGAAGGCCCACGGGGCCAGCCGACTGGAGCAGAGCATTCGGGAAACATCGGAGGACGCGGCCGGTCAGGTCCCCGACTGACCGGACCATCGGTGCGTCGGCGACCCGGTGACGCGAACTGTTCGCCGCCCCCCGGCAGTTGACGGCGCGCGCGGAGTTCGCGGAGGGGGGCGCGCGGCCGAACGGGGCCTGCTCACACGCCACCGTCCCGCTCCCGGCCCCGGAGGCCGCCGTCATCCGCCGCCCCCGTACACCCGTCCCGCGCCCGTCCCGAGCCCATCCCCGCGCCCGTCCCGAGCCCATCCCCGCGCCCGTCCCGAGCCCATCCCCGCGCCCGTCCCGAGCCCATCCCTGCGCCCATCGAAAGGAAGCGTCATGAGACGACGCCTGCGAGCCGCACTGACGGCGGGCGCGCTCGCCACCGCCGGGCTGACCGGGCTGGCGGCCACCGCACCGGCCGCCCCGGCTCCGGTACCCCACGCCACGCGCCCCGTCGCCGCCCCGGACTGGTCGGTCGCGGTCGTGGACTCGACCACGTCCCGTTACACGCCGAGCACGATCGGCGGCTGGTCCTACCCGGTCGGCCTGTACCTGTACGGCCAGTACCTCGTCTACCGGCGCACACACGACGCCCGCTACCTGACGTACATCAAGAGCTATGTCGACCGTTTCGTGAAGAGCGACGGCTCGATCGACCAGAACTTCGACAGCCTCGACAGCATGCAGGCCGGCCGTTTGCTCGTGCTCCTGCACCACGAGACCGGTCAGGACCGCTACCGCACCGCCGCCCGGAAGATCCGCGACCGGCTGAACACCTATCCCCGCACCTCGGACGGCGGTTTCTGGCACGCCGACACCGGCAGCCGGGCGCACCAGCTCTGGGCGGACGGCGCCTACATGGTGAACCCGTTCCTCGTCGAGTACGGCGAGGAGTTCGGCGACAGCGCGTACACCGACGACGAGGCGGCCAAGCAGCTCTCCGTCTACGGCAGCCATCTGCAGGTCGCCGACGGCCTGCTCAGGCACGCCTACGACGAGTCCAGGAGCGCGGGCTGGGCCGATCCGCAGACCGGGCTCGCCCCCGAGCACTGGTGCCGGGCCGTCGGCTGGTACTCCATGGCGATCGTCGACGTCCTGGACGCCATCCCCGCGAACCAGCCCCGCCGCCCCCGGCTGGTGTCGATCTTCCGCAAGCTGGCCGCGGGCCTGGAGAAGTACCAGGACCCGGCGACCGGGCGCTGGTTCCAGGTGATGGACAAGGGGAGCCGGCCCGACGACTGGACCGAGACCTCCTGCTCCAGCATGTTCACCTACGCCCTGTCGCGCGGTGCCCGACAGGGTTACATCGACCCGCACTACGCCGCCGTCGCGCGCCGCGGCTACCAGGGCGTGCTGGCGAAGCTCACGGTCGGCTCCGACGGCCGCACGCATCTCGCCGACATCTCCATCGGCACCAACGTCGGCGACTACGCGTACTACGTCGGCCGCACCCGGGCCACCGACGACTTCCACGGCCTGGGTGCCTTCCTGATCATGAACGAACAACTGCGAGGTGATTAGTGTCATGAGCACGTCCAGAAGGAGGCTGCTGGGCGCCGCCCTCGGTGGCGCGGCGGCGGTCGCGGCCGGCCTGCCGACCGCTGCCACGGCCCACGCCGCCTCCTGGCGGCAGAAGTGGGCGCCCTCCGCGAGCAGCGAAGGCCTCGGCGCCTTCGAGACGGTCGAGGACGACCGTGCCGACTCGCACCCCGCCGGGCATCCGCACATCTTCGCCACCGGCGACAACTGGCGCTTCAACATGCACATGGTCGACCGCGACACCTCGACCGACCGCCAGCGCCAGGAGGTCACCGGCCTGCGCACGAGCAGCAGCAGCTACCTCAAGTGGACCGAGGGACAGACCTGGCGGGTCACGTACTCGATGTACATCCCGAGCTCGCTGAAGGCGACCACGACCTTCACCCACATCATGCAGATGAAGCAGCCGGGCAACGGCACCTCGCCGATCGTCGTGCAGTCGCTGCGGCGCGTGAACGGCAAGCAGACCATCGAGTTGAAGCTCGCCGTCGACGACATCCTCGTCGGCCGGACCGACCTGGACCCGCTCCACGACAAGTGGACCGACGTCGACTTCCAGATCAAGGTCGGCAACGGCTCGGCGGGTTCGGTCCGCTGGATCCTCAGGTCCGGCGGCTCGACCGTGATCGACGCGTCGAAGACGGGCGTCGACACCTTCCTGGCCGACCGGGTGCGCCCGAAGTGGGGCATCTACCGCTCCCTCGGCGACACCTCCGGGTCCCTGCAGGACACCTACCTCCTGCTCACCAACCTCCGCGGCTACCAACTGGTGTGAGGAGCCGTCACATGAGACCCCCCACTGGTCCACGCAGCCGAGCGACGGCCGTCGTCCTCTTCGTCGTGGCCGTCGTCCTCGGCCTCACCCATCCCGCGGCCCTCGCCGCCCCGCACGCCATCGCCCGCGCCGCCACCGAGTACGACGTGCGCGACTACGGCGCCAAGGGCGACGGCTCCGCCAACGACTCCCCGGCCATCGACAAGGCGATCACGGCGGCCAACTCGGCGGGCGGCGGTACCGTCCGCTTCCCCTCCGGCACCTACAAGTCCAAGAACACCATCCACATGAAGAGCCATGTGACGCTCCGACTCGACAAGGGCGCCACCCTCCAGGGCTCCAGCGCCGACACCTACGACAAGGCCGAGTCCAACCCGTACGACGGCTACCAGGACTACGGGCACAGCCACTTCCACGACGCGATGATCTACGGCGACAAGCTGACCGACATCGGCTTCGTCGGCCAGGGCGTCATCGACGGCGCGGGCAACCTGATCACCGGCAACCCCAAGTCCGGCCAGGCCGACAAGATCATCTCGCTGACCCGGTGCGACGGGCTCAGGATCGGCGACGGTCTCACCCTGCGCCGGGGCGGCCACTTCGCGGCCCTCATCAACGGCTGCAAGAACGTGACCTCCGACCACCTGACCATCGACACCGCGAGCGACCGCGACGGCTGGAACGTCATCTCCACCACCGACGTCACGATCACCAACGCCACCATCCACGCCAACGACGACGCCCTGGTCTTCAAGAGCGACTACGCGCTCGGCGCCAAGCTGCCCAACGGCCATGTGCGGGTGAGCGATTCGACGCTCGGGGCCAAGTGCTGCAACGCCCTGATGTTCGGCTCGGAGACCTGCGGCGACTTCTCGGACTACCGGTTCGAGAAGATACGGATCGACGGCGCCGACAAGTCCGGCCTCGGCATGGTCTCCATGGACGGCTCGAAGATCTCCGACGTCCACTACCGCGACATCACGATGACCAACGTCCACTCGCCGATCATGCAGAAGATCGGCACGCGCAAGCGATGCGGGAACAGTCCCGGCGTCGGGTCGATCAGCGACGTCACGTACGACCACATCACGGCCACCGGCAACAGCCCGTCCTTCAGCCCGACCCTGTGGGGCGAGAGCGGCCACCGCATCAACGGCGTGACTTTCACCGACGTCAACATCACGGTCCCCGGCGGCAACGGCACCATGTCCACCGGCGTGCCGAGCAACGACCCGACCGACTACAACCCCAAGAGCATCGGCACCCGCCCGGCCTACGGCTGGTATCTGCACAACGCGGACAACGTCCAGTTCACGGACAGCTCGGTGAAGTTCGCCTCGAACGACGGCAGGCCCGCGTTCATCGCCGACGCGGCCGACGGCATCCGGCTCACCCGCTTCACCGCGCAGAAGGGCGGCGGCTCCCCGTTCGACGTGGGCTTCCAGGACGTCACCGACGCCTGCGTGACGGACAGCCACAACACGTCCGGCGGCGCTCTGCGGGTCTCGGGAAGCCAGGACTGCGGCAGTACGGCCGTCAAACCGCTCGACCTGCAGAACCCCCGTCAGGACTTCCTGCGCGCGTCCGTCGGCGGGCTCTTCCTGCACTGGGGCCTGCGCACCGCGCCGGCCCACACAAGCTGCACCGCCTGGGAGAACGACGTGACCAGCGGCGGCTGGAGCCCGGACTACTGGGTGAACGAGGCGCAGAAGCTGCACACCCAGTACCTGGTCCTCGCCACCTTCCACAGCCGCCTCGGCTACGCCCGCCCCTGGCCGTCGAAGATCCCCGGCTCCTGCTCCACCAAGCGGGACTTCCTCGGCGAGCTGATCACCGCCGCCAAGACCAAGGGCATGAAGGTCATCCTCTACATGACCAACGACCCGCAGTGGCACGACGAGGGCGGCCACGAGTGGCTCGACTCGGCCGCCTACTCCGCCTACAAGGGCGAGAACGTCGACCTGACCACCACCGACGGCTTCGGGCGGTTCAGTTACGACAACTTCTTCGAGGTCATGGAACGCTACCCCGACCTCGGCGGCTTCTGGATCGACAACGACAACCCGTACTGGGAGAGCCACAACCTCTACCAGCAGATCTACGACAAGCGCCCGAACTACACGCTCAGCAACAACAACGAAGACACGCCGATCATGGACATGATCAGCAATGAGCAGAAGACCGGGATGACCCCGGCCTACGACTACCCGCAGGCGGTCTACACCGCCCAGCCCCGCCTGACCGAGGCCGACTTCAAGCTGCCCTCGACCGGCGCCTGGTGGTACGACGGCTCCGACCCCTCCGTCGACCGCATGCTCACCCTCGGCCGCCTCATCACCAACGCCGGGTCCTCGGTGAAGGCGCTGATGGCCGAGACGGCCCAGGTCAACGGCAAGTTCCCGTCGAACCAGGCCTCCTTCAACAACTTCGCTAACTCCTACCTGGGCCCCATCTGGGAGTCCCTGCACGGCACCGAGGGCGGCGGCTACATGTACGGCGGCCTCAAGCCCGGCTTCTGGAACGACGGCGCCCACGGCGTGACGACCATCGCCAAGGACGACCCGAACCGGCAGTACATCCACGTCCTGACCCCGCCCAGCACCAGCACCCTGCGCGTCCGGGACAACGGCTACCGCATCGCCTCCGTCACCGACCTCCGTACCGGAAAGGCGGTTTCGTGGTCGCAGTCCGGGGGTGTGCTGACCCTGTCCGGGCTCGGTGACTGGGACCCGTACGACACCGTCTTCAAGGTGACCACCGCCGGCCGCGAGGGCATCCTCACCGGCGTCAAGGTCAGCGCGAGCGCCTCCGCGAGCGGACACGCCGCGTCGGCGGCCGGCGACGGCGACTACCTCACCTACTGGGACGACAACAAGACCCTGCCGGTGAACCTCACCTTCGACCTCGGCTCGGCCAAGAAGGTGCAGTACATCGGGCTCAACCAACGCGAGGACTCCGTGGCCTACGCCCGCTCGGACACCGAGCAGTCGGCGCGCATCAAGGACTACAAGGTGTACCTGAGCAACGACGGCCGGACGTGGGGGAGCGCGGTCAAGACCGGGCAACTGCCGAGCCGCCGGGGAGTCCAGGGCATCGACCTGACAGCCGCCAACGCACGTTACGTCCGTCTCGAGGTCGACACCACCTGGGCCGCCTCCAGCGACTCGGCCCGCTACAAGCGCCTGCGGATCGACGAGGCGTGGATCGGCACGTCGTACGCGACACCCGTGAACGGGGGACAGTCATGATCCGTGTCAGATCGCTCACGGCCGCGGCGGCCGGTCTGCTCGTCACGGCCGCCGTGCCGCTGGCAGGCGTCACCGCCCACCCGGCGGCCGCCTCCGACAACGGTCAGTCCGTCCGGCCCGCCATGGGCTGGTCGAGCTGGAGCTTCGTGCGCCGCACGCCGACCGAGGCGAAGATCAAGGCGCAGGCCGACGCACTGGTCTCCAGTGGCCTGAAGGACCACGGCTTCGTCTACGTCAACCTCGACGACTTCTGGCAGAAGTGCGACGACAACGGCTTCACCGTCGACGACTACGGCCGCTGGGCCGTCGACACGGCCAAGTTCCCGCACGGCATCAAGGGGCTGGCCGACTACGTCCACTCCAAGGGCCTGAAGTTCGGCTTCTACGTCACCCCGGGCATCGCGAAGAACGCCGTCACCGAGAACACGCCGATCGAAGGGACCTCGTACCACGCGAAGGACATCGCGGACACGTCCAAGACCGAGAAGAACTACAACTGCAAGAACATGTACTCCATCGACTACTCCAAGCCGGGCGCGCAGGAGTTCGTCAATTCCTGGGCGAAGCAGTTCGCGTCCTGGGGAGTCGACTACCTGAAGATCGACGGGGTGGGCAGCGCCGACATCCCCGACGTCCAGGCCTGGGACAAGGCGCTGCGGGCGAGCGGACGGCCCGTCAACTTCGCACTCTCCAACAACCTGCCCATCGCCGACGCCGCCACCTGGCGGAAACTGGCGAACAGTTGGCGCACCCAGGGCGACGTGGAGTGCTACTGCGGACCGGGGAGCAACGGCAGCGGCTACCCGCTGACCGACTGGTCCCACGTCTCCAAGCGGTTCGACTCGGCCGCCTCCTGGCAGCCGTACGCCGGGCCCGGCGGCTGGAACGACCTGGACTCGCTGGAGATCGGCAACGGCGACCAGGTGGGCCTGACGGCGGACCAGCGCCGTTCGCACTTCACGCTCTGGGCGATGGCCGCGGCCCCGTTGCTGCTCGGCACCGATCTCACACAACTCGACTCCGCCGACAAGGCGATGCTGACCAACGACCGGCTGATCGGGGTGGACCAGGACGGGGTCGCCGCGAAGCGGATCGTCGACAGCGGTGTCAAACAGGTCTGGAGCAAGAAGGAGAGCGACGGACAGTACGTCGTCGCGCTCTTCAACACCGGCACGTCGGGCAACGCCACCGTGAGCGTGAACTGGTCGCAGGTCGGCTTCAGCGGCTCCGGTGACGTCACCGACCTCTGGTCCGGCTCCCACAAGGGCGTGATCGCGAACTCGTACAGCGCGACCCTGCGTCCGGGCGAGACCCGGCTGATCCGGGTCAAGCCCGTCAACTCCCTGAGCACGACCGCGGCTTCCCCCGGATTCGCCGTGGCCCCATACGAGTACCTCGGCTGGGGCAACCCTCAGAACCCCACGTCCGTCATGTCCGCGACCGGCGTCAAGTGGTTCACCCTCGCCTTCATCCTCTCCGACGGCACCTGCAACCCGAAGTGGGACGGCTCGCGCCCGCTGACCGGAGGCGGCGACCAGTCGACGATCAACGCGATCAGAGCGGCGGGCGGTGACGTCGTCGTCTCCGTCGGCGGCTGGAGCGGGAACAAGCTCGGCGAGAAGTGCTCCAGCGCCTCCGCGCTCGCCGGCGCCTACCAGAAGGTGATCAACGCCTACAAGCTCAAGGCGCTGGACATCGACATCGAGAACACCGAGTGGTCCAACGCCACCGTGCGGCAGCGGGTCGTCGACGCGCTGAAGACGGTCAAGGCGAACAACCCGGGCCTGAAGACCGTCATCACCTTCGGCACCACCTCAAGCGGTCCCGACTCCACCGGCGTCGACATGATCGAGCGGGCCGCCACCTCCGGTCTGGCGAACGACGTCTGGTGCATCATGCCGTTCGACTTCGGCGGCGGCACCACGAACATGGGCACCCTCACCACCAAGGCCATGGAAGGCCTCAAGGCCCAGGTGAAGTCGGCGTACGGCTACAGCGACGCCACCGCCTACACGCACATCGGGCTGTCGTCGATGAACGGCAGGACCGACGACTCCGGTGAGCGCGTCCGGGTGGCCGACTTCAAGACCATGCTCGCCTACGCCCGGCAGCACCACATCGGGCGGCTCACCTACTGGGCCGTCAACCGCGACCGGGCCTGCGGCTCGGGCACCGACGGCGACTCCTGCAGCGGCGTGACGCAGCAGCCGTACGACTACCTCAAGGTCTTCACCCAGTACACGGGCTGAGGGGAACATCCGTGCACATCAGAAGAGTTCTGCCGTACGGCGTCGCGGCGGCCCTGGCGCTGCCGCTCGCCGGTCTCGGCCAGGGCACCGCGCTGGCCGCCACCGACTACCAGGCCGAGGACGCCCTGATCTCCCAGGGCACCGTCGCCACCAACCACACCGGATACACGGGCACCGGCTTCGTCGACTACACCAACGTCAAGGGCTCCTATGTCGAGTTCACGGTGAGCGCGGCCAACGCCGGCACCTCCGCCCTCACCCTGCGGTACGCCAACGGGACGTCCACCGACCGGCCGATGGACATATCCGTCAACGGCACGGTCGTCGCCTCCGGTGTGTCCTTCCCGGCCACCGCCGACTGGAACACCTGGGCCACCAAGACCGTGAACGTGCCGCTCACCGCCGGCACCGACAAGATCCGGGCCACCGCCACCACCGCCAACGGCGGCCCCAACCTCGACCGCGTCGGCCTGGACGCGGCCGCCGACACCCAGGCCCCGACCCGCCCCGGACAGCCCGGCTGCTCGGACATCGGCGAGGACGCGCTCACCCTGACCTGGGGCGCCTCCACGGACAACGTGGGCGTGACGGCGTACGACATCTACGAGCACGGCAACAAGATCGGTGAGGCGCCCGGGAGCTCGACCTCGAAGGCGCTGACCGGGCTGAAGCCGAACACCGACTACAACCTCACGGTGATCGCCCGCGACGCGGCCGGCAACACCTCCCTCGCCAGCCCCGTCGTCGACTGCACGACCAGGCCCAGCTCCGACACCACCCCGCCGAGCAGGCCGGGAACGCTCTCCGCGACCAACGTCGGCACCAACAGCGTCGATCTCAAGTGGGGTGCCTCGACCGACGACAAGGCGGTCGCCGCCTACGACGTGCGCAGCGACACCACCGTCTACGACACGGTCACCAGCGGCACCTCGACCACGCTGACCGGGCTCGCCTGCAACAGCCCCTACAGCCTGAACGTGGTCGCCCGGGACGCGGCGGGCAACGTCTCCGAGCCGAGCAACACGGTCACGTTCACCACCAGGGCCTGCGCGACGGACGGCGGGGTGCCGTCCTCGATAACCACCCTCTCCAGCGGCTGGACCATCCCGTGGGGCACCTACTGGATGCCCGACGGCAAGACCGCGCTGGTCACCGAGCGGGACGACTTCCGGGTCTGGAAGGTCACCAAGGCCGGCACGAAGACGCAGGTCGGCACCGTGCCGAACGCGGTGACCACCAACGGCGAGGGCGGACTGCTCGGCGTCGCCGTCGACCCCCGGTGGGACACCGACCACTACGTCTACTTCATGCACACCGCGTCCGAGGGCAACCGCGTGGTCCGCATGACGTACGACGGCACCAAGCTCGGCGACTACAAGATCCTGCTCCAGGGCATCAAGAAGAACCGCTACCACAACGGCGGCCGCCTCGCCTTCGGCCCCGACGGCTATCTGTACGTCTCCACCGGCGAGGCCCAGACGCCCGACCTCGCGCAGGACAGGAACTCCCTGAACGGCAAGATCCTGCGCATGACGACCGACGGCAAACCGGCCCCCGGCAACCCGTTCGGCAACTACGTCTACAGCCTCGGTCACCGCAATCCGCAGGGCCTCGCCTTCGACCGCAACGGCCGCCTGTGGGAGGCGGAGTTCGGCAACAGCTCCAAGGACGAGCTGAACCTCATCAAGCCGGGCGCGAACTACGGCTGGCCCACCTGTGAGGGAAGCTGCGACGTCGCCGGAATGACCAACCCCAAGGCCACCTGGAACGTCTCCGAGGCCTCACCGAGCGGCATCGCCATCGTCCGCAACGTGGTCTACATGGCCTCCCTGCGCGGCGAGCGGCTGTGGCGGATCCCGATCAACGGCGACAGCGAGAGCGTGGGCACCCCGAGCGCGTACTACGTCGGCACCTACGGCCGGCTGCGCACGGTCAGCAAGGTGCCCGGCGCCGACCAGTTGTGGCTGTCCACCACGAACTGCGACAACAACGGAGGTGCGGCGGACGGCTCCGACAAGATCTTCCGAGTGACGATCGAGTAGCCGGCCCCGAAGGGAGCGGAGGGGAGGGGGCGCTGTGCGGGGCTCAGGTCCGGTACAGCGCCTCGACCTCGTTCGCGTACGCGTTCTCGATGGCCTTCCGCTTCAGCTTCAGCGACGGCGTGAGCAGCCCGTGCTCCTCGGTGAACTGGTGGGCGAGGATACGGAACGTACGGATCGACTCGGCCTGCGAGACCAGCGTGTTCGCGGCGACCACCGCGCGGCGCACCTCCGTCTCCAGGTCCGGGTCCCGTACGAGCTGGGCGGGGGTCAGCTTCGGCTTGCCCTGCATCTGCAGCCAGTGCTCCACGGCCTCCGTGTCCAGTGTGACCAGTGCGGCGATGTAGGGGCGGTCGTTGCCGACGACGATGCACTGCGCGACCAGCGGGTGGTCCCGTACGCGTTCCTCCAGCAGCCCGGGCGAGACGCTCTTGCCGCCGGAGGTCACCAGGATCTCCTTCTTGCGCCCCGTGATGGTGAGATAACCGTCCTCGTCGAGGGAGCCCAGGTCGCCGGTGGCGAGCCAGCCGTCGTGCAGGGCCTCGTCGGTGGCCTTGGGGTTGTTGAGGTAGCCCTGGAAGACATGGCCGCCGCGCAGCCAGATCTCGCCGTCGTCCGCGATGTGCACGGTGGTGCCGGGGATGGCCTGGCCGACCGTGCCGTAGCGGGTGCGCTCGGGCGGATTGGCGGTCGCGGCCGCCGTCGACTCCGTCAGCCCGTAGCCCTCGTAGACGTGCACGCCGGCACCCGCGAAGAACAGCCCGAGCCGGCGGTCCATCGCCGAGCCGCCGGACATCGCGTGCCGTACCCGGCCGCCCATCGCCGCGCGGATCTTGGCGTAGACGACCTTGTCGAAGAACTGGTGCTGCATGCGCAGGCTCGCCGACGGGCCGGGACCGGTGCCCCACGCCTTCGCCTCCATCGCGTCCGCGTACCTCACGGCGACCTCGACGGCCTTTTCGAACGGCCCGGAGCGGCCCTCCTTCTCGGCCTTGCGGCGGGCCGCGTTGAAGACCTTCTCGAAGATGTACGGCACCGCGAGGAAGAACGTCGGCCGGAACGCGGCCAGGTCGGGCAGCAGCGCGGCCGCGTTGAGCTGCGGCTGGTGGCCGAACTTGACCCGGCCCCGGATGGCCGCCACCTCGACCATCCGCCCGAAGACGTGCGCCAGCGGCAGGAACAGCAGGGTGGCCGCCTCATCGCCCCGCTTGGAGTGGAACACCGGTTCCCACCGCTGGATGACCGTGTCGGCCTCGAACATGAAGTTGCCGTGCGAGAGGACACAGCCCTTGGGGCGGCCCGTGGTGCCGGAGGTGTAGATGATGGTCGCCACCGTCTCGGGGGTGACCGCCTGCCGGTGTCGGTGCACCACCTCGTCGTCCACGTGCGCGCCCGCGTCGTACAGCTCCTGCACGGCGCCCGCGTCGAGCTGCCACAGCCGGCGCAGCTCCGGCAGCCGGTCGATGACCGTGGCGACCGTCATCGCGTGGTCCTCGTGCTCCACCATCGCGGCCACGACCTGCGCGTCGTGCAGCATCCAGAAGACCTGTTCGGCCGACGAGGTGGGGTAGACGGGGACGACCTGGGCGCCGATCGCCCACAGCGCGAAGTCGAAGAGCGTCCACTCGTAGCGCGTACGGCACATGATCGCGACCCGGTCCCCGAAGCGGATCCCCTGCGCCAGCAGACCCTTGGCGAGGGCCAGCACCTCGTCGCGGAACTCGGCCGCGGTCACATCGCGCCACCGGCCCTCCGCGTCCTTGCGGCCGAGCGCGACACGGAGCGGATCTTCCTGGGCATACTCGAAGACGACGTCGGCCAGGCCGCCCACCGGCGGCGCCGACGCCGACGGAGGGTTGGTGAACTCGCGCAATCCCCGCTCCCGGCTCCTCGATTCGCCTGCGGGGTGCTCCAGCCGGTCATCTCACTGGTCGCACTCCGCACAGCGCCGTGAAAGCTACCCCACCCAAGGAGCGGGCGGGAGGGGGCTGAAAAGCCGGGGGCTCTCCGCAAACGCACAGGTCAGCCGAGGAAAATGCGAGCACAAGGGGAGCGGGCGGACAGAATCCCGTACGGTGGCGTAGGTTCCGGTCCCGTAATCTCCACGGAATCTGTACGGGGCGATTACCCCGCCGCACGTCCTACTGGCAAGTAGGGGCGGAGCGGTGGCGGGTGCCTTCCGCCGGCCACCGCCCCCGGCGGTCACCCCTGCGGTACCACTGTCTTCTTCAGCGTCCTCGGCGCCGATCCCGTCACTCGGCGTCCGGCACCTGGAGGTCACGAGATCACCTCATCGTCACCTCGTTCCTGCGCCGGGCCGAACAGCCCGCCTTCCCGCGACCGGTGCGGTGACCGGGGGGCCCGACAGCAGGCCCCCCCTACCGTCCGTGCAGCCGGTCGCCGCCCGCCAGGATCGCTGAGGCCAGTGCCCGGGCCGCGCTGTGGGCCGGGCCCCTGCGTTCTCCGTGGACCAGGACGAAGTCGATCTCGCCCAGGTCCGGCAGGCCCGCACGCTCGGGGACCCGGACCAGGCCCGGAGGGATGAGCCCCCGGGAGTGGGCCATCACACCGAGCCCGGCGCGGGCCGCCGCGATCAGGCCGTTGAGGCTGCCGCTCGTGCAGGTGATGCGCCAGGGCCGGCCCTGCTTCTCCAGGGCCTCGAGGGCACGGGCGCGGGTGATGCCCGGCGGCGGGTAGACGATCAGCGGGACCGGGCGGTCGGGGTCCAGACGCAGCCGCTCCGCGCCGATCCACACCAGCTTGTCGTGCCGGACCAGTGCGCCGCGCGGGTCCTCGGGGCGCCGCTTGGCCAGCACCAGGTCCAGCCGGCCCGCCGCCAGCCGTTCGTGCAGCGTGCCCGACAGTTCGACCGACAGCTCCAGGTCCACCTCGGGGTGCTCGTACCGGAAGCCCTCGAGGATCTCCGGCAGCCGGGTCAGCACGAAGTCCTCGGAGGCGCCGAAACGCAGTCGGCCGCGCGGCCGGGTCCCGGTGAAGAACGCCGTCGCCTGCTCGTGCACCTCCAGGATCCGCCGGGCGAAGCCGAGCATCGCCTCGCCGTCCTCGGTCAGCTCCACCGAGTGCGTGTCCCGCAGGAAGAGGGGGCGCCCGGTCGCGTCCTCCAGCCGCCGCACATGCTGGCTCACGGTGGACTGGCGCAGCCCCAGCCGCCGGGCGGCCTGCGTGAAACTCAGCGTCTGGGCCACCGCGAGGAACGTACGCAGATGGGACGGGTCGTACATGCCCGCAGCCTATCGCGTTCCATGATGACAGTAAGCGCGGTATACGGGATTCCCGATCACCCGCCGGAAGAGGACCATGGAGAGGGCGCGACCGTGCGCCGCACCGGGCACGACCGTGCCCCGCACCGGACGTACAGCGAAGTAAGCGAAGTAGTGGAGCACTGTGAAACGCCTGCGATGGCCGCGTTGGATGCCCGTCGACCCGTACATCCTCCTGTTGCTGGGGACGGTGGGGCTCGCCGCCCTCGTCCCGGCGCGGGGCACCTCCGCGAGCGTCACCTCCGGCGCCTCCACGGCCGCGATCGCCCTGCTCTTCTTCCTGTACGGGGCCCGGCTCTCCACCCGTGAGGCGGTGGAGGGACTCCGGCACTGGCGGCTCCACGTCACCGTGCTGGCCTGCACCTTCGTGATCTTTCCGCTGCTGGGCCTGGCGGCCCGCGGCCTGGTGCCGGTGTTCCTGACGCACAACCTCTACACCGGCCTGCTCTTCCTCACCCTCGTCCCCTCCACCATCCAGTCGTCGATCGCCTTCACCTCGATCGCCCGCGGCAACGTGCCCGCCGCCATCTGCGCGGGCTCCTTCTCCTCCCTCGCGGGCATCGTCGTCACCCCGCTGCTCGCGGCGGCCCTGCTGGGCAACAGCGGCGGCGGGTTCTCCGTGGACTCACTCGTCAAGATCGTGCTGCAGCTCCTGGTGCCGTTCCTCGCGGGCCAGGTCCTGCGGCGCTGGATCGGGACATTCGTCACCCGGCACAAGAAGGTGCTGGGGCTCGTCGACCGAGGCTCGATCCTGCTGGTCGTCTACACCGCGTTCAGCGAGGGCATGGTGCGCGGCATCTGGCACCAGGTGAGCCCGCTCCGGCTCGGCGGCCTGCTCGTCGTCGAGGCCGCGCTGCTCGCCGTGATGCTGGTCCTGACCTGGTACGGCGGCCGGGCTCTCGGCTTCAGCCGGGAGGACCGGATCGCGATCCAGTTCGCCGGGTCGAAGAAGTCCCTAGCCTCCGGGCTGCCCATGGCGAGCGTCCTGTTCGGCGCGCAGGCCTCCCTGGCGGTGCTCCCGCTGATGCTCTTCCACCAGATGCAGCTCATGGTCTGCGCGGTGATCGCCAAGCGCCGCGCCCACGACGCGGACGGCCCGGCGGGCGGTCCGGAGCCGGCCGCGGCGTCACACACCACGGTCGGTACGACGACCCGTTCCGGCTGACGCCCGCCTGCGCCGGGGCAGGTCCGCTCAGGGGCGCAGCACCACCTTGCCGAGGTTGCCGCGCGACTCGACGACCGTGTGCGCCTTCGCCGCCTCCTCCAGCGGGAACTCGGCGTGCACGACGGGTTTCAGCGCGCCCTCGGAGAACAGCCGCCACAGCTCCTGCCGCCACTGCTCGTACAGCTCCGGCTCCCCGCGGGCGATCCGCGCCATCTGGAAACCGATCACGGACTTGGCGCCCACCAGCAGGTCGTACGCCTGTATGGTCCCGCCGCCAGAGCTGTACGCGACCAGCCGGCCCCCCGGCGCGAGCGCGGCGATCGCCGGGCCGAGCAGATCGCCGCCCACCGCGTCGAGGGCGTAGTCGGCGGGCCCGCCCCACTCCGCGGCGTCGTAGACGACCACCTCGTCGGCGCCGAGCGCGCGCACGAACCCGGCCTTGCCGGCGTCGGACACCGCGCCGACGACGCGTGCCGCCCCGCGCAGCCGGGCCAGTTGCACCGCGAGATGGCCGACACCGCTCGCCGCCGCCGTGACCAGCGCCGACTCGCCCGGCGCGGGGCGGGCCGCCGTCAGCGCGCCGAGCGCGACCAGGCCGCTGCGGACCAGTGCGACGGCGTCGACGGCGCTCGCCGTGCCGGGGACCGGAGAGGCCATGGCCTCGTGCAGAACGGCGAAGTCGGCGTAACCGTGCCCGAAGCACAGTCCCGTCACCCGGTCACCGGTCCGGAAGCGGGTGACGCCGGCGCCCACCCCGACCACCTCGCCGGCGATCTCGCCGCCGAGCGGAACCGGCTCGGCGGCCTCGGTGACCTTGCGCACGACGGGCAGGGTGACCCCGACGGCCTCGCAGCGCACGAGGAGTTCGCCGGGGCCCGCCTCGGGGACGGGTACCTCCTCCAGGAACAGGGGGCCGCCGGTGGACTCGTACCGGACGCGACGCATCGCACCTCCAGGGGGCGTCGGGGTGTTCCCCGGAATTCGTTGGGAGTCCCAACGGTATCCCGAAGTCGTGGGGGACTCCAACGACTTTTTCGCTAGGCTGCGACCATGGCCGAAGCTCCTCTCCCCGCGATCCGCTCCCTCCCGAGCTGGCTCCTCGGCCGTGCCGCCGCCCGCGGTCGGGCCCTGGTGGCCGACGCCCTCGCCGCCGAAGGCATGAAGATGTGGCACCACGTGGTGCTCTCCGCCGTCCGGGACCTCGCCCCCGTCGCCCAGGCCGACCTCGGCCGGGGCATCGCGCTCGACCCGAAGGACCTGGTCGGCATCCTCAACGATCTGCAGGCGGCGGGTCTCGTCGTCCGCGAGCCCGACCCCAGGGACCGCCGCAAGAACGCGGTGTCGCTCACCGAGGAGGGCGGCCGGCTGCTGGAGCGCTGCGAGAAGGCGGCCCGCGAGGCGAACGACACGCTGCTCGCCCCGCTCACCGCGGCCGAACGCGACCGGTTCATGGACCTGTTGATCCGCATTTCCGGCACGGGCGGCTGACGACGGCTAACGTTCCGTCATGACCGTAGCCGACGCACTCGATCCCGCGCGCACCGCTCTCGTGCTCGTCGACCTGATGGACCGCATCGTCGCCCTGCCTCTGGAGCCACGCAAGGGCACGGACGTCCTCGCCACGACCGAGGCGCTGGCGGACGCGTTCCGCTCGGCCGGCGCTCCCGTCGTCCTCATCCGCGCCGAGCGCCCCGGCGTCGCCGAACAGCCGCCCGGCAGCGGGCTGGTGCCCGGACTGCTCCGGGACGGCGACCTGGAGGTGGTGAAGCGGACGATCGGCGGCTTCCAGGGCACGGGCCTGGACGAGCGCCTGCGCGAACGCGGCATCACCACCCTGGTGTTCGGGGGCATCGCCACCAACCTCGGCGTGGAGTCCACCGCCCGCGCCGCCGCCGACCTCGGTTACGACCTGGTCTTCGTCGAGGACGCCATGGCAGCCCTCACCGCCGCCGAGCACCAGGCGTCCGTCGGACTGGACTTCCCGCGCCTCGGATCGGTCCTGACCGCTGCCCAGGTGCGCCTGGCCACCGGCTGACCTCTCGCAGGGCCCTCAGAGCCCCGAACGAAATGGGCGCCCGGCCATTTCGTTCGGGGCTCTCAGACCAGCAGACCACCGCCGTCCACGACCACCACCGAGCCCGTGCTGTAGCCGCCGCGCATCAGGTACAAGTACGCCACCGCCACGTCCTGGGGCGTGCCCACCCGGCCGACCGGCAGCGACGCCGCACTGGACTCGAACAGACCCCGCCGGTCCTCCTCGGTCATCTCCCGCCACAGCTCGGTCTGCACCACCCCGGGGGAGACCACGTTGACCCGCAGCGGGGCCAGTTCCAGGGCCAGCGCCCGGGTGAGCGACTCCATCGCCCCGCACAGGCTGGCCGCGACGGTCGTGCCCGGCAGCGGCCGGTGCCCCGCGATCCCGGTCGTCAGCACCACCGAGCCGCCCTCCCGGATCGAGGGCGCGCCGTGCTTGACGGCCGTGTACGCGCCCCACAGCCGGGTGTCCAGGAACCGTCTGGCCCGCGCCAGGTCCGACTCGAGGAAGTTCTCCATCAGCAGTGACTCACCGGCCGTGTAGACCAGGTGGTCGAAGCCGCCGATCCGTTCGAAGAAGGCGCGCACCGCGGCCTCGTCCGTCGCGTCGAGCGTGTGCCCCTCGGCGCCCTGCGGCAGCCGCCCCAGCGCGGCCTCCACGCTCTCCTGCCGCCGGGAGGCGACCACCACCTCCGCCCCCTCCCGTGCGGCACCCTCCGCGACCGCCAGGCCGATGCCCGACGTGCCGCCGACGACCACGATCCGCTGTCCCCGCAGGCCCATTTAGAAGCCCCTTTCTCGCTTGTCCGACGTGCTTCAGCCTGCGCCCGGCGGCACCTCGCCGTCCAAGACCTCTTCCGTCCACGGCGATACCCTGAAGGCATCGCCACCGGAACGGCGGAAGGGGCGGCCATGGATCTCGACCTGCGGAAGGTCCGCTACTTCACGGCGGTCGCCGAGCAGCTCCACTTCGGGCGTGCGGCGGAGAGCCTGCACATCGCGCAGCCGGTGCTGAGCCGTCAGATCCGGGCGCTGGAGAAGGAGCTGGACGCCACGCTCTTCGTCCGGGACAGCCACGGCGTGACGCTGACGGCGGCCGGACGCCAGCTCCTGGACGACGCCCGCAACCTGCTCGCCGCCGCGGACGCCACCCGCCGCCGGGTGCGCCGGGCCGCGCGGGGGCCGAAGCGCTTCGTCGTCGGCTTCCGGGCGGGTGTGGTCGTCACCCCGGCCCGGCGGGAGTTCGCCGCCGCCCACCCCGACGTGGAGGTGCACGCACGCCGTGTGGAGTGGGACGACCAGGAGGCGCTGATCCTGGACGGGACGGTCGACGTGGCCTATGTGCGGCGCCCGGTCCGGGAGCGGGGGCTGAGGCTGCTGCCGCTCTACACCGAGGCGCGGGTGGCGATGCTCCCCGCCGACCACCTCCTCGCGGGCAAGCAGGAGCTGTCCGTGGCCGACCTGGCGGACGAGCCCCGGCTGAGCTACGGCGACCCCCGCCCCGACGACCTCCCCATCCGCACCATGGAGGAGAAGTTCGAGTGCGTGGCGGGCGGGGCCGGCATCACCCTCGTACCGGAGTCCGTCGCCCGGCACTACTCGCGCCCCGACATCACCTACGTGCCCGTCCCCGACGCGGAGCGCGACGAGGTGCTGCTGGCCTGGGAGGCGAGCCGCCGCTCCCCGCTGATCCCGGCGTTCGCGCAGGTGGCGCGGGAGGTCGGCGCCGAGTGAGCCGCACCGGCCGAAAGCACCCGTAGGCAGCGAGGAGAAAGAGCACAGCGGGGCCCCGGGCACGCAGGCGGCGCTCCCCGGCGACCGGAGCCCCCGCCGTGTCGTCGGAGGCGCTCAGCCCTGGGCGGCCGCGGCCCGCAGGGTGATGCGGTCCTCGCCCGCGTACACGTTCATGGAGCTGCCCCGCAGGAACCCCACCAGGGTCAGTCCCGTCTCCGCGGCCAGATCCACGGCCAGCGAGGAGGGAGCCGAGACCGCAGCGAGAACCGGGATGCCCGCCATCACGGCCTTCTGCGCCAGCTCGAAGGAAGCCCGGCCCGACACCAGCAGGATCGCCCGGGACAGCGGCAGGTCCCCGTTCTGCAGGGCCCGGCCGACCAGCTTGTCCACCGCGTTGTGCCGGCCCACGTCCTCCCGCACGTCGATCAGCTCGCCGTCCTCGCTGAACAGGGCCGCCGCGTGCAGCCCCCCGGTCCGGTCGAAGACCCGCTGGGCCGCGCGCAGCCGGTCGGGAAGGCTCGCGAGCAGTTCCGGCTCCACCCGGACCCGGGGCGTGTCGGCGATGGGCCAGCGCGCCGTCGTACGGACCGCGTCCAGGCTGGCCTTGCCGCACAGACCGCACGAAGAGGTGGTGTAGACGTTCCGCTCCAGCGTGATGTCCGGAATCGCGACACCGGGCGCCGTCTTCACGTCCACCACGTTGTAGGTGTTGGATCCGTCCACGGTGGCGCCCGCGCAGTACACGATGTTCTGCAGGTCCGACGCGGCACCCAGTACACCCTCGCTGACCAGGAACCCGGCGGCGAGCGCGAAGTCGTCGCCGGGCGTGCGCATGGTGATCGCCAGCGGCCTGCCGTTGAGCCGGATCTCCAGCGGCTCCTCGGCGACCAGCGTGTCCGGCCGGGTGGAGACCGCCCCGTCCCGGATCCGTATCACCTTGCGTCGTTCCGTGACTCGTCCCATGTCTGATCAGCCCCGGTTCTGTACGTGCTGGTGGCCGAAAGGGCCCTTGATGCAGAGGTTGCCGTGGGTCACCGGGTCGTCGTACGGGGAGGTGACCTTCACGATCTCATTGTCCTGCACGTGCAGGGTGAGGTCGCCGGCCCACACCGCAGTGGGCGCAGACCGTGGCGGTCCCCGGCTCCTCCCATGCACCCGCCGCGCGCATGCCGAACTCGGACCCGGACGGCAGCGCGCGCCGTACGATCCCGGGCCCTTCGACCCCGGTCGCGGCGTGGACCGCACAGCCGATGGCCCGTTCGGGCGCGAGCACCGCCCCGCCCGCGCCGTCGCGCATCCCGGAAACCGGCGGACGCACGACCGTTCGGCGCACGGCGGATACCGTTCACCGCATACGGTCGACGGGCGGGGTTCTCAACTCCCGTACGGCTTCCTACTGTTCGGGATCATGAGCCCTCCTGTCGCACCCCCGGGATGGAGTCGCTGGCTGGTGCCGCCCGCCGCTCTCTCCGTCCACCTGTCCATCGGCCAGGCCTACGCCTGGAGCGTGTTCAAGCCACCGCTCGAATCCGCCCTGCACCTCAGCGGCACGCAGAGCGCGCTGCCCTTCCAGCTCGCCATCGTGATGCTCGGGCTGTCCGCCGCGTTCGGCGGCACGCTCGTCGAGCGCAACGGTCCGCGCTGGGCCATGACCGTCGCCCTGGTCTGCTTCTCGACCGGCTTCCTGATCTCCGCGCTGGGCGCACAGACGCAGCAGTACTGGCTGATCGTCCTCGGCTACGGGTTCGTCGGCGGCATCGGCCTCGGCATCGGCTACATCTCGCCCGTCTCCACCCTGATCAAGTGGTTCCCGGACCGGCCCGGCATGGCCACCGGCATCGCCATCATGGGCTTCGGCGGCGGCGCGCTCATCGCCTCGCCGTGGTCGGCGCAGATGCTCAAGTCGTTCGGCTACGACCACTCCGGGATCGCGCTCGCCTTCCTCGTGCACGGGTTGACGTACGCCGTCTTCATGTCGCTCGGGGTGCTGCTGGTGCGGGTGCCGCGCGGCGAGAAGCCGGTGGACGCCGGGCCGAGCGCCTTCGAAGGGGCACAGGTCTCCGCCCGGAGCGCGGTGCGCACCCCGCAGTTCTGGTGCCTGTGGATCGTGCTGTGCACGAACGTGACCGCCGGCATCGGCATCCTCGAGAAGGCCGCCCCGATGATCATGGACTTCTTCGGGGACACCTCCACGTGGCCGAAGGGCCCGGCGGCCCCGGTGTCGGCCTCCGCCGCGGCCGGCTTCGTCGCCCTGCTGTCGGCGGCCAACATGGCGGGCCGGATCGGCTGGTCGTCGGCCTCCGACCTGATCGGGCGCAAGAACGTCTACCGCGTCTACCTGGGCGCCGGTGCGCTCATGTATCTGCTCATCGCGTTGTTCGGCGACTCCTCCAAGCCTCTGTTCATCCTCTGTGCGCTGGTGATCCTCTCCTTCTACGGCGGCGGGTTCGCGACGGTTCCCGCCTATCTGAAGGACCTGTTCGGCGCGTACCAGGTGGGTGCGATCCACGGCCGGCTGCTCACCGCCTGGTCGACCGCGGGCGTGCTCGGGCCGCTGATCGTCAACTGGATCGCCGACCACCAGAAGGAAGCCGGAAAGCACGGGTCGTCCCTCTACGGCCTGTCCTTCTCGATCATGATCGGGCTGCTCGTCATCGGATTCGCCGCCAACGAGCTGGTCCGGCCCGTCCACCCCCGTCACCACGCCTCCGCACCGAAGGAGTCCGCCGATGGCCGCCGAGAGCAGCCCGCCTGACCGGCGTGCCCTGATCGTCCTCGCCTGGGTGTGGGTGGGGGCGCCGCTGGGCTACGGCCTGTACGAGCTCGTCCTGAAGGCCAAGCAGCTCTTCACCGGATAACGGTGCGCCGGACATGCTCGGGCGTCCGAAGAACTGCGGGAAGCCGACAAGCCGGACGTCTCATTCCTGTCGTTTCACCTGCCGCCCTACCCGTGAGTCACTGATCAGACTGGTGGATCCCGACACCCACGGCACCGAGGGGAACCACCCATGAACGGCTCACGCATCACCGCCGTAGGCCACTACCAGCCCGCCAGGGTGCTCACCAACGAGGATCTGGCGGGCATGGTCGACACCAGCGACGAGTGGATCAGGACCCGGGTGGGCATCCGTACGCGCCACATCGCCGGAGCCGACGAGCCCGTCGACGAACTGGCCGCGCACGCCGCCGCCAAGGCGCTCGCGGCGGCCGGCCTGGCGCCCGGCGACATCGACCTCGTCCTGGTCGCCACCTGCACCGCCATCGACCGCTCCCCGAACACGGCGGCCCGTGTCGCGGCCCGGCTCGGCATGTCGCAGCCCGCCGCGATGGACGTCAACGTCGTCTGCGCGGGCTTCACCCATGCGCTCGCCACCGCAGACCACGCCGTGCGCGCGGGCGCGGCGAGCAGGGCACTCGTCATCGGCGCCGAGAAGATGTCCGACGTCACCGACTGGACGGACCGTTCGACGTGCGTGCTGGTCGGTGACGGTGCGGGAGCCGCCGTCGTCGAGGCCTGCCCGGCCGGCGAGGAGCCGGGGATCGGTCCCGTGCTGTGGGGTTCGGTACCGGAGATGGGGAACGCGGTACGCGTCGAGGGCACGCCTCCGCGGTTCGCGCAGGAGGGGCAGAGCGTGTACCGGTGGGCGACGACCCAGCTTCCGCCCATCGCGCGCCGCGTGTGCGAGCGGGCCCGGATCGCGCCCGAGGAACTCGCCGCGGTCGTACTGCACCAGGCCAACCTGCGCATCATCGAACCCCTCGCGGAGAAGCTGGGCGCGGTGAACGCGGTCGTGGCGCGCGATGTCGTCGAGTCGGGGAACACGTCGGCGGCGAGTATCCCGCTCGCCCTGTCGAAGCTCGTGGAGCGCGGGGAGGTCTCGAGCGGTGAGCCCGTGCTGCTGTTCGGGTTCGGCGGGAACCTCTCGTACGCGGGGCAGGTGATCCGCTGCCCCTGATGCCGGGTCTTCCAGGCGCACGCCCCGTGCACCGTAGACTGTAGACAATTCACACCGGCTTTCCGGCTGCCGCGCCGTTGCCCTGGAGGGGGACCGCGATGTTGTCGACAGGACTGCCGCAGGGAGCGGTGCCCCGGCTGGAGCGGCCGGGCCCGTTGCGCGACCGGGTCTACGAGGCGCTGCTCGAACTCATCACCACGCGGGCCCTCCAGCCGGGCCAACACCTCGTCGAGAGCGAGCTCGCCGGGCACCTCGGGGTCTCCCGGCAGCCCGTGCGCGAGGCGTTGCAGCGGCTGAACACCGAGGGATGGGTCGATCTGCGGCCCGCGCAGGGGGCGTTCGTGCACGAGCCCACGGACGAGGAGGCCGACCAGCTCCTGACCGTCCGTACGCTGCTGGAGGCGGAGGCCGCCCGGCTCGCCGCCGCGAACGCGGACGGCGCCGGTGTCGCGGTCCTGGAGGAGCTGTGCGCGGAGGGCGAGCGGGCCGCGGCGAACGACGACGTGGACGGGGCGGTCGCGCTCAACGCCCGCTTCCACGCGAAGGTGACGGAGCTGGCGGGCAACGCGGTCCTCGCGGAACTCGCGGGGCAGGTCGACCGCCGGGTGCGCTGGTACTACACTCCGGTCGCACGGCAGCGCGGCCGGCAGTCGTGGATCGAACACCGCGAGCTGATCGCGGCCATCGCGGCCCGTGACGAACAGCGCGCCGCCCACCTCATGCGCGAACACACCGAGCACACACGGCGGTCGTACCACGCCCGCCCGGAGTCCTGAGCCCCAGGCCGGCCCGGCCCCCTCTTCGGCGGCCCCAGGTGAGGCGGCCCTCCCCTCGACGGGGCCGCCTCACGCGGTGCGTCGCCCTCGAGGCGGCCCGGGGGAGCGTGGGCGGCACACCGACCGAAACGGCACGAACGGCACTCGGCGCACTGGCAGACCAGGCGTGATCTCACCCATAGTGGACGAGCGGTGACCGTCGCGCGGGACGCGGCGCCACCGGCTTCCTCGAACGACGCACGACGTACGACGTCCCCGCACGGCAGTGCGAGCCGTGTGCGGGGCGGGCCCTGTTCCTCTCGCCCGTGCACCGAGAGCGGAGCTCATTCATGGCACCCACCCTCACCCTCAAATCCGGTACGTCCTGGTCCGACGCCTGGCGGCGCGCGCTGGCCGTCGCCCCCGAGGCGTTCCGGGACGACCGTGTCCTCAACCTCTGGAACTCCACCTGGCAGCCGGACGGCCGGGCCCTGCCCGCCACCAGCCCCGTCGACGGCAGCCCCATCGCCGGGCCGCCGCGCGTCGGCCGGGACACCGCCCGGCGCGCCGTGCGCGCAGCGCTGGACCAGCACCGCGCCTGGCGGCACACACCCCTGCCGGAACGCCGCGCCCGGGTCGCCGCGACCCTCGACGCCCTGACCGAGCACCGCGAACTGCTCGCCCTGCTCCTCGTCTGGGAGATCGGCAAGCCGTGGCGGCTCGCCCAGGCCGATGTGGACCGGGCGATCGACGGAGTGCGCTGGTACGTCGACGGAATCGAATCGATGATCGACGGGCGGGCCCCGCTGGACGGCCCGGTCTCCAACATCGCGAGCTGGAACTATCCGATGAGCGTGCTCGTCCACGCCATGCTGGTGCAGGCCCTGGCGGGCAACGCGGTCATCGCCAAGACCCCGACCGACGGCGGCGTCGCCTGTCTCACCCTGGCCTGTGCGCTCGCCGCACGCGAGGGGCTCCCCGTCACCCTCGTCAGCGGCAGCGGGGGCGAGCTGTCCGAGGCGCTCGTACGGGCGCCCGAGATCGGCTGCGTCTCGTTCGTCGGCGGCCGGGACACGGGTGCCGCGGTGGCCACGGCCGTCGCCGACCTCGGCAAGCGGCACATCCTGGAACAGGAGGGACTCAACACCTGGGGCATCTGGAACTACTCGGACTGGGACGCGCTCACGACGGTCGTCCCCAAACTCTTCGACTACGGCAAGCAGCGCTGCACGGCGTATCCGCGCTTCGTCGTCCAGCGCGACCTGTTCGACTCCTTCCTCGCGGCCTACCTGCCCGCGGTCCGCACACTCCGGATCGGCCACCCGCTCGCGGTGGAGCACCCCGACGACCCCCACCCGGAACTGGACTTCGGGCCGTTGATCAACGCCGCCAAGGCCAAGGAGCTGACCGACCAGGTCGCCGAGGCGATCGACCGCGGCGCGATCCCGCTGCACCGCGGCAGCGCCGCCGACGCGCGCTTCCTCCCCGGCCAGGACACCTCGGCCTACGTCCAGCCGGTCACGCTCCTCAACCCGCCCCCGTCCTCCCCGCTCCACCACGCGGAGCCGTTCGGCCCGGTCGACACGATCGTCCTGGTCGACACGGAGGCGGAGCTGCTGGCGGCGATGAACGCGTCCAACGGCGCCCTGGTCGCCACGCTGTCCACGGACGACCGCGCGACGTTCGACCGGCTGGCCCCGCAGATCCGCGCCTTCAAGACCGGCCACGGCAAACCCCGCTCCCGCGGTGACCGCGACGAGCTGTTCGGCGGCTTCGGCGCGTCCTGGCGCGGGGCGTTCGTCGGCGGCGAACTCCTGGTCCGCGCCGTGACCCAGGGCCCGGCGGGGGAGCGGCTGCCGGGCAACTTCCCCGAGTACCAGCTCATGCCGTGAGGGGCGCCCGGGTGGTGTCCGCGCACGGCGGTCACCACCCGGCGACGACCTCGTCGGCCAGCCTGCGGACGACACCCGGCGGGTAGGGCCGCGGCAGATTGAGCACGATGTGGTTCATCCCCGCGGCCACGAGTTCGCCCACGGCGGCACGCGTGGCGGCCGGGTCGTCGTACGACACCAGGAGCTGGACCGAGCGCGTGATCTCCCGCGGGTCGCGCCCGAGGTCCGCGCAGTGCGCGTCGAGCACCCGTGCGCGTTCGGCGACGAATTCCACGGTGTGGTGCGGCGGCCCGGGGATGTTCCACAGGTCCGCGTGCCCGGCGACGAGCCGCAGCAGCCGGGTCCCCCAGCCGCCGATCAGCAGCGGGGGACCGGGCCGCTGCACGGGCTTCGGTTCGCAGCGTGTCCCCCTCAGCCGGTAGTGGCGGCCATCGAAGTCGAACACGTCCCGCGTCCACATCAGCTTCAGGATCTCGACGGTCTCGCCCAGCCGCGCGATCCCCTCCGCGGGGGGAACCAGCGTGAGCCCGTACGCCTCGTACTCGGCGATCGCCGGGTTGTCCCCGGCGATCCCGCCCGCGCCGGGCGGCTGATGCGTCCCCCCGACGCCCAGCCCCACGACGAGCCGGCCACCGGAGACCACGTCCACGGTCGAGGCCATCTTGCCCAGCACGGCGGGCGGCCGGATGCGGTTGCTCGTCACGAGCACACCGAGACGCAGCCGCTCGGTCTGGGCGGCCAGCGCGGCGAGCAGGGTCCAGCTCTCGTGCGCCTGGCCGTCCTTCGGCCCGGCGAGGGGCAGCAGATGGTCCCAGAGCCAGGCGTCCTCGATCTCGGGCACGGCGTCGGCCTCCCGCCAGACGCGGCGGATGTCCTCGTAGGAGACGTGCATGGGGGCGGTCTTGATTCCGAAGCGCACCTCAGTCATGAGCAATCAGCCTAGATGATAATCAGCAATCCTGACTATCACTCGACTGTCGGAGGAGCGGCTAAAGTCGGGCCCATGGTCACCGATGAGCGTCCGGCGCCCCTGGAATCACGGCTCGGCTACCTGCTCAAGCACGCTCAGCAGCGCCTGGCCGGCCTCTCCGCCGAGGCCCTCGCCCCGTTCGGGGTGGACGGCCACGAGCTGGCCGTGCTGGCGGTGCTGGCCGGCGAGGAGCCGCTCTCGCAGGTCGAGGCGGCCGGGCGGCTCGGGGTCGACCGGACCACGATGGTGTCGCTGATCGACGGCCTGGAGGACCGCGGCCTGGTCGAACGGCGACGCAGCCCCCGGGACCGGCGCAAGAACATCCTCGAGCTGACGGCCGCGGGCGAGGACTGCCTGCGCCGCGGCGAGGAGGCACGCCGCCGGGCGGAGCGCCGCTTCCTCGCCCCACTGACCGAGACCGAGGCGGCCGCGCTCACACGGACCCTGCGACGCCTGGTCGCGAGGACCGAGGCGGAGGACCGAGCGGAGGACCGAGCGGAGGACCGAGCGGAGGACCGAGGCGGTGACGAGTGACGGCCGCCGCCGGGAAACGCAGGTGAAAGCCACTCCGAAACCTTGGTATTGTTGTCCCTGTCGCCGCGGGGGACAGCCCCGGCAAGGCGACAGACACCTGGTCCGGGTGGCGGAATGGCAGACGCGCTAGCTTGAGGTGCTAGTGCCCTTTATCGGGCGTGGGGGTTCAAGTCCCCCCTCGGACACTCCTGTAGCGATACGGAAGCGAGGGCCTCGACCTTACGGTCGCGGTCCTCGTTGCGTTGTCGTAGGTAATGGTGATGCCGAGGGCTTCGTAAAGCGGCCCCTTCTTGTCGGGGTCGGCGGCTTGGATGCGTTGTGCGATGTCTCCGAGTCTCTCAGTGATCGCCTTGATCTGGTCGGCGGTGAGGGATGATTCCTTCTTCCGGTTGACGGCGGGCAGCGCGTTGAGCTTCTTGTGCGCGGCGTCCTTGTCCCGCTGCGCGTCGTTGATCCACTGGGTGACGACGGCCGGGTCGGCTCCGGCGTCGAGGGCGGCCTGGTAGCGGGCGAGCCGCCGCTCGCATTCCTTGATCGTCTGGCGGGCCTGGGCCTGCTCGGGGGTGTGGATCGGTGCGGTGCTGGCTGCGAGGCTCGCGGCGCTGAGTGCGGCGATGGTGGCGGTGAGCCGATCCGACTCGAAGGCCCGGGCGATCCACGCATCCAGTGCCCGGCACACGATGTCTTCGCGCAGGTTGACGGTCCGCGGATGGTCGAGCCCGGGGTAGAGGGCGGCTTCTTGCTCCATGATCTGCAGCAGTGGGGTCCTCACCTGCTCATGGCACTGACCGGCGGACGGCCGCGCGGCCGTCCGCCGCCCTCGGGGCAGGCCGCAGCCGCGGCCTGCCCGAGGTGCTCTCCTGGTCGAGAACAAGCGTGAAAGGCTGTCAGGTGATCCAGACTCTTGCCGAGCTCGCCCTGATCGGTATTCCACCGCTGTGCTGGGCCGCCCTCTACCGGACCCGGGGTGTCGGGGCCGTGGTGGGCGCGGTGCTGCTGGCCGTCGCCGCGCTGCTGGGCGCGGAACTCGCCGGCCTGCTTCCGCAGCGCGCGCGGGCCGAGGCGGTGGTCGGCTACGCACCGCTGACCATTGTGGTGATATCCGTCGGCGTACTCGTCGAGCGCCGACTGCGCGGGCGCCGTCGGCGCAACGAGCGGGCACGTTCCGCCACCGTGGCGCTCAGTTGGTACGGGATGGTGGTGATGCTGCTGTTCACCCCCTACTACGTCCTCTTCGGGCTACGTGAGTCCCTGGTGCCGTCCACCGACCTGGTGCTTCCCCTGCCACCCGGCTACATGGCCACCGAGTCCTCGGGCGGCTTCGACTCCTGCGGCAGCGCGGTCTGCTCCCGCCGGCTGATCGTCACCGGGCCGCACGGGCAGCCGATCGCGGAGACCAAGGCTGTGCTGCGGGACTGGCTGACCACCCACCACGGCTGGCACCTGGACGCCGCCGGGTCGGGCACCCAGCGGGCCGGCTGGCTGCTCGACCGCCGTAGTGCCAGCGTTGATCTGGTGGTGAGCGGGCACCAGGTCTCGGTGGTACTGGCAGGCAGCGACGGTTGGCACTGAGCCGACGCGGGGCGCCAGCCCGCCGACGCGCCCGGCCAGTGGTCATCACGCCATATGACCCCTTTGTGGTATGGCTCCATGACGGCCGCGGGAACCGGAGCCTCGGCATTGATCGTCATCCCCGGCAACACCAGCCACAACAGTGGGACGGAGGCAGGCGAGGGAAACAGCGATACGGAGGACGGAATGGACACGGCACGCATACCCGCCGAGGACGAGCAGACGCGGGAGAGTGCCCCGGCACCCCACACACGCACATGGCTCGTCCGGACGAGACGCACGGCCCTCGCCCTGGTCCTCGCCGTCCTGCTGCCGCTCCTCGCCGCCGAGATCGCGCTTCGCGTGAACTACGGGGGGCGACCTGGCGGACGGCACGCACACCAGGAACCGGGACGCGATCTGGCTTGGCCACGCCTGGATCGACGGCCGCAAGAGCGACGCCGACGTCGAGGCCCTCGCCGGGCGGCTTCGCGGCACCGGCATCCGTGACCTGTACGTCCATTCGCGCTGCGGGTGCCGATTATTACGTCCGAGCTGGTCAGGCGGCATGTGTGTACTGGCGGAGGAGGCCGCCGAGTCGGTCGTGTCGACGGATGTCGAGGCGGTCCGGGCCGGTGATTGGGTCGGGGAGTGGCTCCAGGGGAGCTGCGCTGTGCAGGGTGCGGTGAGGTCGATGCTGGTTGTAGACCGACTCGAACTCCCGGAGCGCGTGGAGCAGGTGGGGCTGGTTCCAGATGAGGGTGCGGTCGAGGAGTTCGTGGCGGCAGGTCTGCACCCAGCGCTCCATGATTGAGTTCATGCGGGGTACGCGGATGCCGGTGGTGACGACCGCAATGCCCTCGGCCTCAAAGACGGCATCGAACGTGCGGGTGAACTTGCTGTCGCGGTCCCTGATCAGGTACCGGACGGTGGCGCCGGCATCCTGGAGGTCTATGACCAAGTTCCTTGCGGCCTGGGCGATCCAGTCCGCGGTGGGGTGGGCGGTCGCGCCGAGGATGCGGATACAGCGGTTGGCGTGCTCGATGACGGCGAAGACATAAAGGGTCGGTCCGTTAAGGGGAGTGACGGTGAAGAAGTCGCAGGCCAGGATCGCGTGGGCTTGGCCCCGCAGGAATGCGGCCCAGGTCTGACGGTCACGTTCGGGCGCTGGCTCGATCCCGTGGGCTCGCAGGATCTCCCAGATGGTGGAGGGTGCCACCTTGATGACGAGCACGGCGAGTTCGCCGTGGATGCGTCGGTACCCCCAGGAGCTGTTCTCGCGGGCCAGGCGCAGGACAAGGGCCTGGATGGAGCGACGGGTCGGTGGTCTGCCGGACCGCTTGCGACGGGAGGCGTCAGCGTGACGACGGCGCATGAGGTCACCGTGCCACCTCAGGACTGTCTCCGGCGAGACGATCAGATGCAGCTGCCGCAGCTTCGGCTTGGGGAGGCGGTGGAGGAGCGCGGCCAGGAAAGCGCGGTCCGCTGGGGTGACGCGCGGCCTGTCGATCTGCCGCTGCAGGACGGCCAACTGGTGGCGCAGTGTCAAGATCTCGAACTACCGCCGCTGGCCTGCGGCTTCTGTCGCCGCCAGAGGGAGCGGCGCGGCTACCCCCGTCGACCCTGGAACCGTGGCGGAATCCGAGCTGCTGAGACCCGGCGGCCCCTCTTCTCACGCCGACTGGGTCATACCGCCACCCATCGGAGGTTCCCCGCCCGCCTGTCTGGCGCGAGGGGGGTTGGGCGGTCGGTACGGACGCACTGGAACCGCTGATGAAAGTGCCCACCCCGGCAGCCGGGTCGAAGCTGGCTCGTACTCAGACCACCGCTGCCCTGTCACCGCTGCCACAAGCGCGCCGCCAAGGCTGCCACCGTCCAGAGAGCCCTGCGCGAGAAGCAGATGGTGGATCTTCTGGCCAAAGGGCATGACAACATCGCGTTCTGACCCCGTAAAAAGCCCTTCCCTGCGGATCACTGACTCCGGTACTGCTGGTCTGTTCATGCATTCGACTACGGGGAGCGGAATGAGCCAGTTCGGTGTCGACCCCGACAGGCTGACCGACCTTGCCGGGAAGTTCGACAGGGAGGCGAGGGACCTGGCGAAGCCGATCGAAGGCTTCGCGGCGACCGCCTCCGAGATCGGAGAGGCCTTCGGCCTGCTCGGCGCCTGCGACGGTGCGGCGGAGAAGTACCGGACGCTGCTGGACAGCACCGTCAAGGCACTCGGGCAGCTGCCCGGGGTGCTCACCAGCGACGGCGACCGGCTGCGTCTCAACGCCGCCAACTACCGGGACTCGGACCGGACCGCCATGGACCACCTCCGTGCCGCGACCCAGCCGGCAGGAGGCCCGGCGTGAGCATCAACAGCTGGATAGACGGCAAGGTACTGGAAATCCTCCAGGCCTGCGGGGTGGAACTCCCGGGCGGCAACGGCGCAACGCTCCGCTCGGTCGCCCGTGCCTGGGACACCATGGGCGACGAGCTGACAGAAGTCGTGCATGCCATCGACGTCCAAATCCAGGGCGTCGACAAGCAGGGCTGGCACGGCGAGGCTCGCGACGCCTTCGAGAGGCACTGGGGGGAGCAGGAGCGCGTCATCAAGGACGTCGCGCACAACTTCCACCAGGTGGCCGACGGGCTGCGGGCGTACGCCGACGAGATCGACAAGATCAACGAGGAGATCATCGACATCTGCGTCGAGATCGCCGAGATGGAGGTGGCCGGCGCGGCGCTGTCCCTCTTCACCGGCTTCCTCTCCGACCTCGTCGCGAACACGGCCATGGCCTCGCGCGTCGCCAGGATCATCGACCTGGTGAAGCTCTTCACCTCGGCCGCGGAAAAGGTGGCGGCGCTGATCGAGAGGTTCTGCGGCCTCGCCGAGAAGTCAGCCGCATTCGTAGAGAAGATGCTCACGACCGGGGCAAAGGTCCTCGGAAACTTTGCCGAGAAGGGGCTCGAGAGCTTCGCCACGAACTTCGTCGCCGACTCGGGCAGCATGATGCTCAACCAGGCGCTCAACGGCCAGCCGATCACGGTAGGAGAGGACTTCGCCACTGGCGGCAAGGAAGCTCTGGGAACGGCTGCTTTCACAGCGGGTGGCGCGTCGCTGGCCGAAGGCGCCCATCTGACGGGCGCAGTCGGCAAGGTCCTCAGCGGCGACGGCCGGGTCGGGAGCGCAGTCAACGGGGCGCTCGGCAACATCAGCGGCGGCCTGACGGCCGACGTGTGGAACCATCAGGACGGCGCGACGATCGGGTGGGACGTGGCGACGAACGCCATGACCGGAGCGACCGGAAACGCCGCCAACGACGCCCACTTCCATCACATGGAGGAACACGGCAGCCTCGGCGGCGAGAACCTCAGCGACAGGGGCAAGCTCGCCGACTCCGCGTACAAGAACTCCTTCAGCACCGGCCTCAACACAGCGGTCTACGCGGCGGGCTCAGGCATCGAGTCGGATGTCCAGAACCTGGCCAAGGACGCCGAGAAAGCGGACGAGTGATCTGTGTACGGTGAGCTGGGGAACGTGATCCTCGCGGGGGTCGCCCACAACAACCCGAATTACCACCCCGGCTGGAAGGGCTTCTTCTCGGCGCTGGTCGTCATTGCTGGGGGTGCACTCATCCTCGCGGGTGTGACCGCGGGCTTCACCACGTGGCGTCGCGCCGAGCAGCCGCGTGAAAAGGGTCTTTGGCGGGTGCTCCTTGCCACGACGGGCTGCTTCGGGGTCGTGGGCCTCGCGATCATCGCCGTCGGCGTATGGCTGTAATGAGCCGCACACCCCGTGGCCCCTTGCCGGGGGCGGCAGGGCGACAGCATGCCGAACAGCAGGCCTGCTACGCCTGAAGGGTGCCAGTATTCGCTCATCGCTGTTGACCTGCGGTGATTCGCCTGACGGGGTGATGTGGCCTCAGGCTGGGCGGCAGTACTCGTTGATGAGTCCGCCGAGGATCTTGCGACGTCGAATCGTGCCGATCTGCGGAGGAGCGACGTTGCGCCGCAGGGCGCTCTGAGGTCCAGTGATCGGTGCGATCTGCCCGCGGCAGACCCAAACCTCGGCCTACGGCGACAGTAGCCTCAGAGGTGGAGCTGCTCCTGCGCCACCGCGACCGTATCGTCGGTGGCCAAGCCCCCCTCGTGACGAGGGCCCCCACCTTACGGTCGCGGTCCTCGTTGCGTTTTCGTAGCTGATTGTGATGCCTAGGGCTTCGTAAAGTGGGCCCTTCTTGTCGGCGCTGGCCGTTTGGATACACTGTGCGATGTCTCCAGGGCTCTCAGTGATCTGCCGGATCTGTTGCGCGGCTTCCTTGTCTCGCTGTGCGTCGTTGATCCACTGCCCGGCCCACGTCGTGCACGGCCACCGCGGTCGGCTCGACGAGCGCGGCGTGGTCCAGGGCGAGGGTGCCGGGCAGCCGGACGAGTGTCGAGGCGGGCACGGTCCAGCGCTGCTGCATCGCGCCCGGCGAGTCGATGCCGATGAAGTCCAGGTGCTGGCAGACGTGCCGATGCCCGGAACGGCAGGCCGGGCAGGTGTCGTCCCAGCGCAGCGGCATCACGGTGACCGCCTCTCCGGGCGCCCAGCCCTCCACGTCCGCCCCCACCTGCGTGACCAGGCCGGACATCTCGTGCCCCAGGACGGCGGGCGTGAGGACCCGGGTATCCATGTCGCCGTGGAAGATGTGCAGATCGGTGCCGCAGATACCGACGTAGGCGGGGGCCAGTTCCACCTCGCCGGGACCGGGCGGCGCACTGAGCGCGGGAGCCGTGTCCAGGGTGCGGGCGGACGTGTAACGGACGGCGAGTGTCATTGTGTCGTCAGGGTCCCTTCAGCGCGGACGCCGATGGTCAGCAGAGGCGGATGCATGTCCCGCGCGGGTTCGTCGGCGTGCGCGATGGGTGCGCACACCGGGATGGGCGTGAGGGTCAGATGGTGTGCGTGGCGCTGTCCGCCGCCACGTCGGCTTCCTCTGACACAGCGGAGGGGAGACGGTAGAAGGCGGTCGCGGTGCCGGCGAGTACGGCGTGGATCTCGGTGTCGGAACAGCCGTCGAGCAGTTCGTCCACGGTGGCGGCCCAGCGGTTCCAGCCGCCCGCGAGGTTCGCGACCGGCCAGTCGGAGCCGAACATCAGGCGGTCGGGGCCGAAGGCGGAGAGCAGGAGGTACCACACCGGCCGGATGTCGTCGACGGTCCACTTCTCGTGGTCCGCCTCGGTGATCAGGCCCGACACCTTGCAGACCACGTGCGGGTGTGCGGCCAGCCGACACAACTGGCGTTCCCAGTCGGCCAGGTCACCGTCGGCGATCGGCGGCTTGCCGGCGTGGTCGAGTACCTGGGGCAGGTCCGGGAAGCGCTCGGCCAGCCGGATCGCCTGGTCGAGCTGGTGGCTGCGGACGAGCACGTCGTAGCAGAGCCCGCGGTCCCGGGCCGCCGCCAACCCGCGTTCGACATCGGGGCGTTGCAGCCATTCCGGATCCGTCTCGGCCTGCACGAGATGACGCAGGGAGCGCAGATATGTACCGCCCGGCTCGGCGAGCAACCCGTCGAGCCGGGCGCCGATCCCCGGTGACGTCAGGTCCGCCCAACCGACCACGGCCTCGATCAGCGGCTCCTGCTCCGCGAGGGCGAGCAGGTCTTCGGTCTCGGACACGTCCGGGATGCACTGCACGGCCACCGTGCTGTGCAGACGGCGGCCCGCGATGGGCCGGGTGGCGGTGGTACGCAGGTCACCGGGGGTGAAGGTGTGGCGGATCGGTGCCACGGCGGGGTCGTTGAGCCAGGGGTGCGAACGCTGGTCGAGGTCCCACAGGTGGTGGTGGGCGTCGATGAGGACGGGGGCGGGGGTGAAGGTCACGGCAGGTTCCAGTCGGTTCGGTCCGGTGCGGGCCGCGTCAGACGGTTGCGTCTTCGCCTGGCGGGTGGAGGTGCCAGATCTCGGTGAGTTCCGTCCACTGGCGGGAGTCGCCCCGGTCGGGCCAGGGCTCCTGGCAGGGGTCGGTGAGCTTCCACCACTCCTGGGTCTCGGGGTCGGCCTCCAGGGTGGCCATGTCGGCCTCGAAGTCGTCGCCGTGGTACTCGAAGTAGGCGAACAGCACGTCACCGTGGAGGAAGATGCTGTAGTTGCGGATGTTCGACCGGTGCAGGGCGGCTTCGACTCCGGGCCAGACGGCCGAGTGGAGTTCGAGGTACTCCTCGCGGTGCTCGGGTCGGAGCCTGATGGTCTGGGCGATGCGTTTCATGGAGTTTCTCCCTCCGTGTCCGCAGAGGACGCGTCGGCCGGGGGGTCGAACGGTGTGCGGTAGCTGGGTGTGTTGGCGCGCAGCCGGAGGCGCAGGGTGAGCCGGATGCGGGTGGAGGCGGGCAGCCGGACCGTCAGGAAGGTGCTCTCGCAGATCTGCTCCGACTCGGTGACGACGGGCTCGGTGTGGCCGTAGTCGTACATGTCACCGATCCACGTGTCGTCCTGGCAGGTGGTGTACCGGACGGTGGTGATGGTGTGCTCGGCGAAGGCGCCCGCCTGGACGATCACCGTGCGCTTCGCCTCGGGGGCGAGGTTCACCAGGTCGACGGTCGTCGCCTCGGGGTCGATGGAGGTGACCAACGCGGCCACGTCCGGGGGCAGGCCGGGGCGCCGGGCGTCGGCGTCGTGGTAGCGCAGCCGGGCCTGCTGGAGGCCGCCGTTGTAGAGCACCTGGGGTCCGCCCCAGGTCAGCTGCACGAGGGCTTCGGTGGCCACCGGGTTGCACTGCTGCCACACATGGATGTCGGCCTCGGGCACGTCCAGGTCGCGGTAGCGGTCGATGCGCCTCAGGCGGTGGCGGACCTGGGCCTGGGCGGTGGCAAGGATGCGCTCGGGGTAGCCGGGGTCGTCACCGGCGAGGAAGGCGAACCACGCCTTCTCGTGCCCGGACTCCTCCTTGGCCCGGAACGGCCGGACGGTGCGCCAGTCGATGCCGTCGGCTTCGCGCAGCCGCTCCAGCCGGGTGCGGTCGGCGGCGGAGGCCGTGTGGTGCCACAGTGCCACCGGTACGGGCAAGGTGGCCGGGTTGTAGTCGAACCAGCCCGAGTCGTTGTGGCGGAACGGCAGGTGCGGTGTGGGCGTGTGGACGTCGTCGGGGCCGAGTTCGACCGCCCACTTGGAGGGGAGGCTGGAGTCCGCCTCGCTGTGGGGCATCACCTTGGCGTGGCCGATGAGGGTGTCGAGGGAGGTCGCGACCATGGAGAGGTAGTCGTCGTCGCCGGTGACCGTGGCCGCCGCGAGCGCCGCCACACAGGCCGCGTGGCCCACGCTGTGCCAGCCGTGCGGCCAGGACCAGCCGTAGTGGCCGCCGTACCAGCGGCCCTCCAGCAGGCCGCCGACGACGCCGTCCGGGTCGGCGTTGTCCGGGATGAGACCGCCGTTCGCTTCGGTGCGCTCCCGCCAGGCGCCCACGTACTGGACGATCCAGTCGCGGTAGCGGTCCTCGCCGGACAGGATCCAGGCGTTGAGGACCAGTCCCGCCGCGGCGAGATTGACCGCCGTGTCGCCGGCGCCCATCCGGTCCCGCATCTGCGCGCCGAGACGCGGATCCTCCGAGAGCGGGTACGGGCCGCCGGCCGCCTCGGGTATCCAGTCCAGCGGGAAGCCGTACGTCTCCGCTTCCTTCTCCAGCCAGGGATAGACGTCGCCGTCGAACAGGCCCCGGCGGTCGGGGTCGCTGCCGTTGTGCGGGCGGGTGATGACGCGGTGCTCGGGGTCGTAGTTGCCCTTGGCCGGGTCGACGTACAACTCGGCGAAGCGCAGGGCGCGCTCACGCCAGCGGTCGGGGGCGGCCATGCACAGGAAGTAGAGCAGGAGCAGGCTCTCTCCTTGGTGGAACCAGTCGTAGCCGCGCTCGAACTCGTCGCGCAGCATGCCCAGTTCGGTGAGCTGCCGGGTCACGCCCTCCCAGTGCCGCTCACTGGCGGGCAGCAGGTCGTCGGCGCCGCCGAGGAGATACAGCTGGGGCCAGTTGAAGAACACCTCGTAGAAGTCGTCCACGCCGTCACGGGTGGTCAGCCGGCCGGTGTAGTTCAGCCGTCCGTCCGGACCGGTGAAGTCGCGGGTGAAGCGCCGCCAGGCGTGGTCGAGCAGGTCGAACAGGGCCCGTTGGGCCACGGCCCAGCCGGGTGGTTCGAGCAGCGGCACCCGCGCCTCGATCTCGGGTGGCGCGACCGGCTGGTCGCAGGGGGCGTCCTCGCCCGAGGTGCGGCTGGCGGAGCTGAAGCTCATGGGAGATCTCCGTTCGGGGCGGGCGGCGGGGACGGCGCACGCCGGTGACGACGGTCGGCGGACTGGGCCTGTGTCATTCCTTCGTGGCGCCGGCGAGCATCCCGCTGACCAGGAAGCGCTGGGCGAAGAGGAAGACGATCAGCACGGGCGTGATGGCCACGAGCGTCGCCAGAGCCAGCTCCGGCCGCTGGATCGCCAGGTCGCCGACGGCCGGGTTGAAGGACGGCACGTTGCTGAGCAGGTTGCCGACGCCCACCTGGATGGGCATCTGGCTGCTCTCGGGGAGCATCACGTAGGGCAGGAAGTAGTTGGTCCAGTTGGCGACGAAGCTGAAGAAGCCCACGAGCGCGATGACCGGGGTCGCCAGCGGCAGCGCGATGTGCCGGAAGACGCCGAACTCCGAGCAGCCGTCCATCCGTGCCGCGGCCAGCAGGTCCTTCGGCACAGCGGTGGTGAAGTAGATGTACGTCAGGTACACGCCGAACGGGTAGAACGAGTACGGCAGGATGATCGACCACATCGTGCCGATCAGGTGCACCGCGTTGATCTCCAGGAACAACGGCACCACCAGCGTGGCGTTCGGCATGAGCATCACGACCAGCGTCGAGACCAGCAGGGTGTGCCGGCCGCGGAACTCGGTCATCGCCAGGGCGTATCCCGCGGGAATGGCGACACCGAGAGTGATGACCAGCGAGATCACCGCGTAGAGGGCCGAGTTGCCCAGCCACTGCATGATGGCGTTGTCCTGGAACGCCGTGAGCGCGTCCCAGTTGGCTTTCAGCGCGTGCCATGACCCGAAGGAAAGCGGGTTGTCGTGGACCAGTTGCTGGTCGGTCTTGGTCGCCGCGAGGACGAGCCACAGCACCGGCAGCACGAAGAAGGCGAGGAACACGGCCAGTACGGATCCGGTCAGCAGCTGTGATGCCACACGCCGCTGCGGACGGGGACGCCGCCGCACCGGAGCCCGGTGCTGCGTTCGGCTCATGACGCTTGGTTCCCCTTCCGCATGTGGGGTGGCGGCAACCGGGAAGGCGAAGGACTTATTCGGCATCGAAGAACCCCGACCGTGCGACGAAGACGGCGGCGGCCGACACACTGACGACCAGGAGCTCCACCGAGACCGCGGCGGCGCCGTTGATGTTGTTCATCTGGAAGGCGAAGTCGTAGGTGAGCTGGTTGAGCGAGTAGTCGCGTCCGGCCACGCCCACGCTGGCGAGGGAGAGCAGTTGCGGCTCGACGAAGAGCTGGGCGCCGCCGGCGAAGGCGAGGATCACCATGTACACGATCCACTTGCGGAGCATCGGGATCTGGATGTGCCAGGCGGTCTGCCAGGCGCCCGCGCCGTCGATGCGGGCGGCTTCCATGACGTCCGTGGGGATGTTGTTGAGCGCGCCGTACATGACGACGATCCAGCCGCCCGCGCCGGTCCAGAACGCGATGATCGTGAACAGCAGGGGCAGGTTGCCGGGCGCGATCACCTCGCCGAAGGTGTGGAACCCCAGCGCGTCCAGCAGCGAGCTGACCGGGCTCACCGTCGGGTCGAGCATGAACAGCCACACCAGCACACTCGCGGCGCCGGCGAGCGCTCCCGGGATGTAGTAGAGGAAGCGCAGCGCCTTGCTCGCGGAACCCGAGGCCAGGCGGTGCAGCAGCAGGGCCAGGGCCACCACGAACACCACCAGGGACAGGAGCCAGAAGGCGAGGTAGACGGTGACATGGCCCACGGCGTCCAGGAAGCGGAAGTCCTGTGCCGTGGTGACGAAGTTGGCGAAACCGGTGACCGTGCCTCCGGCGTCGGTGAAGGCGAAGTAGACGGCGTAAGCGGTCGGAAGGACGCCGAAGGCGATCAGCAGGATCACGTAGGCGGCGACGAAGGCCATGCCGGCCCGGCTCTGCCGGGCGGCGCCGCGAGGGCGCCGGGTGGCGGAGCCGGCCGGGGAGTGGGTGAGGGTCACTGGGAGACCTTGTATCCGTTGGACTTGGCGTACTTGACGATGGAGTCCTGCCAGGCGGGGAGCATGGAGACGATGGTCTTGCCCTGGGTCAGGCCGGGCTTGACAGTGGCGGCCCAGATCGCCTCCTGGCTGAACTGGCCCGAGCCCCAGCCCGGCCAGACCTGGGAGGACGCGTCCTTGAGGGCGCTCAGGTCACTGGCGAAGTATCCGGAGGCGTTCTGCCCCTTCAGCCATACCTCGGCTGCCGGCGCGTACGCGGGGAAGCCCGGCGCCTTCTCGCCCTGGTAGGCGTTGTCGGTGGTGACCCACTTCAGGAAGTCGGTGGCCGCCTTGATGTGCGCGGAGTGCTGGGACAGCAGCCAGGTCCCCCCGCCGACGTTACCCGTGGACGGCGAGGTCTCCCCCTTCCACTGCGGGATGGGCGCCGCCGCGATCTGCTTGGCCGGCGTCTTGAACGTGCCCTCGAACAGCGCGCCGCCGTACCAGGCCGGACCCGGCATGAGCAGCACCTTGCCGGCCTCGTTCTTGCCGAAGTCGGTACTGAAGACCCCGCTGATGGACATGGACTTGTTCTTGATCAGTACGTCCATGAGCCGGGCCATCCTGGTGCAGGCCTCGCTGGTGGTGTTCACCGAAACCGACTTGGGGCCGGTGATGTGGTTGGCTCCGCACTTGCTCGCCCACAGGTAGATCTCGGGGGTGAAGGAGTCACCGGCGTCGCCCACGAGATAGCCCGGGTGCTCCTTGGCCACCTTCTCGCCGAGCTGCTGGTACTCCTCCCAGGTGGTGGGCACCGTGTAGCCGAACTTCTTCAGCAGCGGCGCGTTGTACCAGAGCACCGCCTGGGAGAGGTCGTTGCGCAGGCAGTACACGGTGCCGCCCACCGTGCAGACGTTGTTGGCGCCCGCCGCGAACTGCCCCAGGGTCGACTCGGGGATCAGGCCCTTGTTCAGCGGAGCGGCGAAGCCCGCGTCGACCGCCCAGGTCACCTCGTTGTTCTGGGAGCTGAAGACCACGTCCGGCCAGCCCTTGCCGGTGCGGTTGAACAACTGGACCTTGGTCTGGAGGTAGTTCGAGCCGTTGGCGTCGCCGTCGTAGGTGACGATGTCCAGCTTCACGTCCGGATGCAGCTTCTGGTACAGCTTCGCGGCGTCCAGACGGGTCGCGTCCACCCAGAGTGTCAACGCGCCGTCCTTCTGGGGCACCTGAGCGAACCCGTCCTTCGTCGTCGTACCCGTGGCGCCGCCGCCGCAAGCAGTCAGGGCCAGCGCCGCCGTGGCCGCACAGCCGGCCAGCAAAGCCGCACGCCTCTTGCTGGACACTCTCTGCTGACCGGACGAAGGCTTGTTGACGGTCATGTGCGACTCCACTGGTTTCACAGGGCGCCCCGAGCGGATGGACAGGTGGCGCGAGGATGGGACGACGCCGGCCGTACCGGTCGGGCGTCGGGGAGCGTGGACGGCCGTCCCGCGTGCCGTCGCGGAAGAAATTAGCCGCCTTATCGAGGGGGCCGTCAAGGGTTTGTGCAGCCTTCTCTCCAGTGATCTGGATGGGATGCAACGACACAAGGGCGAGCAACACCCAGAAAGCCACCATATGCATCGGTTCCGTCTATCGCTTTCTGGCGTGGATCTATCTCTGCGATGAGTACGACTCATTCAGGCTTGAGATACGATGAACACGGCTCCACAGCGATCAGCCGCCCCAGTTGCGTCAGCCAGGAGGCAGGACAGATGAACGACACGCCCGCGGCCCAGGCGGCCATGCCGACGCAGGCGCCTCCGGTTGTGACGGCAGCGGTGAACGACACGGACGAGCGGCGTGACTACCGGCCCGGCTACGAGGTCGTGGCGGAGCGGATTCTCGAGTTCATCGCCGAGGCCCGTCTGGTGGCGGGTGATCGGCTGCCCACGGAGAACGATCTTGCCCAGAGGCTGAACACCAGCAGGGCAGTGGTTCGGGAGGCCGTGAAGATCCTTTCGGCGCTCGGCCGGGTCCGGGCGCACAAGGGGCGCGGACTGTTCGTCGCGGACGACGAGGGCATGCTCATCACCAACCGCTGGGGCGGCTTCTTCCGCCCCGTCGACCTCGATCACGTGCTCATGCTGTTCGAGTTCCGCAGGGTTCAGGAGATGGCCGCGAGCAGTCTGGCCGCCACCCGTGCCACGCCCGCCGAGCTGCGGACCATCGAGGTGGCCATGCAGCAGTGCCGGCACGGGTTCGTCCACGGTCAGGTCGACGAGTTCAACCAGGCGGACGAGGACTTCCACATGGGCGTCGCGGTCGCCTCGCACAACACCTTCCTCGTCAGCGCCGTGCGAGATGCGCGACGACTGCAGCGACAGTCGAGTGCGATCGGGATCCACGACAAGCTGGGCGAGGGCACCGAGTCGGCCGTCGAGGAGCATGAGGCGATCTACCGGGCCATCCGAGACGGCCGTCCGGACGAAGCGGCTCAGGCCACGGCGGCCCATCTCGACAGGACGCTCGAGGACTACCGGCGAGAGATCCAGCGGCGCCTGTTCGGTTAGGTGACAAGGAAGCGAGCACGGCCTCCCCGCGCTTCTGCAGGGCTGCCGTGCTCGCTGCTGGAGGCGCTTTGCCGAGGCCGGTTGCTCGTCAGCCCCAGGGCGATGCGGTGAGCCAACTGGTGTCCTGGGCCCACGACGACGTGGAGTCCCAGGCGTTGGAGCCGCCATTGCCGGCTATGTAGGCCGTGAAGTCGTAGTGGCGGATGTACTTCGTGGGGTAGTTGACGGACTGGAAGGAGTGGCCGACCCCGCTGTTGCCCGTGGTGGGGCAGAAGGTGGCGTCCTGCGCGAACGAGCCGCCGCCGTTGTCGGTGTTCAGGTAGAGCTCGAAGTTGTAGTGGCGCAGGAACTGGCCCGGCCTGTTGGCGGACTCGAAGGACAGGCAGGAACTGTCGGCCAGGCCGGCGCGGACGATCCAGGTGGCGTTGCCCTTGTCGGTGGTCGAGCTGCCGGAGGTCACCGGAGCGATCACGACCTTGTCGTCGCTGGTGTCGTGCTGCAGGTAGTCGCTGGTGCAGCAGGAGGTGGTGGCCTGCAGCGACACCTTCGCGCCCGGGGTGAAGGGGTTGGAGGTGTTGGTGCTGTAGCCGGCCGCGGCGATGTTGGCCTGGACCGCGGCGTCGGTGGCGTCGGAGGGGTAGCCCTTGACCATGGCGCCCTCGTAGAAGGTGCCTGCGCTCGCGTTGCGGTTGGTCTGGCAGCAGTCGCCGCCGCTGCCGAGGATGACGGCACCCTGCTTGTGCATCGGGTTCCATCCGCTGGGCAGTGCGCCGCTGTAGAGCTGGGTCAGGCTCCCGGACTGGGCGCCTGCGGCCTTGAGCGCCATCCGGGTGGTGCCGTTGTTCTTGAGCATCGCGGTGACGAAGCGACTGGTCTGGGAGACCTGGTCGGGGTTCCACGTCTTGCTGCCGCCGGAGAACAGGCCGTTCTCCAGGTCCGCCTGGACCCACGGTCCGGTTCCGCTGCAGCCGCCGAACCAGCATTCCGTGCCGAAGTTGATCGCGTCCATGGCACCGTTGCCGTCGGCCTTGTGGTCGATCTCCGTGTTGCCGTAGTCGAAGCAGCAGCCGTTGTTGACGTGGGTGCCGCTGGTGACCATGTACTCGCCCTCGGGTGAGCTGCCGGTCGGCACGCCCCCGGAGGAGTTGTAGGCGAAGTAGCTGTTGCCGGGGTTGATGTAGAGCGCGTAAGCCTTCCGGCCGCCCACGCCGAGCGCTTCGGTGGTCGCGTCGGCCGCCGTGTCGGCGCCGCCGGTACCGCCGGGCCCCTGGTAGACCAGGGTGTTGCCGCCGCCGGTCTGGTCGTAGACGCGGGTGATGGTGCAGGTGGTACCCGCGCAGAACGAGTCCTGTGCCGCGGCGTTGGCGACGCCTCCGGCCGACAGTACGCCGATGTCGTGCAACGTACTGTCCGACGCCCGCTGCACCTGGTAGAGCGGGCCGTCGTAGGAGGCGAACAGCGCGCGGGTGGTGCTGTGCGCCGCGACGCACGGCGTGCCGCCCGCCGCGTAGATGTCGCAGGGCCCTTGTGCGGCGGCCTGCGAGGCGCCGCTGAAGGCGATGAGGCCGGTGAAGGCGAGCGCCACCGCGGCCAAGGAGACAACCACCCCCCGGCGCAGTCGGCGAAGAATGAGCAGCGCAAACACCAGGAACTCCTTTGTTCATCGATACGGGGAGGGGTGATGGAACGTGAACGGCACGAGAACTCCCGGGCATGGGCGGCGGCCGGCACCACCCGAGGACGAGCAACGAGGTGGAACTGGCCGCCTTGACCAAGGGCGGCGGGGAGGCCGTCGGGTGGCGAGGTCGACGCTTCCGGACCGGCTCGTCCCACTGCTCGGGTTGTAGTCCCCGCCGAGGGCGAGCCCGCCCAGGCGGTCGGCGATACTGCGCGTGGTCATGACCGAGCCTCCCTACGGAGAGTGAGGCGCTGCTTGCGGGCCGCCCGACCCTCCGTACGGAGAGTCGGGCGGTGCTTCCGGGCAGAGGGCGACCGGTCACTGGTCACCCTTTCGGTTTGTCGCGGTGTCAGAAGCCCGCGACGCCCCAGGAGGTGGCGGTGTAGCTGCCCGGCCCGAACTCCCAGCCGGCCATGATGCTGTTGAGGTACTGGTCGTTGGTGTAGTAGCCCCTGTTGATGCCCCAGTTGAAGAACGGGGTGAGGCTGCCGGACCACCAGCCGGACCTGCTCGTGTCCAGGAAACTGATGGTGTGGCTGACGCCGTCCGGCCAGTTGTACTCGTAGATGTTCCAGGTGCGGCCGCCGAGGCTGACGTTGGTCACGGTCGGGATCGCGTTGCCGCTCGCGTCATAGGCGTTGGCCAACGGCTTCGTGTTGGACCAGTTGAGCCAGATCATCAGCTCGTTGTGGGAGTTGCGGTCGGTGGGCCCAGCGGTCGGGTCGATGAAGATGTCGTACGTGGCGTCGTAGTACGAGCCCGAGGCCGGGGACGAGGTCTGGGAGAACCACGTCGTGTTGTTGGGGTTGATGGCGCTGAGCTTCTTGGGGAGCGTGGTCACCGGGGACGTGGTGCCCCAGTCCTCGCCGTCGACCATGGCGACGAAGCCGGTGCCGGTCGAGGAGTTCACGCCCCAGGAGTTGTCGTTGGCGTACCACGTCGATGCGTTGCCGCCGGTCGCGTAGTACTTGAAGTAGTACGTCGACGAGGCTGCCGCTGCCGAGTTCGGCAACGTCAAGACGAGAGCCAGAGCCGCGAGCAGTGCGGCCCAGCCGATACGGAATTTCATCAGCCCTCCGGAATGTGTGCTGAGTGGGGGGATCACACAGGAGAGGAGAGGTCGGTCGTCCTGCCCTGGTGGCAGGGCCACGTCGGTCTCCCCTTCGGGACGGCAGGTGCGGAGCGAGGCGACCGGGAGCCGGGTCTCACTTCGGGTCGCCGTAGATGACTCCGCGTCCGTTGGTCCCGAAGTAGACGCGGCCGTAGACCCTGGGGTCTCCGGTCATGGTGTTGCCGGTCCAGGCGTACTGGTGGCGGTCGTCGTTGATGCGGATCCAGGTCCGGCCCGCGTCGTCGGACCGGAAGATGCCGCGCACGCCGTCGATCTTGGAGCTGGTGTAGACGGCGGGGTACGTGGCGCCGGGTGCGGCCTTGCCGAATCCGACGACATCGCCCTCGTCCACCGCCTTGAACCTGGTGAAGGTTCTTCCGGAGTCGGTCGACCGCCACATCCCGTACGGCGTGGGGGTGGTGGGCTTGTCGGTGCCGCCGGCCAGCCAGATGTCGCCCTCGTGGCCCGGTACCGCCTTGAACCGGACGTTCCCCGCGGTGGGCAGACCGGTGGCCGCCGTGGCCTTGAAGCTCTTGCCGCCGTCCGTGCTGAGGTAGAAGACCCCGGAGCCGTAGGCGTAGAACTTCGCCGGGTTCACCCGGTCCGAGCGCACCGAAGCCCCGGCCGGGAGGCCCTGCGAAGCCGTCCAGGTCGCTCCGTTGTCGTCGGACCAGCTGACCGGCGCTCCGTCCGGTGACCAGACGATCCGCCTGCCGTCGGCGCTGATGGCGACGGCCTGGTCGTGTCCTCCGGGCCCGGTGACGCCGGACGGCTCACTGCCCGACGGTGTCCAGGTGGCGCCGCTGTCGGTGGAGATGGCGAAGTGCTGGGTCCAGCCGCTGGTGGGGCTGCCGACCCGCACGATGGTGTGGGGCGCCAGTTCCGCGTAGTCCAGGGCAGTGGTCACGCCGAAGGTCGGGCTGTCGTACATCTTCGTCGCCTTGTTCAGATCCGTGTGGCGGAAGCCGCCGACGTCGCCGACGCCGGAGAAGAGGTGCGCGGGGCCGACGGGTGGGCTGATCACGCAGGCGATCGAGCACTCCTCCAGGCCCTGGGCCCGCACGGACAGGTGTACGGTGCCGCCGCGGTCCCAGTCGGTCAGGTTGTCCGCGCCGTAGATCGTCGCGCCGGTTCCGTACATGAAGTGGTCGGAGTCGAAGGGGTCGATCTGGACGGATTCCATCATCCAGCCCAGCTTGGGGGTCATCTCGGGAAGCGACGGCGAGGCGTTCCAGGTCAGCCAGGGGGCGGCGGAGATGTCGATGTCGTAGCGCAGGGTGCGCTCGGAATTCGTGCCCAGGTCCCACGCGCGGGTCCAGCTCGCGCCGCCGTCGGTGGAGCGGAAGAGGATGCAGTCGGGCCACCACTTGACCTGGGTGGACACCATCAGGGTGTCCGGGTTCTGCCGGTCGATGGTCAGGCCGCTGTAACCGTACTGGTTGTCGTCGCTGGTGGAGGGGACCGGGCTGATGCGGGTCCAGGTGTCGGTGGCGGTGTCCAGCTTCCACACGTCGCCCTTGGAGCCGTCGTAGGGGCCGGCGGTGTTGCTGGTCGCCAGGTACAGGTAGCCGCCGACGTGGTCGAAGACCGCGTGGTGCGGGATGTAGCCGGTGGGCTGCCCGGGGACGCGTTCCCAGGTCGCTCCCGCGTCGGTGGACCGGTACAGGATGTTGTCCTTGTCGGCGACGGTGACGTAGAGGGTCCGGGTGGCCCTGCCCGCTCTGCCGGTGCGCTTGTCGAAGACGACTTGCAGCACGCCCAGGTTGTCGCCGTTGGGGCCGCCCGTGTCGGTGGGGTCGGGGACGAAGTTGCCCGGGTTGGGGAAGCCGGTCACCTGCGCGAAGGTCTTGCCGTAGTCGGTGCTGCGCCACAGCCCGTTGCCGCCGCGCACTCCCAGGTAGAGGATCCTGTTGCGGTTGGGGTCGATCACCAGCCGTTCGCCGATGCCCCGGCCGGGCATGTTGCCGCCCAGCCGGAACGGCAGGGGAGTGGTCTTCCAGGTGCGGCCGCGGTCGGTCGACCGCAGGATCGCCGCCATGCTCGGGTCCCAGTCGGGCATGGGGTAGGTGCCCGCCGCCAGGTAGACGCGGTCGGGGTCGACCTCGTCGGTGGCGATGCTGATGATGCCGGTGTGCCCGTACTCGTCCCAGCCGATCCAGTCGGTGAGGGGGAGCCACCGCCGGGACGCCGTGTCGAGGCGGTAGGCGCCGCCGATGTCGGTCCGGGCGTACACCAGTCCGGGCTCGCTCTGGTTGAAGACGATGCCGGTGACGAAGCCGCCGCCGACTATCTGCGCGTTGCGGAAGGTGTAGGGCGTGCGTCGGACGGTCCCGGCCGCACGGGCGGACGTGGCGGAGGCGGCGGAGGGAGCGAGCACGGGGAGTGCGGCCGCGGCCGCACCGGCGGCCAGCAGTCCTCGGCGGGAGAGGTGCGGGACATGGGGCATGACGGGTTCTTGCCTTTCGGGTGCGGGTGCGGGTGCGGGTGCGGGTGCGTACGGGCCTGCCCACAGGCGGCAGTCCCGTCGGCTCTGGTGTGGCGGGGGAGGGCTGGGTGGACGGTGCCTCGCCCAGCGCGTCGAGGGTGCCGTACCGGTGGCGCAGCCGGAGTCGGGAGACCTCCGGGGCGTTCGGTGATGCGGTGAAGCATGGGCGCCCCGCTAGCCCTTGATCGCGCCGGTGAGCATGCCCTTCGCCAGATGCTTCTGCAGGAACGGGAAGGCGACGACGACGGGGAGCAGCGTCAGTACGACCACCGCCATCTGGAGCGACAGCGGAGCCGTCAGCGATGTGCCGTCGCCGAAGCCGGCGTTGGTCTGGCCGGGCATGTTGAAGCCGAGGCTGACGTACTGGTACAGCACGTACTGCAACGGCCACTTCCTGCTGTCGAGCGGCATGTAGAGCATGACGTTGAAGAAGGAGTTCCAGTAGCCCACGGCGTAGAACAGCGTGACCACGGCGGTGACCGCGCGCGACGTGGGCAGCACCACCGACCACAGGATGCGCCATTCGCCGGCGCCGTCCATCCGCGCGGCGTCGATGAGTTCCGTGGCCGTTCCCGAGTAGAAGGCGCGCAGCACGATGATGTTGAACACGCTCACCGCGCTCGGCACGATCAGCGCCCAGTACTGGTCGTATCCGCCGAGTCCCACGACCACCAGGTAGCTGGGGATCAGTCCGGCGGTGACGAACATGGTGACGATGAGCAGCGTCAGGATCGTGCGGTGGCCCAGCGATCCCCTGCGGGAGAGCCCGTAGGCGCACAGCACCGAGATCACCATCGAGAACAGGGTGCCCACGACGGTGATGCCGAGGCTCACCACGAGTGCCCGGGCGACCGGGCCGCCGTGCAGGATCGTGTCGTAGGCGTTCAGGGTCAGGTCGCGCGGTACGAGGACCATGCCCCCGGCCTCGTTGATCGCCGCCTGGGTGGACAGACTGGTGATCACCACGGACCACAGCGGAACCAGGACGGCGAGCAGGATGACGACGAGGACGGCCGACTTGCCGGCCCGGCCGGCGACGGACGGCGGCTCCTCCCACACCGGGCGGGCGGGGTTGCGGCGGCGGGCAGCCGTGGCGGCTGCGGTGACAGTGGTCATCGGCGGTACAGTCCGTCCTCGCCCAGGGCGTGTGCGAGCTTGTTGGCGCCCCACAGCAGCAGCAGGGAGATGACGCTCTTGAAGATGCCCGCTGCCACGCCGTAGCCGTAGTTGTTGGTGGCGATGCCGTAGTAGAAGGAGAAGGTGTCGAGGACGTCGGCCGCGTCGTGCCCGACCGCCGTCCGCTGGATGAGCAGTTGCTCGAATCCCACGCTGAGGATGTTGCCGAGGCGCAGCACCAGCATCAGAACGGTGACCGCGCGGATGCCCGGCAGCGTGATGTGCCACAGTCGGCGCCAGCGGCCCGCGCCGTCCACGGCCGCAGCCTCGTAGAGGTTCTGGTCGATCGCGGCGAGCGCGGCGAGGAAGACGATGATGCCCCAGCCGGACTCCTTCCACACGACCTGTGAGGTGACCAGGAGTTGGAAGGTGTGCGGATCGGTCATGATGTTCCACGGCGTCATGTCGTGGTTGCGCAGGAACTGGTTGAGCAGCCCCGCCCCACCGAGCATCTGCTGGAACAGGGTGATCGTCAGGACCCAGGAGAAGAAGTGGGGCAGCAGGGTGACCGACTGGATGACCGACCGGATCCGGCTGCTGAGCACCGAGTTCAGCAGCAGCGCGAGCATGATCGGCACCGGGAAGAAGAGCACGAGCTGGACGAGGCTGAGTTCCAGGGTGTTCCTCAGCGCCTGCCAGAAGAGGGGATCGCCGAACAACTGGCGGAAGTTGTCCAGTCCGATCCAGTCGCTGTCGATCACGCCGACCAGCGGGTCGTAGTACTTGAAGGCGACGACGTTCCCGAGGATCGGCAGGTAGTTGAAGACCAGCAGCAGGACGACGACCGGCAGGGTCATCAGGATCAGGGACTTGTCGCGGCGCAGCCGCATCCTGAAGGTGAGCTTCGGGGCGGCGTCCGCCCGGGCCGCACGGCGCCCGGCCGCCTTGCGTCGCGGCTCGTGCTGCGGGCTGTCCGGGCTGACGTCGACGACTGTGGTGTGCACCTGTCCTCCTGGGCTCGGCTCTTTCCGCTCCGGTCGCGGTCTGCGCCGCGCCGGCGGCCTGGTCACAGCGCGCTTCACCGCTACTGGTTGGTCCCGTACTTGGCGAGGACCGAGTCCTGGTACCAGCCCACCAGCCGGTCACCGCCGTTGCGCCGCCAGGTGCCGACCGCCTCCTGGAAGGCCGAGACCGGCTTGAGCCCGTGGATGACGGAGATGATGGTGTCCTCGACGGCCTGCGCCGTGTCGGCGGCGTTGTACCGGGCCGGGACGGTGACGTTCAGGTTCCAGAAGACCGGCTTGACCGCGAACGGGGCGGTGGCCTTGAGCCAGGCGCACTGCTCCTTGGTGATCTCCGGGTAACCCGGGGTGTTCACCGTGTTCGGGCACGCGGCCAGGAAGGGATACGTGGCCTGCTGGACGTTCTTCTGCCCGGTGGGCGTCGCGACGGGAACCCCCTTGACCAGGTTGTAGTCCACGCCTTTGACGCCGTAGACGGTCATCGTGTACTCGGCCGAACCCCACGGCGCGGCCAGGTAGTCGGCCACGGAGAGCAGCTCCCGTATCTGGCTCGGCTTCAGACGCGCGTTGAGATAGCTCACGTACCCGGTTCCCGGGCCGATGTAGACGTACGGCTTGGAGTGGCCGTCCGCCGCGAAGACCGGCAGCAGGCTGCGCCGGTACTTCTTGTTCGCCGCCTGCCCCGACTGGGCGTCTCCGACGCTCCAGGCACCTATGCCGTCGCCCACGATGAGGGTCTTGCCGGCGTAGAACCGGGTCTTCTGGTCGTTGACGTTGCCGGCCAGCGCGTCCGGGTTCATCAAGCCGGACTTCGCCAGCTTGTAGTGCCAGGCGAGGGCCTCGAGGATCTCCGGTGTCAGGTACTTGTGGACCAGTTTGCCGCCGTCCACCCGGAACTTCGGCGGAACACCGAACGCGCCGCTGAAGTACGTCCAGATGTCGTCGAACGCCCAGCGCCCCGCCTTGGCGTCGGTGAGTTCCCTGCCGACGCGCATCAGATCGTCCGCGGACTTGATGTCGGCGGCGTCGATGCCGTGGTCCTGGAACACGTCCTTGCGGTAGAAGACGACCTGGTTGAAGCTCGTGCCGCTGGTGAAACACGGGATGCCGTAGAGCTTGTTCTCCCAGGCGCCCGACATCCAGCCACTGCTGGGGATGGCCGCCAGGTTGGGGTACTCCTTGACGTTGTCGCCCGACAGGTAGGGCGTCAGGTCGGCCAGGTGCCGGCCCACCAGCCCGCCGGTCTGGGCCTGCCCGTTCATCCAGGTCGGGATCTGCACCCAGTCCGGGAGGTTGTCGGAGGCGGAGAGGGTGGCCAGGGACTGGCCGTAGGTGTTCCCGTTGGCGGGCTGCATCTTGATCGTGGTGCCCAGCGCCTGCGACATGGCCTGGTAGTACTGGTTGCCGGCGGGTGGGATGGTGCCCCACAGCGGCGTGGCGGACGTGTAGTGACCGCCCTTGCCCGGGATCTTCTTCACCGTGGTGAGCGGCTCGGCGGGGAAAGTGAGGTAACCCGGCTCCGTGACCGCTCCGTTGGGGAACGTGACGGACGGGATGTCCGGCTTGGCGACTGTGCTGGGCACATAGGCGGGCAGCGCGGCGGCCAGGCCCTTCTTGCTGCTGGTGCCTCCCTTGCCGGCGCCGGAGCCGCTGCCGCCGCAGGCGGCCAGCAGCGGTGAGAGGGAGGCGGCGCCCACTACGCCGGCGGCCGTTCGCAGGACGGCTCGGCGGTTCGTCTCGATGCTCATGTCGTTGCGGCCCTTCGTTTTCGCGGACCCGACCGGCGGGCGGGCCGACGCTGCGTCGTCCGGTGGCCTGACGTCGGGAGGGCGGGAGGAAATCCAGTCGATGCGCTTCGACGTTTCGGTGACACTAAGGTCGTGTTTTCGGGCGTGACAACGGGCCGTCCAGGTCACTTTCCGGTAACAGGCACGGCCAAGGGTGACTCCCCGCCCCGCCCTCCGTACGGCTCATTCGCAGGTGGACTGGCCTTCTGGGCGAACTCCCGGAGAGGAGCGCCAGCGTCGGAGAAGGGTTCTGACGGCCGGGCGACATGTGATTGACACATGACTCAGCGTCATGGCAACGTCGAAGCGCTTCGACTACTTCGACTGCACGCCGACGCGCTCGCGGAAAGCCTTACGCCGCCCGCGCCCGCGGTCGCCCACGCTTCCCACGCCTTCTCCTTCGACCTCCTGCAAGGGACATCTTTGGTGAGTACCGCCGCCACACCCCCCGAGCCGCCCACCACCGATCTGCCGTTCCGCGACCCCGCGCTCCCCCTCGCACAGCGAGTCGACGACCTGATCTCCCGGCTGACGCTCGACGAGCGCATCCAACTGCTCTACCAGTACTCACCCGGAGTCCCCCGCCTCGGACTGGCCCCCTTCAAGACCGGCACCGAAGGGCTGCACGGCGTGGCCTGGCTGGGGCCGGCCACCGTGTTTCCGCAGGCGATAGGCCTGGGAGCCACCTGGAACGAGGAACTGCTGCACGAGGTCGCCACGGCCGTCGGCACCGAGGCCCGCGCCTTCCACCAGCGTCCCGCCGTCGACGGCCACCGGCACAGCCTCCAGGTCTGGGCCCCCGTGGTGAACCTGCTGCGCGACCCCCGCTGGGGCCGCAACGAGGAGGGGTACGCGGAGGATCCGCTGCTCACCGGCCGGCTCTCCGTCAGCTTCTGCCGCGGGCTGGCCGGGGACCACCCGGTCTATCTGCGCACGGCACCGCTCCTGAAGCACTTCCTCGCCTACAACAACGAGAACGAGCGCGACATCACCTCCTCCGTGGTGCCGCCCAGGGTGCTGCACGAATACGACCTCGCCGCCTTCCGCCCGGCGATCGCGTCCGGCGCCGCCACCGGCGTCATGCCGGCCTACAACCTCGTCAACGGCCGCCCTTGCCACGTCAGTCCACTGCTCGAGACCCAGGTACGACGCTGGGCCGAGCCCACCGGCCACGAGCTGTTGGTCTGCAGCGACGCCGGAGCCGTGACCAACCTGGTCGACACGGAGCACTACTTCGACGACCACCCCACCTCCCACGCGGCGGCCGTACGCGCCGGCGTCGACAGCATCACCGAACAGGGCGAGGACGGCAGCATCACCCTCGGCAGACTCCGCGCAGCGGTCGACCGCGGGCTGCTCACCGAGGCCGACATCGACCGCGCCGCTCGACGCCACCTGTCGATCCGCCTCCGCCTCGGCGAGTTCGATCCGGGCCTCGACCCCTACGCCGGCATCCGCGACGACGTCGTGGACAGCCCCGCACACCGTGCGCTCGCGCTGCGCGCCGCCACGGAGTCGGTGGTGCTGCTGAAGAACGACGGCGCACTGCCGCTGTCGCCGGCACCCGGTCGGCGCGTGGCGCTCGTCGGTCCGCCGGCGGACACCCTCTTCGAGGACTGGTACAGCGGCACCATGCCGTACCGGATCACCATCGCCACCGGCCTGGGGGCGGCACTCGAGGAGCGCGGCGCCGAAGCGGTCCGCGCGGAGGGAGTGGACCGGATCACGCTGCGCGCCGCCTCCACCGGGGGCCTCCTGCGCGTGCCGGCCCTCGACCCCGGCGGGCCCATGGTGGCCGGTGCTCCCTCGGACGAGCAGGAGGCGGGCGACAACGCCTGCCACGACCTGTTCGACTGGGGTGAAGGCGTGCTGACCCTCCGCAACGCGCGCACGGAACGCTACGTCACCCTCAAGGACGACGACCTCACCCTCGCCGCCGACCAGACGCAGCCGAACGGCTGGTTCGTCCACGAGACCTTCCGGCTGGAACCCCAGCCGGACGGCACGGAACTGCTGCGCAACATCAGCAACGGCCGATACGCCGCCGTGGACCCCGCCACCGGCCGGGTCACCCTCACTGCCGAAGCCCCCGAGAAGGCGGAACGCTGGACCCGAACGGTCGTCAGGGACGGAATCGCCGAAGCCGTCGCGGCCGCCGCCTCGGCGGACGTCGCCGTGGTCGTCCTCGGCAACGACCCGCACATCAACGGCCGCGAGACCGAGGACCGTGCGGGCATCTCACTGCCGCCCGCGCAGGAAGCCCTGCTGCGCGCCGTCGCCACCGAGCGCCCCGAGTCGGTACTGGTCGTGATGAGCAGCTACCCGTACGCCGTCGACTGGGCGGACGAGCACCTGCCCGCCGTGGTGTGGACCTCCCACGGCGGGCAGGAGACGGGCCGGGCACTCGCCGCGGTCCTGCTCGGCGAGGCCGAACCCTCCGGACGGCTCCCGCAGACCTGGTACCGCGGCGACGACCCGCTGCCCGACCGCCTCGACTACGACATCATCAGCGCCGGCTGGACGTACCAGTACCACGACGCCGCACCCCTGTACCCCTTCGGGCACGGCCTGTCCTACACCAGCTTCGCCTACTCCGACCTGCGGCTGTCCGCCCGGGAAGCGGCGCAGGACGACACCGTGACCGTGAGCGTCGAGCTCACCAACACCGGAGCGCGCACGGGCACCGAGACCGTGCAGCTCTACACCCGCGCGCTCGCCGCCCGCCACCGCGCGCCCAGGCGCAGACTGACGGACTTCCGCAAGGTCTCCCTCGCCCCCGGTGAACGGCGACGGCTGGAGTTCGACATGCCCGTCACGGCCTTGGCCCACTGGTCCGTCTCAGCCGGCGCCTTCGCCGTGGACCCGGGACCGTACGAGATTCTGATCGGGCACTCGGCCGAAGCCATCGCCCTGACGGCGCCCCTCACCGTGACGGAGCCGGCCCTCCCGGTCCGCAGCCTCATCGGTGGACGACTGGAGGCCGTCGACTTCGACGAGTGGGCCGGCGGCACGCTGGTCGACGCCACCCGGGAGAAAGGTGAGGCGGTCACGCGGGCAGCCGGTGAAACCTGCTGCGGACTGCGCTACCGCTCGGTCGACCTGGGCGGCCCGGCAGACGGACCGCGCGTCATCACGGCCGAGGTGTCCCGCGCGTCGGAGGAGGCCGCGACCGTCGAGATCTACGCCGACGGCGGTCCCGGTACCGGCACCTTGCTCGCCGGCCTCCACGTGCCCGCCGGCACCCACGGCCGGTACGACTGGCGCACGGTCAGCGCACCGATGCCCGCGGAGGTGACCGGGGTGCACGATCTGCATCTCGTTCTGCGGGGCGGTGTCCACCTGACCGCGATCACCGGTGGGACGCGGTGAGTACCGGTGGGACGCGGTGAGCACCGGTGGAACGCGGTGAGAAAAGGGTCCGCGCCGCCGCGTTCCACCCCTTCCGAGCATTGACGCACGTGGTCCGCGCGGATCTATCCTCTGCCCGAAGATGGGGCGCCCGCGCTCCGGCCGCGTCGTCGTACCGCCGGACGGCCTGGAGGATCGGGGAGCCTCCACCCGTCCGGTCGGCGCATTCCGCCGCGCGCCATGCGCGAGACGTGGCGCGCCGCCGACGTACCGGAAGAGAGCCGAGGCGGGTATGCGACAGATCGCACGGCATGACGTCGTCTTCGTCGCCGGCAGCGCCGGAGAGCATGAACTGACCTGGTCGCAGAAGGCCCATGCACGCGAAGGATGCCACCCCCATCTCGACGGACCCCGCAACAAGAACCAACGGATGGCGCGGGCACTCCACGGCACACCCGACATGGCCGCGGTGCTTCATGCCTTCGCCGCGGTCATGGCCCACTTCGAGGCGCTGCGCACGCTGTATCCACGTGACGCGGACGGGCACCCGCGCGCGGTCGTGGTGGCTTCCGGCGCGCTCGAGGTCGACGAGTACGCCTTAGAGGTCCTAACAAAGGCGTTGGACGTGACGGTGGGTGATGAGGCAGGTGGCGAGGCCGAGGAATGCTTCGTGGATGTCGTCGCGTCGCT